>PUMJ01000023.1 GCA_003551305.1 Candidatus Brocadiaceae bacterium
GCCGAGCTGCTGGGCGCTATTGTGTACTGCGCTGCCGCTTGGCTGTTGATCGAGGAGCGTAAGTAGATGGCAGACATCACGAAGTGCGCGGGAGGAGGGTGCGTTGCTCGCCTGAAATGCTGGCGGTATCTGTCTCCTGCACAAGATCGGCAAAGCTGGTTTGCCCGCGTGCCGGGGAAAGATGCGGAGTGCGAGCATTACTGGCCTGCCCATCAAGAGGAGCAAGACGATGAGTGAAGCGAAGCTAATAACGATCAGCATGGACGAGTACAAGCGGCTCGACGCCCTCCGCGCCCGCGTGTCTGAGTTGGAGGTAGATAACGAAAAGCTCGTAAAGTCGATCAACCGAGCCGGTGGACTAACGTTTCAAGGTGCGAGCCATGAACTAATACGCGAGATACTGCGCGAAGCACTGGAGGGCCACGACGATATACCATGCGGCGAATAACTTAGCTTTATGCGCTGCGGTGTATAGCGGCGGGCGCTTTACAAACAGGTGCATCGAAATGGACATGCAGTATACGTTGTTCGAGGAGCAGGATGTTGACAGGCATGTTGCGTACTGGCGAGAGCAGCTCAACGCCTGGCCGGGAGAAGTCTGGCGATACAGGCGCGATCTGCACACGACGGGTTGGAGCATGGCGACGCAGAAGTATGTGTTTGCTCGCTTGCTTTGGCACGAAGGTCAGCTGACGGACGCCCAGCTGGCGAGATATCTGCGCTTCAATCGCGCTGTGCGTCGGCGAGATGGCAAACACACAAACAAGGTGACAAAATGATCGTGGAAACGATGGGCAATTACGTGCGATTTTCTGCCAGTGCGGAAAGCAGCAGACCATAACTGCGCCATCCTTGCAGAAGGTGAAAGGTCATGAACAAAGACGATAAGGAAGTGGCGGTTGCCGTACTTGTCGCGCTGTGTACGCTGGCGTTGAGCCTTTGGATGCTCGCGCAAGCCGGTCTAATCATGTGGGTCGTGCTGTGAACCTGCGGCGAGTCAAAGGCGGTTGGGCGTACACGGTAGGCGAAAGCGGTAGCCGGGTGGAAGGCTGGCATCGCGATAAGGACGAAGCGATCCGCCTTGCTACCGCCTACCAGCAAAGGCTAGACGATAACGAGGCGGACTTCGCAGAGATAGCGATCAAGGCAACGTGGAAACGTCCACACGATGGCGCTCTATCTCCCCTTCTTCGCGATGATGAGTGATCGCATACATGTCCCGTCCGGCGCTGTAGCCTTTCTTTGCGTGCCAAGCATCACGCCCGGCCAGGGTACGAAAGGACTCCCACACCACGCCGCGGTATTCGGTTTTGTTTGTCGTGTGGATGTGGCCGGTGTACCAGTAGCGGAACCGTGACTCGCCCCAGTCGCTCGCTACTTCATCGGCCATGATCGCGGGCAGGTCGGCTGGCTTGCACTGGTCGCCATGCGTCGATCCGATCAGCACCCTGCCGAAGCGATGGAACCAATAGTAAGCCGGTGACGTATCTACCAGCACGCGCTGGTTGTTTTCATAGTACATCTGCAACGCGATTGCGAGCATCGGCGACATATGCGGGTCGTGGTTACCGGCGTTGCAGCGGACGATCACGTGCTTGTGTTTATCCAGCGCCCGGTCAATCATGCGGCGCATAGTCATGATGCCCGCAAGCATGACCTTGGACCAGCGCGTGTCTACGTCGAAACTGTGACCGCCATTAACGCTACGGTTTTCGGACGTCTCAGCGTGGTAGAAGTCACCGAGCGACAGGATGATGCCGGTTTCGGCGTCCGGGCCTGCGTCGATGACGCGGTCGGCTGCTGCGATCAGGTTGCGCTGCGCGATCTCAAGATCGAAGTCAACCCCGGTCTCTTTTGAGTATGCGTACAGCCCTATGTGTGGATCTCCCAGCGGGTAGACCGACATCAGGTCGGCGTCGGTCCTGCGTGGCGCTGCTATGCGTGCAGACGTCCCGCGATACTCTTGCGCGACTGCCTTGACCGCTTCGAGCATCAGTCCGCGCTGGCGGTCTTTGTCTGCTTTTGACTTTACCCACTGCGCCGGCTGGTCGGGCGTTGCTTTGTAATACGTCGATACGCCATCGGCGTAGAACCCGTCAGGGACTTCTCGGGTCATGCCATACTCTGGCGCATACCCTCGTCGCGCCGCGTTTCTCCGCGCACGCTTGATGCACTTGACGATGGTGCTGTCATGCACGCCCAAGGCGCGAGACGCTGCCCGCATGCCGTCGTGCTGGATGACCGCCTTAATGTAGCTTGCTTGACACTCGGTGTCGCAGTACTCAAGTAGCTTCGTCAGATGGTCCGGCGTTAGCTTGTCGGGCACGCATCACCTCCGTGTAGTTGTGCCATGTCGCTAAATCGACATACTGCACCTGTAGTTCACCTTCCGCCCACCCGAACGAGTCAATTCGCGGGCAGTAATACCCCGGATGCTCAGACTGCGGGACAAGCCCGCAATACTGACACATCTCCACTTTCTTACCCGAAATGGGTGTGATCTTACTCATTTTGGGCACCTTATGCGGGGCGTTAGCCCTTGTACGCTTTGACGCACTTCTCGGCAGACCGCCCGATGACGTACCCGCCAAGCCCGACTTGGACGATCATCAGCAAACGCTCGACTTGCTCTCCGGGCAGGTTAGGCGGTGTAAAGCCAAGCCAATGCGCGGTAATAAGTAGCGCAAAGTTCATCATCACCAGCGGTCGCCAGTTGCGTTGCAGCCA
>PUMJ01000104.1 GCA_003551305.1 Candidatus Brocadiaceae bacterium
ACGCAGCTCCAGCCCTTTACATCACGCTGGCGAAGAAGGGCTTTTTCCCCGAAGAGGAGCTGAAGACCCTCCGCCGCACCGGCTCCATCCTGCAGGGTCACCCGGACATGCGTAAAACGCCCGGCGTGGAGATGTCCACGGGCTCGCTGGGCATGGGCACGTCCGTCGGTGTGGGCATGGCGCTGGCCGCGCGTCTGGCCGCCAAGGACTACAGGGTCTACGTGCTGGTCGGCGACGGCGAACTGCAGGAAGGCCAGAACTGGGAAGCCTTCATGGCCGCGAGCAAGTGGAAGCTCTCCAACCTTATCGTCATCATTGATCGCAACTACGTCCAGCTTGACGGCCCGACCGAGGAGATAATGCCCCTCACCGACGTGGTCGCCCGTATGCGCGGCTTCGGTTGGGACGTGCGGGAGTGTGACGGACACGACTGCGAGAGCGTCTATGAAGCCCTCTGCAGCGCGCGCGGTGCGCGGGGTGGCCCCCGCGCCGTGGTGGCCAACACCGTCAAGGGCAAGGGGGTCTCCTTCATGGAAGGGCTGGCGGCGTGGCACGGCAAACGCATCGAACCCGAACACTACGAGACCGCGAGACGCGAACTGCGGGAGGGATGCTGATGGAAAAACCACAGAGACTCGTCTTCGGGGAGACGCTGGTCGAACTGGGCGCGGAAAACGACAGGATAGTCGTGCTGGACGCCGATGTCAGCAGCTCGACCCAGACCCTCCACTTCGCCGCAAAGTATCCCGAGCGATTTTTCAACTTCGGCGTGGCCGAGGCGAATATGGTCAGCGCAGCGGCGGGTTTCGCAGCCACGGGCTACATACCGTTCGTGAGCACGTTCGCGTTCCTGCTCTCGATGCGCGCCGGTGATCCCGTGCGGGCGCACGTGGCCTACCCCCGGCTGAACGTCAAACTGGCGGGCGGTTATGCCGGCCTGTCCGATTTCGCCGACGGGGCCAGCCACCAGTCGGTTGAGGACCTGGCCGTCATGCGCGCCATACCCCACATGACCGTCGTGGTGCCTTCTGACATCACGGAGACGAGGATGGCCGTTCGCGCTGTCGCGGAGCACGAGGGGCCGGTCTTCCTGAGGCTCTCGCGAGCCGAGGTGACCGAGGACTACGGCCCCGACCATCCTTTCGAGATCGGCAGGGGCATCGTCCTGCGGGACGGCTCGGACGTGACAATCGTCGGCACGGGACCGATGGTGCAGATGGCCATGCGGGCGGCTGACGCCCTGGCCGAAGACGGCATCGCGGCCCGGGTCGTGGACATGCACACACTCAAACCGCTTGATGACGACCTGGTGGCCCGCTGCGCCGGGGAAACCGGCGCCATCGTCACCGTCGAAGAGCACAACATCTACGGCGGACTGGGCAGCGCCGTCTGCGAGTCGGTCTGCGCGAGCCGGCCGGTGCCGGTGCTTCGTTGCGGTATACCGGACCGCTTCGGTGAGTCCGGCGCCCTGTCGGAGATCCTGGCAAGGGCCGGCCTGAGCGTCGAACACGTCTGCGAACTGGCCCATCGAGCCGTCGCCGCTAAAAACTGACACACCTGCACGGAGCCGCGCAATGCATCCCATCCATGAACTTGTGCTGGAAGCCCTCAAGACGGATGCGTCCCAGATGGCCGAGGAGGGCCATGACGAAGAAGCGCTTCTGCGGGAGCTCGATGACGTCACGGCGGCGGGATCCCTGGACGCCCTTATCGAACTTCAGCAGGACTGGTGGACGCGACCCTCCCCTGCTGGTTTCCCCTACGAGGAACCGAGTGACTGGGAGACCATCTCCGCGGGTTTCCCTGACCCCGAGGCGCATGCGCGCTTCGAGGGGAGCGAGGATGAACTGGCCGACAGGCTGCTGGCGGCCTGGCAGGGACGCTGCGCCGGCTGCCAGCTCGGCAAGCCGCTGGAGGGCACCACCTGGCCGGAAACGATACGCGAAGTGCTGGAGGCCGTCGGTTCCTGGCCCCTGGCGGATTACATGAACCCCGTCCCGGACGACTTGGACGTGGAGCAACTGCCCGACTGCAAGTTCTTCGAGCAGGGCTGGCGTAACAGCCAGACGAAAGGCCACTTCCACGCCGTCCAGCCCGACGACGACATCCTGTACGCGATGGTCAGCCAGCGGGTGCTGGAACAGCACGGCCCGCAGTTCACCTCGGAGCAGGCCGCGCAGATGCTTGTGAACCTGGTGCCCATCTCCCCTCTGCACGCCTCCGGCCGCAACCTGTTCCGCACTTACAGCTTCGGCATCAAGCCCCCCCACACCGCCATCTTCGGCAACGCGTGCCGCCAGTCGCTGGGCGCGCAGATACGCTGCGACCCCTGGGGCTGGGGCGCCCCGGCCAACCCCGCCCTGGCCGCACGCATGGGCTACAAGGACGCGGTCAACTCCCAGGTCCGCAACGGCATCTACTCGGGCATTTTCTTCCCCGTGCTGATGGCCGAAACTCTGGCCCACGGCGACCCCGCTCGCGCCATCGAAACGGCCGCGCAATACGTGCCGCCCCGTTCCCGGTTCTCCGAGATGATACGTTTCGTCAGGGACAGGTGCGGACAGGCCGACGAATGGCAGGAGGTCAACCGCGCCATCCTCGACAGATGGCCCGAGGAAGCGAAAAAGTTCAACCACTGCATCCCCAACGCCGCCATCGTCCTGACCGGGCTGCTGATGGGCGGCGGCGACTTCACGCGCACCCTGGGCATCACGGTCATGTGCGGGCTGGACACCGATTGCACGGGCGCGACCGTAGGCTCGATCATGGGCTGCGCCCTGGGCACCCGGGGCATTCCTGAACACTGGACGGCCCCTTTCAACGATACCGTCCATTCGCACGTCAAGGGCATGGCCACGATCAAGATAACCGAACTGGCTCACCGCATGTTCGAGGTCGCGCGCCCGAACACGCGGTTCGCATAGAGACGGGAGGCACAAGATGGTGAAGAGCGTCATCATCGGCAACGATCACGGCGGCTACCACGCCAAAGTCGAGATTGTCAAGCTGCTGAAGGAGAAGGGCATCGAGGTGGAGGATATCGGCTCGCAGTCCGAGGAGATCGTCCGCTACCCCAACTACGCCCGCCGGGTGGCCGGCGCGGTGGCGCGGGGCGAATACGACCGCGGCATCCTCATCTGCTCGACCGGCATCGGCATGTCCATCGCCGCCAGCAAGGTGCGCGGCATCCGCGCGGCCCTGGTCACCAGCACCTACATGGCGCGCATGACCCGCGAGCACAACGACTCGAACGTACTGTGCCTGGGCGGCAAGACGTCGGGTATCTTCGAGATACTCGACTACGTGGACACGTGGCTGAAAACGGACTACGTCGGCGGGCGCCACGACATCTCCCTCAACCTTATCCGTGAGATCGAGAAAGAAGTCGGCAGCGGCATCCCTGAGCCGGACTGAGCGACCGCCCCGCCGGGCCTGTCACCGCGAAATGTGGGCAGAGAGAAAGGTTGAGCCCGGGAGCGCGATGGTAGCGGGAGAACCGGAGCCCGCCCTTCGCCGTACGGCGAACGGGCAATGCACCAGGGCCCACAAGGGCGCCCCCCGTATCGTTGGGTCCGGCGTGATAGATCGCTCGCCGGTGTAGCAGGCAGCTCTGGAAAGGCTTGCCGGAATCCGCACAGGAATCCTCCTCGACAGGCCTGAAACCCCTTTCCGGAGCCCCGCCGCAGAAACAGGCTTGACATCAACGCCATACACGTATAGTATATCATGTGGTCCGGTAATGGTCACGGAATGTAGACACCGGCAGACCGATGCCTCCGGGAGGCCCGAACGGGTCCATGACACCGCTAACACGCGAAGCGTCCGTGAGGCGGCCCATTCGGGCGTTACTGTCCGATTTGGGCGCATCGGGGGTTTTTTGCGAAACGAACCCATTTGCTCTTTGACATGCTGACCGGGCGTCGGACCGGGTGCTTTGGCCGGCGTCGCCGGGGCCGTGCCGCTGGAAGGCCCGTGTACAGGTCAGCCTCGGACTTCGCCGCCCGTGAAATGCTCGAAGACGGCCGGGTTCAGGGTCTCCAGGACGGCCTTCCCCTTGTGCAGCGTCTCCTCGTATTCAAGTTCAGGGTCCGAGTCCGC
Organism: Candidatus Brocadiaceae bacterium; assembly: GCA_003551305.1. Taxonomy (GTDB): domain Bacteria; phylum Planctomycetota; class Brocadiia; order SM23-32; family SM23-32; genus B1Sed10-231. The sequence continues at coordinate 4,099 of PUMJ01000104.1, forward strand.
CACGATGCCCCCGCCGAAATTGGCGTAGATGCGTCGCCCCTGCTTGACCATCGTGCGGATGGCGATGTTCAGGTCCATGCGCCCGTGGAAGGAGATGTAGCCGATGGAACCGGTATAGACGTTGCGCGCGTGCGGCTCCAACTCCTCGATGATCTCCATGGCGCGTATCTTTGGCGCCCCCGTTATCGAGCCCCCGGGGAAAGTCGCCCTGATGAGGTCGAACTCGTCGTACTTGTCCCGGTGGAGATGTCCTGTCACCGTAGAGACCAGGTGGAAGACCGTCTCGTAGGTCTCCACCGCGGCGTGTTCCGGCACGCGCACGGTGCCGTAGCTGCAGACCCGCCCCAGGTCGTTGCGCTCCAGGTCCACGATCATGGCCAGTTCAGCGTGGTCCTTGGCAGACCGCTTCAGCTCCTCGACCATGGCCCGGTTGAACTCCGCGTCTCCCGGCCGGCGTGGCCGGGTGCCCTTGATGGGCCGCGTGGTGACGGCATCGGCGTTTACCAGCAAGAACCTTTCGGGCGAGGACGAGAGTATCTCGAAACCGGGGTAGCGCAGATAAGCGGAGAACGGCGCGGGGTTCATCCGGCGCAACCGCCCGTAAACATCCAGACCGTCGGCCGGGCAATGGGCGCTGAAGCGTTGTGAGAGGTTGGCCTGGAAGATGTCGCCTGCGGCGATGTAGTCCTTCACGCGTTGCACCGTGCGGACGTACTCCGCGCGGCCGAAATTGGACCGGACCTCCGTCGCGGGCAAAAGGGGCGGCTCCCCGGCCGGGGCAGGTTCCGGGACTTTGGGGGCGGCATCAGCGGGCCCTACCCACTCGGTCACCCCGCGCCCGTGGTCGAACACGAGGCCCCGGTCGTAGAAACACAGCGTATAGCCGGGAACGTCCAGGTCATACTCACACAGGCGCGGCAGCCGCTCGATGCGGTGGCGCAGGTCGTAGGAGAAATAGCCGACCGCCCCGCCGGCGAACGGCAGATCGAAGCCCTCGGGCGTCCGCAGGCGACAACGGTCGAACTCCCGGGCCAGCACCCGGAACGGCTCGCCGCGCACCGTCCGGGCCTTGCCCGAGCGCAGGTCGGCCACCTCCACCGCGTCCGGAAAGCAGGTCACGCGACGGAAGGGGTCCCAGCAGAGCAGCGAGAATCGGCCGAAGCCGGCCGAATGCCCCGAGCTCTCCAAGAGCGCGGGGTACGGACGCTCAGCCACCGCTCGCAGGTACGCGAACGGCCGGCATCTTTCCTCGATGATAGCACGCCGGATGCCCATGGAGTCCTCCGTCACCGCAAACAACCAGTCGCAAATCCGCTTGCCTGCTCGGAACCGTCGTCGGCACCCGACAGTGGAGGGATAGCTATGCGCGTGTTGTCTTCCGCCACGCAGTCTATTGGGGCGCACGTCCCGATGTCAAACTCGATGCCCGGCGCCGGATATGCCGCTCACAGCCCGCGCATGCGGCGGACCATCTCGAAGTACCAGTGCTCGGACGGTTGTCCGCCGGGAGGGTCTTGCGGCTGGGCGCCGGGGGGGCCTATCTCGAAGTGCGGGCCGCCGTCCTCCAGCAGGTGCTGCTTCCACTGGGAGTGGTAGAAGGCATAGCCGCCGTCTTTCCGTATGGTTTCAACTGTCCTGCGCCATTTCTCCACCTCTTCAGGCGTGTAGAGGCCACGCGGGACGGCGGGGTCCGTGGAGACATCGCCATGGCCCCATTCGTTCATGACAACGGGCACCTCCCGTCCGACCTGCTCGCGCACTTCGTCCGGGGGGAACGGCGTGTGGATGAGGACGAGGTCGGCCTCACGGAAGTCAAGCAGCACGTTCCCGCAGGGGCTGATGGAGGCGGGGATGTGCGGGACGATGGCCTTAAACACCCCCAGCAGCTCGTCGCCGCCATCGGTGGCGTTACGCTCTGCGCGGCCGTAGCAGATGGGCCGGCGACTGAACCCCGGATGGCCGTATTCGTTGACCAGGTCGATGAAGATGTTACGGTAGTCCTTGGCGGCCAGCCAGCGGGCCACGTTGCGCGCGGCCTCCACGATAGCGGCATCGTTGGTGAGCTGGTTGATGCGCGCCTGGTAGAAGACGCCAATGTTGACGACTATGCAACGGGCGTCGGCCTCCTCAATGAGCCGCGCCAGGCGGTCCATGACCTGGTTGCGTTCGCAGAGCCCCTCGACTTCGCCGCGCCCTTTGAAAAAGTCGCTGCATTCGTGGCGGCGGGTGTTGCCGGTGAAGGCACCGTCGGCATCGAAAGGGTTCGCCGCGCCCGTGGAGCCGCCCTGGAGGAAGACCGAGAACGTGTTCACCCCGTACTCGAGGTAGTCGTCGAGCATCGGGATGAGCGAGGCGGTGACATGGTCGTTCTCCAGTGCGTTCGCCAGGCGGATGCCCCACATGTCGAACGGCTCGGTGTCGAGCAGAAAGCCCGTCCCGTCAATGCTCAATGTGTGAGTCATGTTGGATCTGCTGAATTCTGGGAGTTTACGAAACGCTCGCAGGATACCCGGGCTCCCGGCAGGTGGTCAAATCCCCTGGTGCAGCAGGCGTTTGACCTCGAGGACGTGCTGCAGAATGTGATCGCGGCAATCTTCGTCGTCGGGGCAGCAGGATGATGGGATGTCGGTGGGGAAGACCTCAGCAAGACGCCGGCCGACGAAATAACGCCTGAGCGTCTGCTCGAGTTCGGAGTCTTTCAGCGGCCCGGTCAGTTCGAAGTCGTCGAAGCGCAGGTCCTCCCCCTCTCCGCTCAAAGAGTAGCGGAAAACGCGGTCACAGTGCTCTGGCCTTCGCCCGTGCATACTTGTTGCCTCCCTGTGCAACGTTCGCTGTCCCAACACGCCTTTTGGCGGAACCGGGGTGGAATCACCCTACCTGTACCAGCCTACACGCCGGGGCGGCAGTTGCAACCAGATGCGCCACGTTTCCCGTTCTGCCGGGCATCCTGCGCGCAGGTGTGGCGTCCGAGCGCAGCGCGACCAGACCTTCTTGACAAGCCCACGGCGCCGCTCGTACGATGCGGCTCGCTGACTCGCTGCAGAGGGAGGCACTGGTTATGGGAGACTGGCGAGGTTTGCTTGCGGAGAGACGCGTCCTGTTGTCCGACGGCGCGTGGGGGACGGAGTTGGTGCGGCGCGGCCTGGAGCCCGGGGAAGCGCCCGAGCGGTTGAACCTCGGGCAACCGGGACTCGTCCGCGCCGTGGCCGCCTCCTACGTGGAAGCCGGTTCGGACATCATCCTGACCAACACCTTCGGCGGCAGCCGGCCGAAGCTGGAACGGGCAGGCCTTGGGGAACGTCTGGCCGAGGTCAACCGGCGAGCCGTCGAGATATCGAAGGAAGCCGCCGGCGACCGGGCGCTCGTCTTCGCCTCCGTCGGCCCCACCGGCGAGTTCATGGAACCGCTCGGCCCGGCGACCGAGGAGGAGATGAGGGTCGTCTTTGCCGAGCAGATAAGTGCGCTGGCGCAGGGCGGCGCCGATGGCATAGTCATCGAGACGATGACCGATCTGGGAGAGGCGACGGCCGCCGTCGCGGCGGCCCGGACGGCGTGCGAGTTGCCGGTGGCGGCCTGCCTGACGTTCGACAAGGGGGCGCGCGGCTACGCCACGATGATGGGCGTCACACCCTCGCAGGCTGCCAACGAACTGGCGGCGGCCGGGGCCGACCTGGTCGGCTCGAACTGCGGCCGCGGACCGGCTGACCTAGTGGAGATCGCGCGCATCCTGCGGCAGAATACCGACCTGCCGCTCTGGATCAAACCCAACGCCGGCCTGCCGCAACTGGTGAACGGCGAGACGGTGTATGCGCAGACGCCGGAGGAGATGGCCGGCTATCTGCCGCAACTGGTGGCGGCCGGCGCCTCGGTGATCGGCGGCTGCTGCGGCAGCACGCCGGAACACATCCGCCGGCTGGCGCAGGCCCGGGAGCGCCTGTGAGGGGGGCTTAGCCACGTCGTCTCTCGCATGATGCGGCGAAAGGCAGGCCGGCCAGGCAAACCCTCTTCGGGGGCGCCACATTGTCCGGCCGTGCCGTCCTCCGTGTCCTCAGTGCCTCAATGCTACTACGGAAGCAGTCAGCCGTCGGTTATCAGCAACGGCAACGGCCGAGGGCGACGACGAGGACGAGATCGTGGACGGTCAAGGGGCCCCCTGTCTCCTGATCGCTCTGCGGCCCCTGCGGTGAGCTTCACAGAGCCGGGATGTCAGGACGGACGACCTGCCCGGATTCAGCGGACCTGAACGCCGCGTCCAGCACGGCGATGACTCGCCGGGCCTCCGGCAACTTGATGGCCAGCTCGGCCCGCTTGGCCAGGGCGTCAGCGACGTTCTCATAGAAGTTGCGCCAGCGGCCGGGCACCGTCGGCACCGCGCGCTCATGGCCGTCGGCGGTCTTCAGACGCCCGTAGTTCTCCTCGGGTTCCTCGGCAGCGTCTATGTCGCCCTGGCGCATGGCGTTCTCCTGGGGGTCAAGGCCGTGCTTTATGAACGTGCCCTGCGTGCCGAACGCATGAACACGCGGCTTCGGGATCAGGTGCATGCCGCCTGCGTCCACGACGGCCGTCCGGCCGCCCTCGAACCCTATGACCACCATGGCATGGCTGTCCACGTCGTGCTCCGGGTAGTCCCGGTGCAGGCGGCAGTAGACGCTCTCGACAGCCTGGGGGAATACCTGCATGACCTGGTCAATCATGTGCGTGCCGAGGTCGAACAGCCGCCCACCGCCCTTTTTCGTCTCGCCCCGCCAGCGGCCCGGCGGGCCGAACGTCTGCCAGGCCATCTCCAGCCAGCGCAGACCGCCGAGCCTCCCTTCGTCCAGCAGTTTGCGCAGGGTCAGGTAATCACCGTCCCAGCGGCGGTTCTGGAAGACGGTCAGCAGCACATCGTTCCGCTCGGCGGCCTCTGTCATGCGGTCGCATTCGGCCAGGGAGGTGCACATCGGCTTGTCGGTCACCACGTGCTTGCTGGCGTCCATGGCCCGCACGGCCAGCTCGGCGTGTGTGTCATGGGGCGTGGCCAGCACGACCAGGTCCACATCCGGATCTTCGATGACCTCCTCGAAGCTGGCGTAGGCGCGGCAACCGCGTTCGCGCACAATCTTCTCGCGGGTCTCCGGGTTCCGTGAGGAGACGCCGTGGAGTTCCAGGCCGCCAGTCAGTCCGATGAGGTAGCTGTGAAAGCTGCGTCCGGCATAGCCGTAACCGATGACGACGGCTCGTGGTTTCGGCATGGGGCATTCTCCTTGTTCAGTTCACTCTGACGCCCGAATCCTACCCGTCCACCCCCGTCCGGAGTCAAGGGAATTGCCGTGGGCGGCGTTTTCGCGCCCGCGCTGGACGCGCCTGCGTCCGGGCGGTAAGCTTTTCCCTCTTGACATGGACTGCGTGCGCTTTTTATCGGAGAACAGGAGCAACCATGGCATCTGACTGGCTTGAGGAGTTCGCCCTGCCGCCTGCCCACTGCGGCCACGTGATGTTCTGGATATGGAACGGGGACGTCAACGAGCGCCGCATAACCGAGATGCTCGAGCAGTTTGCTGAACAGGGCGTGGGCGGGGTGTTCGTCCACAGCCGCACCGGGCTGCTGACGGAGTATCTGTCCGAGCGGTGGTTTGAGCTGTGGGAGCATTCACTGAAGGAGTGCGAACGGCTCGGGATGGAATGCCACATCTACGACGAAGACGGCTTCCCTTCCGGGGCGGCCGGGGGCCTCGTCTTCGAGGAATGCCCGGACGCGGGGCAGCAAACGCTGCACGTGCGGCGCTATGAGGACGGCGCCGCCGTGCCCACCGAGGCGCTGGTGGCGGCATGGAGTGTACCGGACGGCGGCACGCCGGCGCGCCTGGCCGACACCTCGGAGGTCGGGCTGCCGGTCATCGCCGCGCACCACCATCGCCCCGCCCCGGGCGAGAGGCGCCGCCCGGACCTTTCCCGCCCGGAAGTCACGGATGCTTTCCTCCGTCTGACCCACGACGAGTACGCCCGCCGTTTCGGCGACCATTTCGGCGAACTGGTCCGCTATGTGTTCACCGATGAACCCGGCATAGGCGCGGGTCACGCGCTGCCCTGGTCCGAGTACTTGCTGGAGCAGTTCGAGAGCGACCATGGCTACGACCTGGTCGAGCATCTGGACGCGCTCTTGTTCCAGACCGAGGACGCCCCCGGCGTACGCTTCGACTACTACGAGACGCTGAACCGCCTGTTTTGTGAGAACTTCGCGGGCAAGTGTTACGACTGGTGCGAAGAGCACGGGCTGCAATTCACCGGACACTGGTATGAGCACGAGTGGCCGAGCCCCCGCACGCAACCCAACTCGATGACGCTCTACCGCTGGATGCAGGCGCCGGGCGTGGACATGCTCGCGTTCCAGTTCGATCCCTCGGACCGGCTCAAGAACAGCCTCTACCTGCTGACGCTGAAAGAGGTGAGCAGCGTGGCGGCACAGCTCGGGCGGCCGCGCGTCCTGTGCGAGACCTACGGCGGGGGCGGTTATGAGATGGCGCTGGAGCAGTTCAAGCCCCTCTCGGACTGGTGTATGGTCCACGGCGTCAACGTGATCAATCCGCACCTGAGCTACCAGACGCTGGCCGGGCGGCGCAAGTACGACTGGCCCCAGACCATCAGCGACCACTCCTCCTGGTGGCCGTGCTACCACCTGCAGGCCATGCACGACCGCCGCACCGTGCACGCGCTGCTGCGGGGTGAAGAGCGCAACCGCGTGCTGCTGCTGCATCCCACCGGCAGCGCCTGGCTGCACTACGTGCCGGAGTTCGAAGACATCGGCCCGGCGCCACAGGTCGCGGAAGAACGCCTCGGACGCCTGCGGGAAAGCCAGTCCGTCATAGTGCAGGTTCTTACCGACGCTCAGGTGGACTACGATCTGGGAGATGAGTGGCTGATGGCGGAGTTCGGCAGCGTCGAGAGCAACGCGCTCCGCATCGGTGAGCGGGATTACCGTGTGGTCGTGCTGCCGCCGAACATGGAGACGTGGCTGCCTTCGACGTTAGAGCTGATGGAGCAGTTCATGGCCGCGGGCGGCACGCTGCTGGCCGCGGGTCAGCCCCCCGCCTGCGTCCGCGGTCGGCCCGACGACGGCCCCGGCGCGCTGCCCCGGCGCTTCCCCGAGCGCTGGGTACAGTGCGAGAACAAGGACGACCTGATCGCCCGGTTGAGAGAGCTTGTGCCGCCCTACATCTCGGCCCCGGACGGTTCGCCGCTGCCGGCGGATGTATCCTGGCGACGGGAGGAACTGGGGGACGGACAGACGCTGCACTTCTTCGTAAGCCCCTGGATGCAGGAGATCGAGACCCGTGTCAGGCTTGAGGGAGAGAGTTTGCTGGCACTGGACACCATGACCGGCGAGGTAGAGCCGGTGCCCACGGAATCCGGTGAAGGCGCTCAGTTAGCCGAACTGCGCCTGCCACCCGGCGGACATGCGCTGTGGGTCACCAAACCCGAACCGGGGGGCCCGGTGTTCTGCATCGAACATGAACCCCTTCCCGCGGAGGTGAAGCTGGAGGCGGTGAAGCGGATGCAGCCAAACGTGCTGGTGCTCGACTACTGCGACCTGGAGGTGCGGGGGCGCGTCTGGCGCAATATCGTGACCGCGCGCGCCGACGCGGTCTGTGCCGGACAGCACGGAACTTCCCGCCGCCGACGCCACTGGGCCGATGCCCCGGAGCCTGAGGCAGTGGAATCCCCCGGCGCCCCTGACGCCGGCTTCGCGGTCGAATACCGCTTCGCCGTCGAGTGCGGCGCGACGCATTCCCTCTCGCTCGCGGTCGAGCGGCCGTCGTTCTACACCGTTGAAATGAACGGCGCCGAACTGCACTTCCCGGAAGAGGAGCGCTGGTTAGACGAGAACATCCTCAGAACTGCAATCGCCGACACCGTCCGTGAGGGCGAAAACGTCCTTAGACTCACAGCCCCCGAGTTCGGACCGCGCACCGAGATCGCGCCGGTCTACGTGCAGGGCGACTTTGCACTGCAGGCCCGGCAACGCGGCTTCGCCACCGTCGAGCCGTTCTCCCTGCGGATGGGCGACTGGCGCTCGATGGGGCTGCTTTTCTATCCCTGGTGGGTGCGTTACGAACTGTCTTTCACGGCCGAAGCAAGAGCCCGCGGAATCACCGTGTCGCTGCCGCGCTGGAAAGGCTCAGCCGTTCGCGTCCATCTGGACGGCGAGCATGTGGGTGACGTAGTACATCCCCCGTACGAAATAGACACGAAGCTGAACGATGGGGCGGACCGGCACACCCTGTGGCTCGACGTAGCGGGGAACATGAAGAACATGATGGGACCGCCCTTCAGCGAGGGGCTGCCCATCGCGCCGGCCTGGCTGGACGGGCCGATGCACCAGCCCCCTGGAAGGAGCTACCGCTTCCTCGAATGCGGACTGCTGGACTTACCGGAGGTGACGCTATGGGTCGGATAATAGAGAAGACCGCACGGGACACCCTGACGGCCGCCGAACTGGACGTGGGCGACGAGCTGCGCTTCACGCTGGCGAACGGTGAAACCCGATCAATCGTGCTGCGGGGGGCCGGGGCCGGCATCTACCACACGACGGTGGACGAGATAGGCAAGGAGCAGCCGGGCGCGGTGACCAACTATCGGTTCTTCTGCAACATCACCATAGACGGCGTCTCGGTGTCGCTCGGCCGGGAGGTCGCCAGCCAACGCTCCTTCTACGAACCGCGCGAGGTGATGGGGCTGCGGATCTGGTTCGACGCTTGCGACGACATCTTCGAGTTCCTGACCGAGGACCACGGGGCATGCCGGCCGCGTCGCCGGGCGCGTTTCGCCATCCAGGACGCCACGAAGCGCATCTGCCCGCTGCTGCTCCACCCGTGGTGCCCCCTGCCGAAAGACGGCCTGCGCATCGAGGACTGCTACCAGGGCGAGGACTGCTGGCTGGGCGCCTATCACGGAGCCGCCGCGCACGGGGGACTGGACATCAACCATCCGGCCGGCACGCCCATCTGGGCGCCCGTGGGCATCGAGGACCACTACCTGTTCAACCGGCTGGAAGACGGCGACAACAACAACCGTTGGCGCGGCTTCCATTCGTGGCCGGACGGCTCCACGTGGGCCCTGGAGACGCGGCACATCATCCGGCTGCTCGTCCCCGAGCATAAGCCCTTCCCTGCCGGCACGCACTACGCGGAAGGAGCGGGGGGCCTCATCGGCGCCCACGAGCACAGTCACTTCGTCTTCAAGGTACGCGAACCCGGCGACAGCGAAGAGGACGAGATACTGCTTGACCCCTGGATACTTTTCTGGCAGATGTACCGCGACCGCGAGTTGACTACGACTGACTGAGGAGGGGCCGACATGGCCGACCGCCCCAACATTCTGTGGATCTCTTTCGAGGACACTTCGCCCCGTTACGGGTGCTACGGGGACGAAGTGGCGCGCACCCCCAACCTGGACCGTCTGGCGGCGGAGGGCGTCCGCTTCCCGAACGCATTCTGTACCGCTCCCGTCTGCGCGCCCAGCCGCTCCTCCATCATCACCGGCATTTACCCGACCTCCGCCGGCACGCACCACATGCGTACCACACATAGCAACCGGGCGACGCCGGAGATGTCCACCCCCTACTCCGCCGTGATGCCGCACTATGTCAAGTGCTTCAGTGAGTACTTCCGCGCGGTTGGTTACCACTGCACCAATAACTCCAAGACGGACTACCAGTTCACGCCGCCCCAGACGGCGTGGGACTGGTGTCGGGACGGCGCCCACTGGCGCAGCCGCCAGGATGGCCAACCCTTCTTCGCCGTTTTCAACCCCACCACCACGCACGAAAGCGGGATGTGGGAGGAGAAAGGCGGGGAGCCGGAGACCGACCCGGACAGCGTGACGCTGCCCCCCTACCTGCCGGACACCATCGAGTGCCGCAAGGCCCTCGCGCGACAGTACGACCACATCGCGGACAACGACCGCCTGCTGGGCGAACTGTTGGACCAACTGGAAGAGGACGGGGTCGCTGACAATACCATCGTGGTGCACTGGAGCGACCATGGCGAAGGACTCCCCCGCTCCAAGCGCTGGCCCTACGACACCGGCATCCGCATACCGCTTATCGTCCGGTGGCCCGGCCGGCCGGACCCCGGCTCGGTGGATGAGCGCCTGGTCAGCCTGATTGACCTCGGCCCCACCATGCTGTCTTTGGCCGGTCTGCCGGTGCCGGGGCACATGCAGGGCCAACCCTTCCTGGGGCCGGACGCGGTCGAGCGCGACTACATCTACGCGACGCGCGACCGCTACGACGAGGCGTACGACATGGTCCGCGCCGTCCGCGACAGACGCTACAAGTACATCCGCAACTTCCGGCCGGAACTGCCGCGCCTGCTCTGGGTGCCCTACCGCAACCGTCACCCCATAATGCGCGAGATATGGCGCCGGTGCGTGGCCGGCACGCTGGAAGGTCCCCAGCAGTGGTTTGCCCGGGAAAGCCGACCTGTCGAGGAACTCTACGACACCCACGACGATCCGTGGGAGCTGAGCAATCTCGCTGATCAGCCGGAGCATCGTGACGTACTGGAGCGCATGCGGGGCGCCCTGGCCGCGTGGCGCGAGCGCGTGGGAGATCTCGGCGAGATGGACGAACTCCAGATGAAACGGCGCTGGTACCCCGACGCCGAGCAGCCGACCACGGCCCCGGTGGTTTTCGTGCCCATCTCCCGGGAGGCCGACGGCACTCAGACCGCCACCGGGGGAACGTTTGAAGGCCCCTTGCTCTTGCAGCTCCATTGCGCTGCGCAGGGGGCGTCCATCGCGTATACCTTCGACCAGGGCGAAGACCCCCACTGGCGCCTCTACACCGGCCCGCTGCGACTGAACGCGGGCAGGCACGCCCTCCGCGCCAAAGCCATCCGCATCGGCTATGCCGAGAGTTCCGAGAAGCGAGCCGCGTGCACAGTCACCTGACTTTGCCGAGGGCACACAATCCCCCTTTAGCTCAACAAAAAGCAAGGAAGCACAATGGACAAGCTGAGAGTCGGACTCATCGGTTGTGGTGGGCGCGGACGCGCCCACGCTGTGGGCTACCAGCAGTCGGATAAAGTACAGATAGTCGCCTGCGCTGACCCCAGCGAGGAAGCGCGCGAGAGGATGATGAACGAGTTCGGGGTGGAGCGCACCTACGAAGACTACCCCGAGATGCTCGAAAAAGAAGACCTCGATATCGTCAGCATGTCGCTCTGGACCGGCTTGCACCATGACGCGATCATGGCGTGCGTCGACGCCCCCAGCCCCCCGCGCCTCATCAACGCCGAGAAGCCCATGGCCCCCACCTTCGGCGAGTCGAGACGCATGCACGAGGCGTGCGAGGAAGCCGGCATCATGCTGACCTTCAGCCATCAGCGGCGGTTCGGAAACACTTTCCAGAAGGCCAAAGAACTGCTGGACGCCGGCGCGATCGGCGATCTGACGCGCGTGGAAGGCCACTGCTCGAACCTCTTCGACTGGGGCACGCACTGGTTCGACATGTTCTTCTATTTCAACGACGACCGGCCCGCCGAATGGGTGATGGGCCAGATTGACGTCAGCAGGCACCACACCGTCTTCGACGCGTTTGTCGAGACTCATGGGCTCTCTTACCTCGAATGGGACAACGACGTGTCGGGACTGCTCGTGACGGGCCGGGACCAGCACGGCGCACGATGCGGGGTCTCCCTGACGGGTACGGACGGCATGCTGGAGATAGCGGGCGGCGGCCTGCGTGTGCTGAGCGCCGGGAAGGACTGGGAGGAGCCCGAGCTGGACGGTCCCGATCTGCCCGGTGGGGACACCACACTGTACATCCTGGAGACCATTGACTGCCTGCTGGAGGGGCGCGAGTCGCTGCTGTCTAGCCGCAAGGCCCTGCAGGCGACCGAACTGATCTTCGCCACCTACGAGTCCTCGCGCCGGCGCGCCCGCATATATTTGCCGCTCGACATCGAGGACTCCCCCCTGCTCAGCATGATGGAGGATGGCCAGATAACCGTCCCGGAATAGGGCCGGGGAAAGGAGACCGGACATGGAACGCGACATCGCCGGTGAACGGGAGGCGACGGCCCGTGTGCCCGTCATAGAGGACGACTGGTGGCGCATCTGCGAGATGCCTGACCTGGGCGAACTGAACGGCCCGGACCCCGAGCGGCAGCACATCGTGGACCACGGCTTCATCCGGGCGCGTGAGGGCTCATGGCAGCTCTGGGCCTGCATGCGCGGCACGGCCGTGGGCCGGCTCATCTACGGCTGGCAGGGTCGCTCGCTGGAGGAAGGTCCGTGGCAACGGCGAGGCGTCATGCTGCGGGCGCGGGAGGAGTTCGGCGAGCGCGCTTCTCCCCGGGAAACCGTCGGCGCCCCCTTCTTCGCCCGGTTCGACGGTATTTACTACTGCTTTTACCATTCACGCGGCATCCACGCCTTGACTTCCAAAGACGGTATCAACTACACCCGCCGCCTCGATGAGGAGGGGCGCTCCCTGCTCTACCCCGACGGCGGGCGCGACGTGATGATGCTGAGGATTGACGGCCGGTTCTTCAGCTACTCGACGGTCTCGACCGTGGCGAAGGACAGCTGGAAGCGCGGGTTCGTCATACTGCGCACCTCGGATGACCTGGACCGCTGGTCGGACTACACCATCGTCTGCGAGGGCGGGCGCGCGGGCAACGGTCCGGTCAGCGCCGAAAGCCCTTTTGTGGTCGCGCTGGACGGTTACTACTACCTTTTCCGGGCCACGTCCACGGATTTCAGGACGTACGTGTACCGCTCATGCGATCCCTATCATTTCGGCGTCAACGACGACTCGAAACTTGTCGCGGTCTTCCCCGTCAAGGCCCCGGAAATCGTCCGGCATGAGGGCAAGTGGTACATAAGCGATCTGGCCGACTTCCAGGGCATCAAGTTGGCGCGGCTGCGCTGGGAGGATGCGGAGTAGTACGCGGCACGCTCCTGCGCGCGCGGTAAACATCGGACCGAGTGAACGGCGTCGAGAGCCTGCATCTGAGTCGCCCCTCTCAGAGGCTCCTGTAGCGGGGCAGGACTCATCCTCCCCCGGGCTGCATTTGAGACGCCCTCCGCCGGGCTGCGGACGCGGCGAGCCTGGCGAAGCGAGGCCACACATCACCCCCGGGCGCCGCTCACGACATGTTTTTCTGCCCCCACCGGCCGTTCCGCATTCCAGCGCACAGGGTCGAATCGCGTGACAGGCGCGGCGCTGGCTCCCACCGGCCCCGTCAGCGTGAATCGGCGCCCTCCCTCTCGGCAAGCTTCAGGTTGTACGCGCGCAGCAGGTCACGATAGCGCGCCGGCAGACGTCCCGTGCCGAGGGTGTCCTCGATGGTCCGGCGGCCGGCTTCCGGCAGGTCGGCTCTCCAGTCGCCTTCCAGCGCTTCGGCCGGACTCAGGCGGCCCGGTTCCCAGCGACCCGACGGCAGCACGGACTCCTCGGCGGGCCGGTCCGGGCGGCCGGTCTCGGCTCCCGGTGTTATCGCCGGTTCGATTTCGCTCAGGCCGCTTTGCGTCTCGGCTGTCGCCCCCCCGGGGTCGCGCTCACGGATCATCCTGTCCAGTTCGGCCAGTATCCGCTCCTGCTCACGCTGCACCTCCCGTCCGCTCATCTCGCGACGTAGCATAGACTCGACCGAGACCATGCGATGGCCGATCGCCTCCAGCGGACGCTGCGGCCGTTCGGCAGCGGCGCCCCCGGCCAGCAAACCCAGCAGAACGGCGATGAGCAGTCGGCTTCTCACGGGTTTTTCTCCATTGCGAGTTGCTCGATTCGGGCCAGCCCGTCCCGCAGGGCGGCCTGCCGGGCGGTCAGGTCTTCCAGCCTCGCACGGACGCGCCCCTCCTCCATGCGATCGCGACGTTCGTGCAGGCGCGCGGTTCGGCGGTTCAGGGCGCTTTGCAGCGTTCGGACGACCCTTAGCTCCTCGCCGACGTTGACGGCCGGCGGGTCCGTTTCCTCCCGCTGGCGGTCCTCCGGCTGGTCGGGGGGGCTCTCGGCGACCGCGTCCGTCTGCCGCAGGACTTCGATGAGCGCCTCGAGGGTCTGCTCAATCTCCTCCTGGACGTCGCGCGCGGAAGCGAGCTCCCCCTCGTCGAGCAGGTGGGCGCAGGCGTCCAGGTCGTCCCGCACGCTTTGCAGAGCCTCGGGCCAGGCGACTGTCCGGCCGAAGTCATCCAGCAGCTCGGCCGCCTCCGCGACTCGCCGGCCCAGGGCCCGCTGGCGTACGGCCAGGTCAGCCAGCCGCAGCATGAGTGCCCGCCCGGGCGTCTCGCCATCTCCCTCTTGCGCCGCCCGCTCGGTCGCCGAACTGATGTCCTGCTGCTCCTCCAGGAACTCCTGCAACACAACCGCCATCCCGCGGCGGGCTTCGGCCCGTCGTTGCGCCTCAGCCTTGCGCAGGGCCTCCTGCAGGGTCTCGCGGGCTTGCTGCAGGTGCCTGCCGGCCTCCTCCTGCTCAGCGGCTGCCTGCTCGGGCCGCGCTTCCCGGAGCGCCTGCCCGGCCGAGTCCATGAACGGCAGCGCAGAGGCAAGGTCCTCTCCGCCGGGGGACGGCCCGAGCAGCATTTGCAGGGTCTCCGTGTCCGCGCCGATATCCTGCTGCCGACCGGCCGCCCGGTCAAGTTCGTCCTCTCCGGTCGGGTCAAGTCCGGCGGTGAGGGCGGCGAGTTCGGCCTGGCGTTGAAGCAGCGCGTCAAGTTGGGCGGCGGCCCGGTGCAGCCGCTCCAGGGATTTGCCCTCGTCTCCCCGGCTGAGTATGTCGGCCAGGCGCTGCAGGTCGGCCAGCATACGCCCCTCCGCCTCCCGCGCCTCAGCGTAACGGCCTTCGGCAAGCAGCGACGCGATGTCCTCCATGCGGTTGACCAGCAGGGAATTCCTGCTCAATGTCAGGGCGTCCCGCAACCGCGCTACCCGGTCCGCATCTTCAACCGTCCCGACGAGTTCGAGCAGGCGGCGCTCGACAGCTTCCATCCGTTCGCGCAGGCGCTGTTGTTCGGCGGATAGCTCCCCGGCCTCCCCTGCGGGACCGGCCGAGAGGCAGAGAACCAGCGCCAGAAACAGGAGCTTCGCCGTCATAGCGCGCATCATCTGTCCCCCTCCAGCCAGTCCAGAAGGTCTTCGGGGGGGTCGGCTGCCCGCTCGAAAATGGAGCGCTGCGCCTCCCGGATCTCCATCACCGAGGCCGCGACGGCGGCGCCCCCTTCCACAAGGAGCATGGCCTGACGCACCTTATCCATCTGACGCACCGCCTCTTCGGCGTGCCGGCGGGAATGCCGGCGGGAAGTCTTCACGGCGTCGGCCGCCAGGGCAACGGCCCCCTCTGGCTGGCCCAGCGCCTCCAGCGGCGCCACAATCTCGGCCACCCGGGCCTGGTGCGCTGCGTCCTCCACCACCCGGTTGTTACGCAACTGCTCCAGGATGTGAGCATAGGCTTTGGCAAGCTTCGGCAGCTCAGCACCCAGTTCGGCCTGTTCGCGCGCCAGTTGCGGCAGGTTGGCGTCGTCCGTTTCCCCGAGCCGCCGGACGATGGCCTGCTGGGTCCGGATGTGCTGTTCCAGGCTCCGGCGCAGGTCCTCCTGCTGGCCCAGCAGACTCCGCAGCAGCTCTTCCACCCGGACGATGCGGAATTCAAGCGGGACGCTTCGGCCCACGTTCGGCCCGTCGGGCTCTCGATTGTCGAGCACCACTGCCGTCAGCTCCAGGCGGTCGCCCGGTTCGTATCCAATCTCGGGCAGGTCCAGCGCGTATTCGCCGCGGCGCACCGGTGTGGTGTGGCCGTCCCACAGGGGCAGCACTGTGGGGTCGTCGTGCGCCGTGCCGCTCAGCTCGAGCCGGCCCGTCTCGGCGGCGTAGTCGTCCATGGCCACGACGCGGAGCGGCACCCGGGCGGTCGGCGTCAGCAGGCTGCCCGTGCCCGGCGCGCTCAGGCTCACCCGGGGCGGTTCGTCGGGCACCGCGCGGAACGTCGCCCGCAGTGCAGGCCGCATGCGGATGCCGTGCTCCCCCGTCAGCGCGAACTCGCACTCGATGTTTTCTTCCAGGACGAAACTTCCTCGCACTGTTCTTTCCGCCACGAGTTCCATCGTCTGCGCCGGTTTGCCGTCCAGGGTCCATTCCCCCTTGCTAATGGGTCGCGTGGCGGTCAGTTCGACCTTGACCCGGCTGCCGGCCGGCGCCGCGAACTCGGTTGCCTCCCACGGCATCTCAAAGGCCCGGCGACTTATGTATTCCGGCGGACGGACGACCACGCGCGCTGACTCCACCTGCGGCCGTGGGACGGCCTGAAGCTGCAGCTCCCGCGAAATGCCATCCCCACCGCGCACCTGGAGCACAAGGGAGCCGGTCACGTTCTCAAGCACAGCGGCGAACTCTTTCGGCGGTCGGTGTTGCATATCCAGCACGGACCCGGCCTTCTTCCCGGCCGGACGCACGTGGAGCCGCGCCAACCGGGGCACGACGCCTTCGGCCACCGCTGTGACCTCCACGTCGGCGCCTCGCGCCACATATCGCACGCCGTCCGGGAAGTCGAGCAGACGCAGGTGTGTGCGACGCGGCCAGGGTTCCGGCGCCAGGAGCACGTTGCGACGCAGCCATAGCCGGGCAGTGGCAGGCCGGTGCAGCGCCACAGAGGCCAGGACACCGACAAACAGGACGGCCAGGGCGACGGAACGAAACGGCCGACGCCAGCCGATGAGCGAACCAGCATCCACGGTCCGGGCGGCCTGCTCCGCCTCTCGCACGGCTGCCGAACGCAGAGCGAGTGAGCCTGCGGCATCCTGGCCGGCCAGGCTGACAGCGCCGGCCATCACGTCTCGACAGGCGGGCACCCGGCGCTCCAGCTCCACGGCCAGGTCCAGGTCAGTGAGGGGCCGCGTGAGGGGCCGGATTACCTGGCACAGGGTCTGCCAGAGCATCAGGGCGGCGCTGACCACCAACACCCAGGCCCGCGCGAGAGCCGGCAAGTGCAGCAAACGGTCGAGCGCGAAGCCGGCCACGACCAGCAGAACACCGAGTTGCACCAGCCTCCCGAAGCCGGCAAGCAGCATGGCCGCCCTCAAGAGGCGCCGCAGACGACGCAGCAGCGCCCGAAGCTCGGAAGACTCCTTCACGGGCCTTCCCCACTCTGAAGATCGTTCACCAGCAGGTGATTCTGGCATTTGCGTCCCACACATTCGTTCCCTATATTATTATAGTTCACAGGGCACAGGACCGAAAACGCTTGACACACTGAGGTGCAGATGGCGCAGGTAACGCAACACCAGGGTAAGCTGAACGCCGAGGGCAAACGCTTTGCGCTTGTGGTGAGCCGCTACAATGAGTTTTTCTCCAGCAGGCTGCTCGGCGGGGCCGAGGACTGCCTGCTCAGGCACGGCGCGGCCGAACAGGACCTGGAGGTCTTCCGCGTGCCGGGTTCTTTCGAGATTCCCCTGGTCGCCCACAAGGTTGCGCAGAGCGGCAGGTTCGACGCCGTGGTTTGCCTGGGCGCAGTTCTCCGTGGCCAGACCACGCATTTTGATTTCGTTGCGGGCGAGTGCGCCAAAGGGGTAGCCCGGGTGAATCTGGAGACGGGCGTGCCGACCATTTTCGGCGTCATCACGACTGAGACCATCGAGCAGGCTGTTGACCGTTCCGGCGCCCGTGCAGGCAACCGCGGCGCCGAAGCCGCCCTGGCGGCCATCGAAATGGCCAACCTCCTGGAGGACATCACGTCCTGCTGAACGGGCGCGGTCGCCTGGAGGGGCCACCGCCCCCCCATCGTCCCGGCCCCTTGTTGCGGTAGCGATATTTGAGAAAAGAAACGCAAGCCCGGGAACTAGCCCTGCAGGCGCTCTACCAGCGTGACGTGGTCAGCAATCGCACGCTGGAGGAGCTGATCTGCTTCTGTGAACGCAGGGCCCCCGCCGACGTGCTGCCCCTGGCCGACCGCCTGGTGCGCGGCTGCATCGAGCGGCAGGAGACCCTCGACAAACTCATACGGCGCACGGCCCAGAACTGGAAGCTGGAACGCATGGCCGTCAGCGACCGCAACATACTGCGCCTGGCGGTTTACGAGATGCTGTTCCGGCCCGACACCCCCGCCAAGGTGGCCATCAACGAGGCCATCGAACTGGCCAAACGTTACAGCACCGAAGGCTCCCCCACTTTTGTCAACGGGGTGTTGGACAAGATCTACAACTCGCACATCGCCAACAGGATAAAGCCCGATCCGCAGGCGCGGGCGGACCTGCACGTTCACTCGACTGCCTCCGACGGCTCGGTGGCGCCCGAAGACCTGCCGGCCTTGGCCGCCCGCGCCGGCCTGAGCGCCCTGGCCCTGACCGACCACGACACGCTGCAGGGCATGCGGGCTGCTCAGAAGGCCGCCGCAGACCACGGGGTGACCGTAGTGCCTGGCGTCGAGCTGACCGGCTATGCCCGGTCGGCCCATGGTGACGGCGAGGTTGAGTTGCACGTCGTCGGCCTGTATGTTGATATGGAGGACGATGCGCTGGCCGGCCGCCTGGAGGAGTTGCGAGCGGCGCGGGCCGAACGCGTGCTGCAGATTGCCGAACGGCTGCGGGAACTGGGCAAGGACATCAGCGGTGAGGGCGTCCTCGCACGGGCCGGCGGTGAGTCGGTCGGGCGTGTGCACGTGGCCCAGGAATTGGTCAAGCGCGGCGTCTGCCGGAGCGTGGGCGAGGCGTTCGAAAACTACCTCGGAGCCGGCTGCCCCGCTTACGTCCCCAAACAGCATCTGACTCCGGCCGAAGCCGTCAAGCTCGTGCGCGCTGCGGGAGGCTGTGCTGTGCTGTCTCATCCCGGCCTGCTCCAGGACATGGAGATGTTTCTGCCCGAGCTGTTGGAGGCCGGACTGGATGCCCTGGAAGTCCACTACCCCCGGCACAGCCCGGACGCGGAGAAGGAGTTGATGGACCTGGCAGCGATGTACGACCTGCTGGTCAGCGGGGGCAGCGACTACCACGGCGACGCTAAACCGGACATCCACCTCGGCCAGGAGGCCGTCTCCTTCGTCGAGCTGCACAAGCTGGAACAACGCGCCCTGGCGCGGGTCTGAGGACCGGCGCCCACTGTCCCCTTACCTCAGGAAGCCACATATGTGCCCCTTTGGCCTGTTCAGCAAGAAGGAGAAACCCGAAGAGGACAGCGGCCCCCTGGAGGAAGCCTCACCCGGCTTGCTGGGCAAGCTGCGCAACGGCCTGGCCAAGACCCGTCGCAAAGTGTCGGGCGGCCTGCGCTCGGTGCTGTCCCTGCATCGTTCCATAGACGAAGAGTTGCTCGAGGAACTGGAGGAGCAGCTCTACCTGGCTGACGTTGGGCCGCGGGCCGTCATGCGATATTGCGAGGAACTACGCCAGGCGCACAGGGACGGCCACATCCAGAATACCGACCAGGTCATGGATTTCCTGAAAGATCTGATGCGCGACGACCTGAGCGACTGGGACACGGAACTGCACCTTCCGGAGGAGGGCCCCGCCGTTATCATGGTGGCCGGCGTCAACGGCTCGGGCAAGACCACCAGCATCGCCAAGCTGGCCAGCCGTTTTGTCAGGAGCGGACAGCGCGTGCTGCTGGCGGCCAGCGATACCTTTCGCGCGGCCGCCATCGAGCAGCTCGAGATATGGGCTCAACGTGTCGGCGCCGACATTGTGAAGAACGAGAGCGCCGACCCCGCGGCCGTTGCGTTCGACGCGGCTGAGAGCACCCTGGCGCGCGATTACAACGTGCTCATCATAGACACCGCCGGCCGGCTCCACACCCGGCGCAACCTGATGCGCGAACTGCAGAAGATACACCGTGTTGTCGGCCGCAAAATACCGGGCGCCCCGCACGAGACGCTGATCGTGCTGGATGCCACCACCGGGCAGAACGCCATCAGCCAGGCCATCCAGTTCAACGAAAGCATCGCGTTGAGCGGTATCGTGCTGGCCAAGCTGGACGGTACCGCCAAAGGCGGGGTCATTTTCGGCATGAAGGACCAGATAGAACTCCCCGTCAAGTTCATTGGCATCGGCGAGGGCGTGGACGACCTGCTGCCCTTTGAGCCGGAGCCCTTCGTAGAGGCCCTGTTCGACTGACCGGAGCGCGCCATGGAATTCCCGGACATCGAAAGCCTGTTTGACCGTTACGTCATCGGCAATTACAGCCGCCACCCTATCGCGTTCGTCCGCGGCGAAGGCTCGCTCATCTGGGACAGCGACGGCAACCGCTACATCGACCTCATGCCCGGATGGGGCACCACCGTGCTGGGGCACTGCCACCCCCGCGTGGTTACCGCGGTGCAGCGGCAGGCCGGCATGCTGCTGCACGTGGACAACACCTTCTACATCCCCCCCCAGGGCGAACTGGCCCGCGAGCTGAGTGAAAAAAGCTTCGGCGGCAAGTGCTTCTTCTGCAACAGCGGCACTGAGGCCGTCGAGGCTGCCATCAAGCTGGCCCGCCTCAGCAAGCAAGACGAAGGCCGCTTCAAGATCATCACCATGCGCGACTCCTTCCACGGTCGCACCATGGGCGCCATCACCGCCACCGGTCAGGAAAAGTATCACAGGGGCTATCTGCCGCTGCTACCCGGTTTTGCTCACACGCCGATGAATGACCTGGAAGCTGTGGAGGAAGTCGTGGACGACGAGACCTGCGCCGTCATGCTTGAGCCGATTCAGGGCGAGGGTGGCGTGCGGGTGGCCGACCAGGAGTTCATGACGGGCCTTCGCGAACTGTGCGACCGTAACGATATGCTCCTCATACTGGACGAGGTGCAGTGCGGCGTCGGCCGCACGGGCGAGTGGTTCGGCTACCAGCACTACGGCATCGAGCCGGACATCATGACTCTTGCGAAAGCCCTGGGCAGCGGCGTGCCCGTAGGCGCCATGATAGCCCGGGCGGAGGTGGCCGAGAACCTGGTCCCCGGCACGCACGCTTCCACCTTCGGGGGCAACCCGCTGGCCTGCGCCGCCGCCCTGGCCACGCTGCGCACCATCGAGCAGGAGGGCCTGCTGGAGACCTGCCGGGAGACCTCCGAGTACCTGTTCGGACGCTTGGAGGACTTCCGGGAGCAGTTCTCGTTCATCCGTGAGGTGCGCGGGCGCGGACTGATGTGCGGCATGGAGCTGGACCGGCCCGGCCTGCCCATCTTCCAGCACTGCCTGCACAGGCGGGTCCGCATCAACTGCACCCACGATACTGTTCTGCGCCTGCTGCCGGCTGTCAACGTGCCGCGCGAACTGCTGGACCACGGGCTGCGGGTGCTGCTGGAGGCCCTGGAGAAGGCGGAACACGGTGAGATCTGACACAATGCGAGGAAAACCATGCACCTGGTGACGCTTTTCGACTGGGACGCCGACCTTATCGACGCAACGCTCTCGTTGGCCCACCGGCTGAAGGCACAGGCTCGGGAGGGCCGTTTGGAGCCGACGCTCCGGCGCAAAACCCTCGCGCTGTTGTTCGAGAAATCCTCGATGCGCACACGCGTTTCCTTCGAAGTCGCCATGACTCAGCTTGGCGGCCACGTGACCTACCTTTCCCGTGACGATGTCAACCTGGGGGTGCGCGAGCCGGTCAAGGACGGAGCGCGCGTTCTGGCCCGCTATGTTGATGGCATTGCCGCCCGCGTCTACCGCCACCAGGCCGTCGAGCAACTGGCCGCTCATTCAGCAATCCCCGTCATCAACGCCCTGAGCGACCGTGCTCACCCCTGCCAGGCCCTCGGGGACATGCTGACCATCCGCGAGCGTCTGGGAGAAACAGAAGGCATCAAGGTGGCGTTCATCGGCGACGCGAACAACGTGGCACGGTCCCTTGCCGTTGCCTGCGCCAGGCTGGGCGCCCGCTTTACCATCGCCTGCCCGGAAGCCTACGGATTCGACCAGGGCTTCCTCGACCGCATGGCGCAAGTGCGCGGCACGATTGAGACCGTCCATTCCCCCCGCGAAGGCGCTGCCGAGGCCGACGTGATCTACACGGACGTGTGGACCAGCATGGGGCAGGAAGAGGAAGCGGAGAAGCGGCGCAGGGACTTCGCCGATTACCAGGTCAATGCTGCGCTGACGGAGTGCGCGTCGCCGCGCGCCATCGTTATGCACTGCCTGCCCGCCCATCGGGGCGAAGAGATCACGGACGAGGTGCTCGAGGGGCCCCGGAGCGCCGTTTTCGATCAGGCGGAGAACCGTCTGCACGTCCAGCGTGCCCTCTTGCAGATGCTGATGTCCTGAACGCACTTGTGCTGCCCACCTGCTTTGGCGCATCAACCGAGCGACCGCTGCTTGCCGCCCGGCGCCTGAGCCCCTGGCATATCAGTTGCACCCTTCTTCCGCAGTTCAATATGTGACAACGCGGGTGACCACCTGGGGAGGACTGATAATGCAACTCGTGCAACGCCGTGGCCAGATCGTGGTTCTGGCTCCAATGCTCTTCCTTGTGGCGGCGGCCATCCTGATGCTCACCGTGGACGTGGGGCGGATTGTGAACGGCCGGGCCCGGCTGCAGAACGTGAGCGATGCCGCCTGCCTCGCGGCCACCCAGGTGCTTCTGCGGGAGCGCATCGCGGGCACCGACGAGGAGACCGCCCGATCTCTGGCCGTGGCCGAAGCCGAGAGGCTGCGCAACGCCAACTGGCCGGAGGCGGGCATTCAGGTCGAGTTCGGCACGGTTGACAGCAACGGGGGATTCACTGCCGTGGACGAGGAGACGCCCGCCTGGGCCACTCGCGTCCATGCCACGCGCAATGCAGATGCGCCCGGGGGCGAACTGGAGCTTTTCTTCGCTCCCCTGATGGGGATGAACGGCACGAGTCTGGCCACAACGGCCAACGCCCAGATCGCCGCTGACATATCCGGGGTCGTCCGCGGCCTGCGGCCGTTTGCCATACCCCAGCACCGGATACCGGACATAGGCGAAGAGATGGTCTTCTACCCGGGTGACGAAGAGACCTACGATGAGGGGCTGGGTCATGACCAGATAGTCCCCGGCAACTGGGGTCTGTTGAACCTGAACAGCGGGTCTTTCGGCTCCGACGAAGTGAGGGAGTGGATTGAGCACGGGTACAACATGCCTTTCCTGATTGACCCGGAGGCGGGCTCCAAATGGGTGGACGGCGGGCCGGGTTTCCGCGCCACGATGAACAGGCCCCTCCAGGACCAGGTGGGCAACAGCTTCCTGATGGTCGTCTACGACGAGGTCATCGGCAGCGGCTCGAACGCGCAGTTCCGCTGCGTCGGTTTCGTCAGGGCTACCATCACGGGGGCCAGGCTTGTCGGCAACAACCCCTACGTGCGCTGCCGCATAGAGGACATAGAGGCCCTCCGGGACGTGGTGGCCGGTGCCGGCGGTTTCGAAAGCCCGAATGTGGTCAAAGTCCAACTCATGTGGTAGCGCGGCGGTGGCGGAGGAGGAGCGGAGCCGGCGTGACCGCGCTCATGCTTCGCAGGAGCGCGCGGGGCCCTGCCGTCAGGCATCCCGGGCGATCTCATATTGCGACACTTTTCCAAGACCACGTGAAATATCATCCGGAAGGACCGATCATGGAAGGCGATTTGCGCAGAGGTCAGATAATCGTGCTCGCGCCCGTGATGTTCCTTGTGGCGGCGGCCATCCTCATGCTCACAGTGGACGTGGGACGGATTGTGAACGCCCGGGCCCGGCTGCAGAACGTGAGTGATGCCGCCTGCCTGGCCGCCGTCCAGGTGCTTCTGCGGGAGCGCATCGCGGGCACCGACGAGGAGACCGCTCGATCTCTGGCCGTGGCCGA
Organism: Candidatus Brocadiaceae bacterium; assembly: GCA_003551305.1. Classification (GTDB taxonomy): domain Bacteria; phylum Planctomycetota; class Brocadiia; order SM23-32; family SM23-32; genus B1Sed10-231. The sequence goes on from PUMJ01000104.1 coordinate 27,840, forward strand.
AGCCGAGAGACTGCGCGACGCCAACTGGCCGGAGGCCGGCATAGAAGTCGAGTTCGGGGAACTCGACGGCAACGGCGGTTTCGCTGCCGTTGATGAGGAAACGCCCGCCTGGGCCGCCCGTGTCCACGCCGCTCGCAATGCGGACGCTCCCGGCGGCGAACTGGAGCTCTTCTTCGCCGCCCTGGCCGGTCTGGATAGCTGCGAGGTCGTCACAGAGTCCAGGTCGCAGCTTGCTCGCGGTGTCCACGGCGTGTTGCGCGGCTTGCGGCCCTTCGCCATCCCCCGGGAGAGCATCCCTGACATCGGCCAGGAGATGGTTTTCTATCCCGCCGGCGACGGGGACTGCGACGGACTGGGCGATGACCAGGTGGCGCCCGGCAACTGGGGCCTGCTGAGCCTGGACGGCTCGTCGCTCGGAACGAACACCCTGCGCGAATGGATCGAACACGGTTTCGACAAGCCCTTTGTCATTGACCCCGAGGCCGGGTATAAGTGGGTTAATGGAACGCCCGGCTTCCGCGCCGCGCTCAACAACCCCGTCAGGGACCAGATCGGCAACAGCTTCCTGATGGTCGTTTACGACGAGGTGACCGGAACCGGCTCCAACGCCCAGTTCCGCTGCATCGGTTTCGTCCGGGCCACTATCACCGGCGTCCGGCTGACGGGCCAGAACCCGTACATCCGCGCTGAAATAGACGAACTGGAGTCTTTGCGCGACCTGGTAGCGGGGGACGGGGGTCACATCAGCCCCAACGCGCTGAAGATCCAGCTTGCCTGGTAAGGGGCGTTTGGGAGGATGGAGGTTTGAGGGGGAGCGCCCCGGAAATCAGGTTGCCCGGTTGCTGTCCGGGCCGGTCGCTCTATATGCGTTCTTGAAGTGCAGTGGCGCCCCGGCCCGCCTGCCGCGGGGCAGCGGACATGCCTGAGGACGGATTATCTCATGGCCCGTGAAAACGGCCCGAAGCGAATCGCGCAGGTACGTCAAGCGCGCCGGATCACATGGATAGGGCTGGCGGGCAACCTCTCTCTGGCGGCCCTCAAGCTCATGGGGGGGCTTCTGGGCCGCAGCCACGCCGTTGTGGCCGATGCCGTCCACAGCGTGTCGGACAGCAGCACCGACGTGGCCATCCTCATCGGTATCGGCTACTGGTCGAAGCCACCCGACACGACACATCCCCACGGGCACGGCCGCATCGAGACCCTCTTCACCGTCGCCATCGGCGGGATGCTCGCGGCCGTGGCTGTCGGCCTCGCCTACAATGCCTTCGCCGGCCTGACGGATCCCCCCGAAGCGCCGCCGGGATGGATTGCTCTCGGCGCCGCGCTGCTCTCCGTGTTCAGCAAGGAGGGCCTCTATCGCTGGACGGTCCGGGTCGGCCGGCGCATCCGGTCGTCTGTGGTGGTGGCCAACGCCTGGCACCACCGCTCTGACGCCCTCAGCTCAGTGCCCGTGGTGCTGGCGGTAGCCGGGGCGCTCCTCCGGCCGAACTGGGTCATGCTGGACCACCTCGGGGCCGTTGTGGTGTCGGTGTTCATCTTTCGAGCGGCGGCCATGATAGCATGGCCAGCGCTGAAAGAACTCGTTGATACCGGTGCCTCGCCCGAGATGCTCGAACGCATTGCTGATATCGCCCTCAACGTGGACGGGGTGGAGCGTGTGCACGCCATCCGCACCCGGCGGGTCGGCGGCCGGTTTCACGTGGACCTTCACGTCCTGGTGGACGGCGCTGTGTCCGTGCGGCGGGGCCACGACATTGCCGAAGAAGTCCAGCGGTGCCTGATCGAGGACGAAGGCAACCTAACTGACGTGGTGGTGCATGTTGAGCCGCTGGACGACGGCGTGGAGCCCGGCCCCACCGGCCGCCTGCAATCCCGGTGAGGCGCCAGGCGGCTTATGTGTGCGCCGCCCGGCTTCGGCGGGTATAATGCAGTTGTCAGGGGTCGACGCTCGTTTTTCCCATGGCATACCTCAATGCCGGACCCGCTTGAGACAATCGGCACGCTGCCCGCCATCGGGCAGTTGCCGGACCTCCTCCGCGCCAACGGTGAGGTCAATGTCGTCGGCACGGCCGGCAGCGGCACCGCCCTAGTAGCCGCCCGGCTTGCGGGAAAGCTGTGTACTCCGACGCTCATCGCCTGTGCCTCTGCCGAAGAAGCGGAGGAGATCACCGAGGACATCTGCCTGTTCCATGAGGGTCTCGCCTGCTACTACCCGCCGCTTGAGGTCCTGCCCGGCGACGCCGAGGAGCCCGACGAAAGCATCCAGCGCGCCAGGTTGAGCGTGTTGCGCCATCTTGCCCTCGGGGAGACGGACGGCAGCTGCGCCGGGGACGACTCGGTCTTTTTGGAGCCCGGGCCCGAGACCCGCGTGGTGGTCACGAACGTCACCGCGCTCATGCAACCGACCCGCGCGCCCGACGAACTCCGCCGTGGCTCCCGGCCCGTAAGTGTGGGCGCCGAGGAGACGCCCGCCGCACTGGTCGAGTGGCTGGTGGACCACGGCTACATCAGCATGCCGCAGGTCCGTGCGGCCGGCCAGTACTGCCTGCGCGGCGGCATCCTCGACGTCTACTCCCACGGGGCGCTGGAACCGGTGCGCATCGAGTTCTTCGGGGACGAGGTGGACTCGATCCGCACGTTCGATCCCGTCAGCCAGCGTTCCAGCGGCCGGGTGCAGCGCTGCCGGCTCACCATCGGGGAGCACGCCGGCGGTGAGGACCAGGGCTTCGGCCGGCTGTTTTCCTACTTCGGGCCCGATGCCACCGTCATGCTCATCGAGCCGGAACGGCTCCGACGGCGAGCCGAAGAGGTGTACGAGCAGAGCGGCCGGAGCTTTCTGCTCGTCCCGCCGGACGATCTGCTGTGCGGCCTGATGCGCCGCCCTCGGGTGCTTTTCGACGGGGACGATCTGGAGAACGCTGTTGAAATTGATATTCGCCAGCGGGACAGCTTCGGGCCGGACCTCGACTCGATGTTCGACGAGCTGGCCCGCATAGTGCACAGCCATGAGACGACGGTTATCTACTGTATCAGCCCTGCCGAGGCGGACCGGCTGCAGGTGCTGCTGCGCGACAGGGGATTCGACGCGCTGGATGACCTCCACTTCGAGACGGGCCGGCTCAACCACGGCGTCCTCTGCCCGGCGGCCGGCCTGGCGCTCATCCCCCACCACCGGCTTTTTGGCCGCTACCGGCAGCGGCGCTTCATCCGACACGGGCGGGAAGGCCGCCCCGTGCAAAGCGCGGAGCAGCTTGAGCCAGGGGACCTGGTGGTGCACGTCAACTACGGCATCGGTCGCTTCCTCGGCACCAGCGTCATTGAACAGGCCGGGCGCCGGCGCGAACACCTGCAGCTTGAGTTCGCAGACGGCGTGCACGTGCACGTGCCGTGCGATCACATCGAACTGGTGCACCGCTATATCGGCGTCGGCGGCCGGCGGCCCGATCTGAGCCGCATACGCGGGGCCTCCTGGCGACGGGCCCGCAAGCGCGCCCGGGAGGCCGTCGAAGACCTGGCCGCCGAACTGCTCGATCTACAGGCCGTGCGCGAAACGCAGAAAGGCATCGCCGCCCCGGCCGACACCGAGTGGATGCGCCAGTTCGAGGCCGAGTTCCCGTACGAAGAGACCGAAGACCAGGCGGAAGCCATCCGCCAGGTCAAGCGCGACATGCAGTCCGACCGTCCCATGGACCGGCTGGTGTGCGGGGACGTGGGCTACGGCAAGACTGAGGTCGCCATGAGGGCCGCCTTTCTGGCCGTTCTGGGCGGCAGGCAGGCGGCCATGCTGGTGCCCACCACCGTGCTGGCGCAGCAGCACTTCCGCACCTTCTGCGAGCGCATGGCCGACTACCCGGTGCGCATCGCCATGCTGAGCCGCTTCCGCACCGAGTCCCAGATCCGCGATACCCTGGCGGGGCTTGCCGACGGCAGCGTGGACATCGCCATCGGCACCCACCGCCTGCTGCAGGACGACGTTCACTTCAAAGACCTCGGGCTGCTCATCATCGACGAAGAACAGCGCTTCGGCGTCGAGCACAAGGAGCGGCTCAAACGGGCGCGCGCGACCGTGGACGTGCTGACCATGACGGCCACGCCCATCCCGCGCACCCTCCATATGGCACTGATGGGGCTACGGGAGATATCCGCCCTGCAGACGCCTCCCCGCGACCGGCAGGCGATCAAGACGAGGGTCGGCCCCCGCGACATGGGCAAGGTCCGGCACGCCATCCTGCGCGAACTAAACCGCGAGGGCCAGATCTTCATCATCCATAATCGCGTGCGCACCATCAATGCCTTCGCCGACAAAGTGCGGGCCGCCGTGCCGGAAGCCACCGTCGCCGTGGCCCACGGCCAGATGCCGGAGCAGGAGTTGGCCGACACGATGGACCTGTTCATGCAGGGAGACATAGACGCCCTGGTCAGCACCACGATCATTGAGAACGGGCTGGACATCCCGAACGCCAACACCATCATCCTGGACCGGGCGGAGCTTCTGGGGCTGGCGGAGATGCACCAGTTGCGCGGGCGGGTCGGGCGCTACATCCACAAGGCGTACGCGTACTTCTTCACCCCCCCGAACCGCCCTGTCACGCCCGAGGCCCGGCGGCGCCTGGACGCCATCCGGCGTTACAGCGACTTAGGGGCGGGCTTCGAGATCGCCCTGCGCGACCTGGAGATACGCGGCGCGGGCAACATCCTCGGGCCGGCCCAGTCCGGCCACATCGCGGCCATCGGCTACAACCTCTACTGCCGGCTGCTGGCGCGCGCTTCCGCCCGGCTCAAGGGCGAGGCCGTCGAAGAGCCCCCCGCCGTGACCATCAACGTCGGGTTGGACGCCTTCCTGCCGGATGGTTACATGCCGGCCCCGCGTCAGCGTATGGAGCTTTACCGACAGGTCAACCGCGCCACCAGCCTGGCGGACGTGCGAGAGGCCGAAGCCGCTCTGCGCGACCGTTACGGCGCCCCGCCCCCTGAGGCCCGCAACCTGCTGCTGGAGGCAGAGCTCCGCATACTGGCCGACCGCGCCGGCATTGACTCCATCCAGGCGCAGGACGGGCGCCTGCACCTGGGCATCCGGGACCGCAGCGCCCTGGAGGAGCATTTCCGGGGGCGTCCCACCGCACCACGCGTCGTAACCGGGGAGCTGGCCGTCATCGAGGACGGCTTCCCGACGGACAAACCCCGCCTGGCTGCGCTGCACCTGAAGCGCCTGCTCGCCGGTGACCACGCCAGGCCCTTTGAGGAGCGCGTCAGTTGAACTCCGCCAGTCCGCCTCGTATAGTAAGTGTCCTATCCGACGGGACCTTCACGGCTTCAGCGGGCAGGGCAATCCACCTTCTTCGGCACGGGGAGCGCGCAACAGCGCGGACGTCTAAATGGATCACCTGAGTGAACTCGAGAACAAGAGCATCTACATCCTCCGGGAGTCCTACAACCAGTTTGACAACCTCGCCGCCCTGTGGTCCGTGGGCAAGGACTCCACTACGCTCGTCTGGCTCTGCATGAAGGCATTCTTCGGCGAGATACCTTTCCCCGTCGTCTACATCGACACGGGGTACCACTTCCAGGAGATGTACGACTTCCGCGACATGGCCGTGCAAAAGTGGGGGCTGGAATTGATCCTCGCTCGCAACGACAGGGCCCTCGAAGACGGCATGGGCCCGGAGAGCAAGCTCGCCTGCTGCACCGCCCTGAAGACGCAGGCGCTCAAGGACTGCATCGCCGAACACGGCTTTGACGCCCTGTTGCTGGGCATCCGCCGCGATGAACACGGCATACGCGCCAAGGAACGCGTCTTCTCCCCCCGCGACCAGCAGTTTCAGTGGGACTACGAGAACCAGCCGCCCGAACTGTGGGACCAGTACAGCGCCCGCGCCGACGAGGAGACCCACGTGCGCGTCCACCCCCTGCTGCACTGGCGCGAGGTGGACATCTGGCGCTACATCCAGCGCGAGAATCTCGAGGTCAGCGAGCTTTACTTCGCCCGCGACGGCAAGCGCTATCGCAGCCTCGGTTGCGCCTCATGTTGTGCACCCGTCCCTTCAGAGGCCGCTACCGTCGGGGACATACTGGCCGAACTGGAGACGACGAGCACATCCGAGCGGGCCGGCCGGGCCCAGGACAAAGAAGACGCCTACACCATGCAGAAACTCCGCGCACTCGGTTACATGTGAGAAACCAATGGACTCCGAGAGCCTTGCATTCGTCCTCGTGGGCCACATAGACCACGGCAAGTCCACGCTTATCGGGCGCCTGCTGCACGACACGGACTCCCTGCCCGCCGGTAAGATGGAGGAGATACAGGCCGCCGCCGAGGCCGAAGGTCGCGAGCTGGAGTTCGGTTACATCGTTGACCACCTGAGCGAAGAGCGCAAACGGGGCATCACGATTGACACAGCTCAGACCTTCTTCACAAGCGACGTTCGCGACTACGTCATCATAGACGCCCCCGGCCACAAGGAGTTCATCAAGAACATGATCACCGGCGCCTCCCAGGCCGAGGCCGCCGTGGTGATGTGCAGCGTCGCGGAAGGCGTCCAGGAGCAGACTCGACGCCACGCCTACGTCGTCAAGCTCCTTGGCCTCGAGCAGGTCATCGTCCTGTACAACAAGATGGACCTGGTGGACTACTCCGAGAAACGCTTCGGCGAGGTCAAACGGGACATGGACGCCTTTCTGAGCAGACTTGGCGTCACCCCGACTATCGAAGTGCCGGTCAGCGCGAAATGCGGGGACAATATCGCCGCCCGTTTCGACAGGATGCCCTGGTATGACGGCCCCACGGCGCTGGAAACGCTGGACCGCCTGAGGAAGATGCCCCCGCCCACCACTAAGCCGCTCCGGTTGCCCATCCAGGACGTTTACCAGATCGACTCAACGAGCATCGGCGTGGGCCGTATTGAGAGCGGCGTCCTGCAGGCCGGGCAAGAGCTTCACTTCTTGCCGGACGATCGCACGCTCACCGTGCGGCAGATACGCAAATACCTTGAGGACGGCGTGGCTAGCGCGGAGGCAGGGGAATGCATCGGCGTCGTGCTGGACGGCCCGACACCCTCCCGGGGGCAGGTCGGGTGCCCCCTCGAGGATAGGCCGACTCAGACACGGCGCTTCCGCGGTACCACCTTCTGGATGTCGGCGCAGCCGCTGCAGGTCGGCCAGGCCGATCTGACGTTCAAGTGCGCGACCCAGGAACAGCCATGCACCGTCAGCCGCCTGAACGAGCGGATAGACTCCGGTTCCCTCGAGCACCTGGAAACGGAGGCCGGACGACTCGATGAGACGGAAGTTGGCGAACTTGTGCTGGAGACGGCCGAGCCGGTCGTCCTGGAGTCCTTCTACGATGTGCGGGAACTGGGCCGCTTCGTGCTGCTCAAAGGCCACACTGTCGTCGCGGGCGGCATCGTCACCCACACCCAAGACTGAGACTCCCCCCAGAGGAACCACCCATGATTTTCGGGTTCGGCAAGAGCAAGCGCGTCATCGGCATCGGCCTGGACGGTTTCCCCTATTCGCTGGCCGAGCAGATGATAGACGAGGACGTCATGCCCAACCTGCGCCGGCTGGCGGTTCAGGGCGAGATGAAGCGCATCAAGAGCGTCTTCCCCACCGTCAGCGGGGTGGCCTGGTCCTCATTCCTGACGGGCAGGAACCCGGCCGAGTTCGGCGTCTTCGGTTTTGTCGAGCTGACACGTGACTTGGAGCTGACCATCCCCAACTACACGGACCTGAAGTGCGAGACGCTGTGGGAGCGCCTCGACGACGCCGGCAAGCGCTTCGCGGCCCTCAGCGTGCCCATGACCTACCCCGCGCCGAAGCTGAACGGGTTCCTGGTAAGCGGTTTCCTGGCGCCGGAACTGGACGAGCGGGCCGTCTCCAACCCCGACGTCCTGAACACCCTGCGCGAGCACAGCTACGAGATTGACATAGACCCCGGCGTCGCCGTCGAGTCGCCCGAGCAGTTCAAGGAAGACCTGGATCGGGTCAGCAAAGCGCGACAGGAGACCGCCCTCGCCCTGCTGGAAGAGGACGAGGAATGGGACCTGTTCTTCTTGCACGTCATGGACACTGACCGCCTCAACCACTTCCTGTGGAAGGGGCGCCGCGGCACGGAAGGCGGCGAGGACGGGTATTTCTGGGACTTCTACTCCCGGCTGGACGGCTTCCTGGGGCGGGTCATCCAGGCGGTCGGCGGCGAAAGCGAGATACTCATCTGCAGCGACCACGGCTTCTGCGAGCTGAAGTGGGAGGTCCAGCTCAACCGCTGGCTCAAGAACCAGGGCTACCTCGACTACGAGAATGCCCCGGCGCAGGGTTACAAAGCCATAAAGCCCGGCTCCCGCGCCGTCTCCCTCGTGCCCGGTCGCATCCACATCCTCCGGGAGGACCGGTGGGATGCCGGCTGCGTGAGCGACAAGGAATACGGGCCATTGCGCAAAGAGATCATGGACAAGCTGCGGGGCATCCGCCATCCGGAGAGCGGCGAAGTCGTCTGCAGACAGGTGATGAAGAAGGAAGAAGTCTTCAGTGGACCCCACGCCGACGCAGCCCCCGACATCATAGTGGACCCCTGCGACGGCTACGATCTGAAGGCGCGACTCGGCGCCGGCCACCTGTTTGAAAAGGGCCCCCGCAGCGGCATGCACACGTACGAGGACGCGATGCTGCTGACAGGCAGCGGCCTGCGCGCCATCCAGAAGGCTCAGAACATAACCGACGTCGGCCGCCTGATCGCCAAACGCGTTCTCTGACGTCCCGGCCAGCGCCACTGGCGTCGGCGTTTTCGTGCTCGGACAGGGCATCCCGTCGGGAGAACTTCCACGCGTAACGCGCAGCATGAGCCTTCCCGTGGCCAGCGCTCCCGCGCGTTGACATCACTGAGGCGCCGTCAGGCTACCGGGCACAACGGCACTTCTCGATGGTCATCTGCCCGGGGATACGGTCTGGCACGGGATGTGATAAGCCCCTCCGCTTGACTCCGTTCGATGTATCAGGTAATGTCGAACGACGGAAGAGGGGATGGAGTCCCCCGGATAACCGCCCTCCTGGCTGATGACTCCTATCGGTTCAAACTACCGTCGGTCGTGTGCAAAGACCGGATTGACCGGGCCGATGCCGCGAACTGACGAGAAACACCGTGGGAGTCATCATGGCCGTCAGCCTCGCGGAGATCATCGTACTCGGCCTTATCGCCGATTGGGCCTTCCGCCGTTTGCGCATCCCCGGCCTCATCGGCATGCTGCTGGTGGGCGTGCTGCTCGGTCCCTACGTGCTGGGCTACCTGGATCCGGACCTGCTGGCCATCGGGCCTGATCTGCGGCTGATAGCGCTGATAGTCATCCTGCTGCGGGTCGGCTTCGAACTCAGCCGGCAGACGTTGCACCGCGTGGGCGGGCGCGCTTTGCTCCTGGCGTTCATCCCGGCAACCTGCGAAGGGCTGGTCATCACCCTGGCAGGTCCCCCGCTGCTTGGTTTGACCTACCTCCAGTCGGCTCTTCTGGCAACCGTCCTCGCGGCTGTCTCACCGGCTGTCGTGGTTCCAGCGATGATCCGCTTCATCAAGGAGCGCAGGGGAGCCGAGAAGGACATACCTTCGATGGTCATGGCGGCCACGTCAGTGGACGACATCTATGTCGTCGTGGTCCATAGCGCGATTCTCGGCCTGTATGTGGGACACCGGTCCAATCTTGCATGGCAGGCGGTCGGTGTTCCCCTCGCCCTCATACTGGGCGTCGCCGCCGGGCTGGTCATCGGCACATGCCTCTACAAGCTGTTCGACCGGTTCGACCCGCGCGCCACAAAGCGGGTGCTGGTTATCCTGGCCTTCTCCATCCTTCTGGTCCGCCTCCAGCCGGTCCTGGCGGCTCATCACATACCTTTCGCGGGCCTTGTCTCCGCTATGGCCATAGGGTTCGTTATTCTCGAAAAGCGGGAACACATGGCACACGAGATTTCCGCTAAACTGGCGAGGATATGGGTTCTTGCAGAGATCCTCCTGTTCTCCATGGTGGGAGCACAAGTGAATCTGGGGGTGGCCTGGAGCGCGGGCCTTGCGGGAGCGGCCGTCATCGCCCTGGGTCTGGTGGGCCGGGGCGCAGGCGTGGTCGCCTGCCTTACCGGAAGCCGGCTCGACATGAAGGAGCGGCTTTTCGTTCTGGTCTCCTACTCCCCGAAGGCCACCGTACAGGCCGCCATCGGAGCGGCGCCGCTGATGGCGATGAAGGCAGCCGGCATGGACACCGCCCCCGGCGAAATCATACTGGCGGTCGCCGTGCTGAGTATAGTCCTGACCGCGCCCGCCGGGGCCTGGGCCATACGCGCTCTGGGGAATCGTGTGCTCAGAGTCGCCCCGGAACACGTGCGGGATGCCTATGAAGCAGCCGTCGAGAGCAACCCCGAGGAGGTAAACGGCCTGTGAACGCCGGAGACGACATCGTCAATGACAATCAGAGGCGCGCCATCGGCATTACCCTGGGCTTGCTGGACGAAGTGCTCTGTCGCATCGAGCAATGGGGTCTGGGGCATCACGCCCGCGGGGTCTTGTACAAAGAACGGAACAACCTGACGCCCGCGCAACGCAGGTTCCTGCTTGAGGAAGTGGCACGGCTGAGGAGCACTCTGAAGGAACTGGCGGACCGTCTGACCCTGCCGCGCCAGAGCCGCTCGGCCACAGACGACATACGGGGCCAGTGTGCCGCCTTTCGCGATCGGCTCCTGGAACTGGAGGGTGGACGATTGAGGGGCTACGGCCAGGTACACCCGGAACTTGAAGACCTCCTGGACAAGAGCATCCCCCCGCTTCTGGAAGGAGTCGGGCGAATTGCGCGTTGCGTAACCAGGACTCGCGCATCCGATGAATCCGGCGGTTGCAACCCGGACTGACGGCAGCCGCGGCTTAGGTTCTTCCACCTATGGTCCCTGCTGTTCCCGGCAGCCCGGTTGGTCGCCATCGCCCACAACGCCTTCCGGGGCCTTGGGCAACGGCAGAAGCGCGTTCCCGAGGACTGCTCACGCCGCCTCCGCCCATCGCCAAAGCGTCGACGATGACACGTGCAGCCAGCCCGCCCGGCCTGATGACGATTTCGTCCCGATCACGGGTCCGGCAGCCAGCTGTGTCCCTGTCCGAGAACAGGTTCACCCAGCCCGCGGTCAAGACGCGTCACGGATGCAGACGCCGAGTTCGAGACCGGGCTCCGCTCCCCACAGAGCCGGTCCCGTTAACTTGACACCGGCCCCTGGTTCTCTAAAATACTGGTGGTGCGCGGATGTGGCGGAACAGGCAGACGCGCTAGGTTCAGGACCTAGTGGGTGGATAACCCATGGGGGTTCGAATCCCCCCATCCGCACCACTTCCCCCCTCTCCTATCTCCTTATAGAGCAACGCTTAAGCCCATTGCGTGCCGTCCCTTGCTTCTGCTGTGGCCATTCGCTATCACATGAACCCGGTCGCGTTCGGACACATCTTGCCCGACTGTCCGCACTGTCAGCGAGGGAATTGGCTGTGCCCGATCCATTCCAGGACGGCAAGGGCGGGCACGATTGAGTCAGTTTTTCCTATGCCGGTCGCCGGTACAAGCGGTCTACCGGGAGGTGAAACGGCTAATCTGCTGCTTGGTCCTGTGGCGCAGTCTGCTATCCTTGCCCATCGATGATTCCTCAGGAGATTCCCCAAAACGGCCACCTCGGTTGGCCTATCTCACGGGAGAATCACCCTTTCCACATCTCCAAGAGCATAACCCCCCTCTGGCCAACCACTTGCCACCCAATCCTGCGGTTTCTGGGGAAACTCCTGGATGACTGCTTTGCCAGCCTGCTGCAGCCAGGCAGTAGCATTGTGTGGGTTGGGTGGGGTCGCGCGCTTCTCGCTTGGGCCGCCCCCCGACAGCGCGAAAGGCGTTGCGCAAGTGGCTGGGGCGCCACCAAGTCGGCAAGCCGGCCAATACTTCTGTGCCGCCTTGGCGCGCGCCCCAGCACAGAAGCACTACCGCCGCCCTCTTTTTGCCGCGGCCGCGCCTCTTGCAGAAGTGACTTACTGATCTGTGTCCCGGGTCGGAGCGGACGTAACGGTAGCCGACAGCGAGGGGCCGGCTGTGGAAGGCGCGCAGGGCGCCATCTTTTGACCCTCGCGGCGGCACCGGGAGGCCGGGAGTTGACTTCCGGACGCCGCAGAGCATAATGAGGGTGGTGAAACCCTCCCGGGAGCGACAATGATCGTCATCATAGACAACTACGACTCATTCACGTATAACCTGGTGCAACGGCTGGGTGAGTTGGGCGCACAGAACATTCACGTCTTCCGCAACGACAAGGTG
>PUMJ01000073.1 GCA_003551305.1 Candidatus Brocadiaceae bacterium
CCAGGCACTCCTTCAACTCGCCGTGGGACCGAACCTCATGGGCCCGCTCAGACTTCGGGTTCCACACATAGTAGCGCCGGCCCTTGGTGTTGCCCTCCGGTGCAGTGTCCTCGTCGGACACCTCGGTCTTCGCTGCCGTAGCCCCCTTGGGCGTGGCGTGCCCCTGGTTCGTCAGGGACTTCCCGTTGGCATAATCCTCAAGGATCTGCATTGCTGACGTGGCCGTGGCGGAGGTTTCAGCCTCCACATGCAGTTCATAGTCGTTGACGGTCCTGGAGATACTGGCCTTCAAAGTGCTCATGGGTCACTCCTCACTGTCGTTGCCGGATTCGGCGGGTAGAAACTGGTAGGTGATCGTGTCGTCATTGTCGTTGTATGCGGCTTGGATCGAGCCCAGTGGCAGGGCCTCCTCGCCGGAGATGACGAAAGGCCCTTCGGCGTGGACGATCACGGCAAGGTGACGGCGCAGGTCGTTGACCCGCTGCGCTTCCTGCTCACGCTGTTCGTAGAGCGTATCCGCGGTCTGCATCGCTTGGCTGAACAGCTCCGCGAGCTGGCAGGCATCCTGCGCATCGCCGGGCGGGCCGCTCTGCAGGCCTTGAGCGCGTTGCTCCACGGTGAGGCCGCTGGGAAGGGTGTCGGGCTGGTGGTCGTCGCCACCGCCGTGTGGGCGGTCGGTCATTGCGCTTCTCCTGTCTCTCGTATCTCTCGGAACGGTGGCAGCGCCACCAGAAACCAGCTTACCACCACAATAATTACTGTCAACACTTTGTCATGTCAGTCGAGCCAACCGGCCTCAGCAGGCGGCTCCGGGGCGTCAGCGATGACAAGATGGCGCTGTGTACGGCCTGTCTCTGGCACGGCCTCGATCACGCCGCGCTGGAGCAGTTGCAGCAGGGCTCTCGCGTATTGCTGATCGTTCCATTGCTTGTCAGTCGGCGCGAGGAATACGCTCTGGTCAGTGATGAACTGCCGAGGGGCGTAGCGAGGGCTGTTAGGCTGGTCCGTGGCCGGGCGCCCGATCCTGTTGGACTCCCGCAGCACGGTAAGAAACGCCTCACGGCAACGCACCTCGTCCTCAGTCTCATCGGCCTCCTCACCGGCCATGAGCGTGGGCACCCCGTCGATCATGCGCAGCAGCTTCTCGCCTTGTTTCTGCCCGCGGTTCGACTTGCGGTGACGCAGCTCCAGTACCCCCTCACGGTCCTCATCTGGCGCAAGGTGGAGCCGCGAGCGCACGGAGTTATTCCACGCCGTGCTGCCCCCGGTGCCCTCTGTGGCGCCGGCCCTTGAGACGTGGGCGAGCAGCAGCACGGCGCACTGGCAACGCTCAGCGAGCTGTGTCAGCGCCCGCTGGACGAACTGCCGCACCTCCGAACGCACGTTCTCATTGCCGCCGAAGGTGTCAGCCGCGGTGTCGATGACGATGAGCTGCGGCTTGACCACCTGGGCGGTGACTGCAAGTTGCTCCCAAAACGGCGTCAATCGGCCGTAGCTGTCCTGCCGCGGGAAGTGCATGAGCGTGTTGTCCTCGCCTTTTCGCGGCACGATCACCACGTCGCTCCCCAGGTGCCCGCGGTCCAGTCCTGTCACGCCGCAGATCCTGTCCTGACGGCGTATCACATCGTCCCTGTTGTCTTCGCAGAGCACGAGTAGCGAGCGCCCCTGCGTGGTGCCAACACCCAGGCACGGCTCACCAGTAGCCATGCAGGTAGCGAGCAGTTGAGCGAGCACGGTTTTACCCACGCCGCCGTCGGAGTACACCACCGAGGCTTCGCCCACCGGCAACAGGCCGTCCCACACCCACTGCTGGGGCTCCGGTACGTAGTCACCCCAGGCGCCGGGGTAGGTGAGCCCCAGCAACTCGAACTCGCGCCCACCTTTGAGTTTGACGGTCTCGGGGTAGGCGGGGGGCTGCGGGGGGTCGTCGTCGGTGCTATCCTCACTGGTGTCGGCTGGGCTTGGCGCGGTGGGCTCGCCGGTCGAGGCCCCCTCCTCCACTTCGACCGGCAGGGGTGCCCCCTCAACCCACTGCGGCCTTGTCCAGCCGGCTCTTTCCGCGTGCAACAGTACCGAGCGCATGGTCACCGCCCCGGGCCTGTCCTCGTGGAACGACTGCCAGTGCTTCCAGTTCACCGCGGTGCCCCGGTCCTTGGGGCTACGCGCACTCCACTCGTCCCACAACTCGAACGCCTCGGCGTAGCCGGCGAACTGCTGGTGGAGCGCCATGCCAACGGCCACCCACTCGTCGTAGTGCAGGTCGTCGTTGTCGTACCACAACAGCGCCTCACGGGCGTCGTCCAAGGTCAGCCCATGGACCGGCCAGGGCACCTCCCCCTCACTGGTCTCCGTGCTGCCGCCGGATAGCTTCTCCCAGCCCGCGTCAGCGGCGTGCTCGTCGAACCTGGAAAGCAGCGCCATGATCTGCTCTGTGGTGATCGCTGGGAGGTCGTCATGGTGGGTCTCGCTTTGCACGAGGTCACGGTTGACCCACAGATACGGGCTACCGGTATCCGGGTGCAGGCCGTAAGCGGCGAACTGTTGCCCGTCGCCCAGCACCTCGACCCGGTGGAGCCGTCCCTGCCCGTCCCGCCACGCCGCACTTGAGAGCTTCGGCATGGGCCCCTCGGCCCGTCGCAGGACCAGCAGGAGCTTTGGCCGCTGGCCAACCCGCGCTGGCATGGCGCGGGTGCCAAGGAGGTCACACACC
>PUMJ01000247.1 GCA_003551305.1 Candidatus Brocadiaceae bacterium
CGAGCTGACCGCCATTCACGGCATCGGCCCCGCCAAGGCGGCCCGCATCGCCGCCGCCCTCGAGATCGCCGGCCGCTACGCCGCCGAAGACATGCGCCCGGGTGAACCCATAACCGGCAGCGAGCACGTCTACAGGTGCATGCGCGAGAAGCTGGCCGGGGAGCAGAAGGAGTTCTTCTGCACCCTTCTGCTCGACACCAAGAACTGCCTGATCGGCACGGACTGGGTCGCCGTGGGGTCGCTCAACGAAAGCGTCGTCCACCCGCGCGAGGTCTTCAAGAACGCCATCAGCCAGAGCGCCGCCCACGTCATCTTTGTGCACAACCACCCCAGCGGCAACCCCGAGCCCAGCCCGCAGGACAGGCGCCTGACCCGCCGCCTGCGCGAGGTGGGCAGCCTGGTCGGCATACCCGTCCTCGACCACGTCATCATCGGCCGCAATGCCTACTACAGCTTCGCCGAAGCCGGCGCCCTGGACAGGGCCCCGTAGAACGAGAACACCGCGAACGGCCATGAAACTGACACGTCTGACAGAGCCCCCGGACCCCGGACTGCTTGACGCCTTCGAGGAGTGCCTCCGACGACGCGGGCCGGAGCTCTTTCAGCCCGGCCGCCCCATCACCGTCGCCCGCGCCCCCGGCCGCCTTGACGTCATGGGGGGCATCGCCGACTACAGCGGCTCCGTCGTCTTCGAAAGCACCCTGGGCCGCGCGGCGATCGTGGCCTTTCAGCCCCGCGACGACGCCCGGCTGATAGCCCACAGCACAACCTTCGAAGGCGGCCAGAAAGCCGCCCGCGCCGAGGCCGACCTCGCCGACCTGCGCGGTCCCGACGGAGAACTGCTCCCCTGCGAGCGCATCCGCCGAGTCCTGACGGCCGACCCCGACACGGCCTGGGCCGCCTACCTGTTCGGCGTGCTGCCCGTGCTCGAGACGGAAGGCGTCCACCGCTTCGAGGGCGGGGCGGCCTTCCTGCTCTGGAGCGACGTGCCCATCGGGGCCGGCGTTTCCAGCAGCGCCGCCCTGGAGGTCGCGGCGATGCTCGCCGCCCTGTCCCACCACGGCCGGCGCCTGCCCGGCGAACGCTTCAGCGCGCTGGCCCAGATGGTCGAGAACAACATCGTCGGAGCCCCCTGCGGCATCATGGACCAGGTGACCTGCGCCCTGGGGCAGAGCGGCAAGCTGCTGGCCCTGCGCTGCCGGCCCTGCGAACTGCTGGGCCAGCACGAGTTGCCGGAGGACGTCCGCCTCTTCGGGCTCAGCAGCCGCGTCGAGCACAGCGTCGGCGGCTCCGCTTACGCCACCGCCCGCATCAGCGCCTTTATGGGCCTCACGATTATCCGCGCCGCGAAGCAGGAAAGCGGGCTGGTGCTGACCGACAACGACCGCTACCTGTGCAGCCTGAGCCCGGAGGAGTACGTCGCCGACTACCGGCGACTGCTGCCCGAAATCATCAGCGGACGCGAGTTCCTGGACAGGTGGGGGCCGACGCCCGACCCCGTCACAAGCGTGGATCCGGAGGCGGACTACCGCGTGCGCACCGGCGCCGACCACCCCGTCTTCGAGAACCACCGCGTCGAGGCGTTCATCGCCTGCATGGACAGGGCCCGCGCCGGGGACCACACCGCTTTCATCGAAGCGGGCGGGCTGATGCACGCCAGCCACTGGTCCTACGGGGCGAACTGCGGCCTGGGCTGCCCGGAGACGGACCTGTTGGTGCGGCTGGTGCGCGAGCGGGGGCCCGAGCAGGGCCTCTACGGCGCCAAGATCACCGGCGGCGGCTCGGGCGGCACCGTGGCGGTACTGGCCCACGCGCAAGCCGCGCCCGCCTTGTGCGATATCGCCGACGCCTACAGCCGCCAGACCGGCCTCGAGCCGGACGTCTTCGCAGGCACAAGCCCCGGCGCCTACGCCTTCGGCCCCGTTACCTATCGGTTCGAGACGGAGTGAGAATGGACAGGCTCAAGCTGCTGAAAGCCGTCTACGAGTCCATCCAGTGGAACAGGCTCTATGAACTCGTGCCGGAGGCGCAGAGGGATGACGTTGACCTCCTGTTCCGGGAGCTGCGACGGGGCCTCAAGCCTGAGCCCGAGGAAGACCTGCGCCCTGAGGTGGCCGGCGGCGAGGCCGTGCTGCGCTGCGACGGCGCCTCCAAGGGCAACCCCGGCCCGGCCGGCATCGGCATGGTGCTGGAGACCCCGGACGGCCGGGAGGTGATGGCCTGGGGGGAGTCCATCGGCCGGGCCACCAACAACGTGGCCGAATACCGGGCCCTCATCGCCGGACTGCGCCAGGCGCTGGAGCTGGGCGCCCGGAGCGTCACCGTCCTCTCCGACAGCCAGCTCATGGTCCGGCAGATACAGGGCAGCTACCGGGTCAAGAGCGCCGGCCTGCAGCCGCTCCACGCCGAGGCGACGGCCCTGTTGAAGCGCTTCGACGACTACACCGTGCGGCACGTCCGGCGCGAGGAGAACGCCCGCGCCGACTCCCTGGCCGACCGCCACGCCCGGGAAGACGCCTGAACCGCAGGCGTGCCCTTGCTCCCGCTTTCGAAATGGAGCTTCTTCGCTGTCCCGGGCTGCCCGCTTGCCGGCGGCGGGAACCACCCATCGTCTTTCAAATTCCCGAGCGTGCATCGAGAGCTTGACGCCACCCCGCCTGCAGCCTATGCTGGCTGCGGGTTGGGATCCTTTACCCCCACCGACAGTTACCCACCCCGACTCTCGCAACCGGAGGGATGCCATGAAGCTTGGATTCTGCAGCGCGATTCTGCCGGACCTCTCACTGGAAGACGTGGTCGCTTTCGCCGGGCAGGAGGGCTTCGACTGCGTCGAACTGATGTGCTGGCCCCGCGGCAAGGCCGAGCGCCGCTACGCCGGCGTCACCCACGTGGACGTCGCCGACCTGTCCGCTAAAGACGCCGACCGGATCCGGGAGGTCGTCTCCGGCGCCGGGGTCGAGATTAGCGGCCTCGGCTACTACCCCAACCCCCTCACCCCCGACGAGGAGGAGGCCCGCGTCTACATCGAGCACATCAAGGCCGTCATCCGCGCCGCCGCCCTCCTGGACGTGAACATCGTGAACACCTTCATCGGCCGGGACCCGGCCGGATCGGTCGAGGACAACTGGCCGGTCTTCGAGAAGCGCTGGCCCCCGATCGTCCAGTTTGCCGCCGAACAGGGCGTGCGCATCGGCATCGAGAACTGCCCCATGCTCTTCACCGCCGACGAGTGGCCGGGCGGCAAGAACCTGGCCCACAGCCCCGCCGTCTGGCGCGGCATGTTCGAGGTCATCCCCGCCGACAACTTCGGCCTCAATTACGACCCCTCCCACATGGTGTGGCAGCAGATGGACTACGTAGCGCCCATCCGCCAGTTCGCCGACCGCATATTCCACGTGCACGCCAAGGACGCCCGCGTGGACTGCGAGAAGCTGGCCGAGGTCGGCGTCCTGGCCCACCCCCTCGACTACCACACACCCAAGCTGCCCGGCCTGGGGCACGTGGACTGGGGCCGCTTCTTCAGCACCCTGACCGACGTCGGCTACGACGGCGCCGTCTGCGTCGAGGTCGAGGACCGCGCCTACGAGGGCTCGCTGGAGAGCCGCAAGGACGCCCTGCGCCAGAGCGCCCGGTTCCTGCGCCAGTTCATCGCCTGAGGTTGCCCCTCTCATCCGCAGACCATTGCCCGAGGAGCAGAAGATGGACTTCACCTACGAAGAGATCGCTAAGATGATCGATCATTCCCTCCTGAACCCCGTCATGACCGATGGGGAACTGGAGGAGGGCTGCCGCGTCGCCGCCGAATACGACGCCGCCACCGTCTGCATCAAGCCCTACTACGTCGCCTGCTGCGCCGAACTGCTGGCCGACACCACGGTCAAACCCTCCACCACCATCGGCTTTCCCCACGGCGGCCACAAGACCTCCATCAAGGTCGCCGAAGCCCGCGCCGCGCTCGAGGACGGCGCCGAGGAGCTGGACATGGTCGTCAACATCGGCAAGGTGCTCAGCGGGGACTGGGACTTCGTGCGACAGGACATCGCCGCCGTCGTCGAGGCCGGCCACGCGGGCGGCGCCCTCGTCAAGGTCATCTTCGAGAACTGCTACCTCGAGGACGAGCAAAAGATAGCCCTCTGCGAGATATGCGGCGAGGTAAGGGCCGACTTCGTCAAGACCTCGACCGGCTACGGGGACGGCGGCGCCACCATCCCCGACCTCGAGCTCATGCGCGAGCATTCCCCGGAGCACGTCCAGGTCAAGGCGGCCGGCGGCGTGCGCTCCCTGGATGCGCTGCTGGAGGTGCGCGCAGTGGGCGTGACGAGGGTCGGCGCCAGCCGCACCGTCGATATCCTGGACGAGTGCAAGAGACGCCTCGGCCTGTAGAACCGGCCGCGATACAACGCGCAGCACGGCGGACGAGCCATCTGCCGGAGACACACAAGGCTCTCTGCCCTCCGCGCCTCCGTGGTTCTTGTCGTTCGCCGTTGCGTCCGAGGACGAGGACGATTGGGCAGCATCCGCCCCCCCGGCCAGCGGAAACCGCCGCTCTTATGTGGCGGTGCTACCTTCTGCAGGTCCACTCGTCGGACCTGTACTTGCGGGCCGCCAGGTCGGCGACTTGCTGCGAGAGTACCCCTGTCAGGTCGGTCGGAGCCACGGGTCCCGCGCAGCCGAAGGCGGTCCGGACGGCTCGCATCAACTCGTCCCGCCCGTGGGGGAGGTTCGTCACGAAGGCGCTGTGCGGGCGGTTGCGCCGGTAGTCGGGCGGCCGGACCGGCCGGCCGAGGTAGCGGTCCAGCGCAGCCAGTTCCATGCCGTAGAGGAGCGTGCCGTGGTGCAGGAGCCACCGGCGCTTGCGCTTCTGCGCTGAGCCGCCCACTTTGCGGCCTCCCAGGGCGAGGTCCGAGAGGCCGGCGTGGCGCACCTCCACACCGTCCCGCGAAAGGGCGGCTGCGAGGCCCGGGACGATGCAGCCGTAGGACGCGCGCACTGACCGCAGTTCCGGCCGCCGTCCCATGTCCAGAATGACGCTGTAGTTGAGGCAACCGCGGGCGATGAGCACCGTGCCGCCGCCGGAGCAACGCCTCAGCAGCGGGACGCCGTCCGCCCGGCAGGCGTCGGTCCGCACCTCCTCGCGCCAGACACCGCCCACACCCATCACGACAGTCGGTTGCGCTATCTCGCCGAAGCGGAGCGTTTCCCCACGACGCCCCGCCTCGGCCTGAAGCAGGAGCACCTCGTCGCAGGCCAGGTGCGCGGCCGGGTCGCCACTGCTGAAGCTTACGAGTTCCATGATGGCAAACGCACGGATTCGGAATGGGCCCCGGTGTACCTTCAACCCGGAGTTCTTGCGGCCCCTGGATGGTGCTGCGCAACGACGGGCATCATCATTCGACTTCAACCATGGCCGTCAGGATTGCAGCGCCGGGGCGTCCCTGCCCCCGCGAAACGCAAGAGACGGCGAGTGGCCCGCAGGCAGGGATGCCTGCGGGCGGCCGGCCTTCGCGTTCACGCAAAGGCCAGAAGGCCGCGCCACACCTGGGCCGAGACGCGATCCGTGCCCGTAAGGACGAAGTTGAAGGACCAATAGCTACTCCCCGTCGGGCTGATAGCAGACGTCGAGTTTGCGCGCGGCGGCCACCTCATCCAGTCGCGTGACCGGGCCGTGCGGGGCTTGCTGCAGCGACTCCGGGTTCTCCTCGGCCAGCCGGGCGATCTCGATCATGGCGTCGGCGAAGGCGTCCAACGTCTCTTTGCTCTCGCACTCGGTCGGCTCCACCATCAGGGATTCGTCCACGATCAGCGGGAAATAAACGGTGGGAGGGTGGAACCCCCTGTCGATGAGCGCCTTGGCGACGTCCAGCGCGCTGACGCCGTTCTCCTTCTGTCGCGAAGCGGAGATGACGAACTCGTGCATGCAGGTCCGGTCGTAGGGCACCCGGTAGTGCTCCCGGAGCCGCCCGAGCAGGTAGTTGGCGTTGAGCACGGCGTTGTCGGCGACCTCTCGAAGCCCTTCCCGTCCGAGTCGCAGGATGTAGGCGTAGGCGCGGAGGATGACGGCGAAGTTGCCGTAGAACGGCGCCACGTAGCCGATGGTCTGCGGGATGTCGTAGTTCAGGGCGTAGGTGCCGTCGCTCCGCTTGGTCACGACGGAACTGGGCAGGAAAGGGACCAGCCTTTCCACCACGCCGACCGGCCCGGCGCCGGGCCCCCCTCCGCCGTGAGGGGTGCCGAAGGTCTTGTGGAGGTTCAGATGCACGAGGTCGAAGCCGAGGTCTCCCGGCCTGGCGCGTCCCAGAATGGCGTTCAGATTGGCCCCGTCGTAATACATCAGTCCGTCCACGCTGTGAACCAGGTCGGCTATCTCCTTCACCTGGGCGTTGAACAGCCCGAGCGTGTTCGGACAGGTCAGCATCATGCCCGCGACGTCGTCGTCCAGCAACTCCCGCACGGCGTCCGTGCCCACGACGCCGCGCTCGTTAGTGGGGGCCGCCACGACGTCGTATCCGGCGATGGCCGCGCTGGCCGGGTTGGTGCCGTGTCCGCTGTCGGGGATGATCAGCTTCGTCTTGCGGTTTCCCCGATGGCGGTGGTAGGCGGCGATGAGCATGGTGCCGGTCAGCTCGCCGTGCGCACCGGCCAGCGGCTGCATGGTGAAGGCCGCCATGCCTGTGATCTCGCCCAGCAGCCGCCCCGCATGGTGTAGCAACTGGAGGGCGCCCTGCGTGAGCATGCCGCCCAGTCGAAGCTGGGGCAGCAGGGGGTGGAGACCGGCGAACCCCTCCAGCCGCGCCACATCCTCCAGGAACTTCGGGTTGTACTTCATCGTGCACGAGCCCAGCGGGTAGAAGTTGGTGTCCACGCTGAAGTTTCGCTGGGACAGGCGGGTGAAGTGGCGCACGACGTCCAACTCGGAGACCTCGGGCAGTTCGGCGTCCTCATCGCGCAGGTACTCGTCCGGCAGTTCCGCCTGCGCCGGCACGTCGGAGGGGTCGAACACGAAACCCCGGCGCCCCGGCTGGCTCTTTTCGAATATGAGCTTCATAGCACCCCCTCCAGCGCATCCGCGAAGCGCCCTATCTCCGCCTTCGTTCTCTTTTCCGTGACGGCCACCAGCAGGTATCGGGACATCTCCGGGTAGTAGCGGCCCAGCGGAAAGCCCGCCGCGAACCCCTGTTCGATCATCCGCCCCACGGCTTCCCCGGCATCGATCGGCAGCCCAACGCAGAACTCGTTGAACGTGGGCGCCCCCCGCATGACCTCGACGCCCGGTATGGCCTCCAGTCGCTGTCGGGCGTACTCCGCCTTGTCGGCGCAGAGGCCGGCCACCTGCTTGAGGCCCTCCCTGCCCAGCAGCGACAGGTAGATGAGGGCGCCGAGCGCGCAGAGCGCCTCGTTCGTGCAGATGTTGCTGGTGGCCGATTCCCGCCGGATGTGCTGCTCCCGGGTCTGCAGCGTCAGCACGTAGCGCCGGTTGCCCTCCCGGTCCACCGTGGCGCCGGCGATGCGGCCGGGCATCTTGCGGATGAACTCGCGCCGGGTGGCCATGAAGCCCAGGTACGGCCCGCCGAAGGACAGCGGCAGCCCGAGGCTCTGGCCCTCCCCGGTGGCGATGTCCATGTCCATCCCCCCCGGCGTCTTCAGAAGCCCCAGCGAGACGGGGTAACAGGACATGACGGCCAGCGCCCCCACCTCGTGCGCCATCCGCGCCACGTCGCTGTGGTTGTCGATCACGCCGAAGAAGTTGGGGTTCTGCAGGATGATGGCCGCCGTCTCGTCGTCCAGACTCTCCGCCACGAGGTCGCGGCGTGTCTGGCCGTGCCGCACGGGCACTTCCACGAAGTCCACCTTCAGGTTGCTCGTGTAGCACTGGAGCATGTTGCGGTAGATGGGGCTGACGCCGCTGTCCATGATGATCTTGTTGCGCCCGGTGATGCGCAGGGCCATCATCATGGCCTCATACAGGGCGGTGCCGCCGTCGTAGAGACTGGCGTTGGAGACCTCCATGCCCGTCAACCGGCAGATGGCGGTCTGGTACTCGTAGATGGCCTGCAGAGTGCCCTGGCTGACCTCCGCCTGGTACGGCGTGTATGGGGTGCAGAACTCCCCCCGCCGCAGCAGAGCATCGACCGCCGCGGGCGTGTAGTGGTCGTAGAATCCTCCGCCGAGGAATAGCGTCAGATGTGCGGCGTTCTTCTCGCTCAGCCAGTGGAGGTGGCGATGGACGGCGTCCTCGGAGCGGCCCTCGGGCACGTCCGTCTCCCCGCACCGGAGGTCCTCCGGAATGTCCTCGAACAGCTCGTCCACACTCTCCATGCCGAGTGCGTCCAGCATCTGCCGACGTTCCTCGTCGGTGTTGCTCACGTAAGCCATGGTGCCGCCCCTGTTTCGGGCTCGTTCAGTCCCCGGCCTCTTCCAGCAGTTTCGCGTACGATTCCGGCGAGAGCAATTCCCCGAGTTGCGAGGTCTCGGCAAGGGAGACCTTGCATATCCAGCCATCGCAGTACGGGCTCTGGTTGACGAGGCCGGGCTCGTCGGCCAGACGCTCGTTCACCTCCGTCACGGTGCCGTCGGCCGGCGCGTACATGTCGCTGACGGCCTTGACCGACTCGATTTCGCCGAATGCTTCGCCGGCGTTCAGTTCATTCCCCGGGGCAGGCAGTTCAACGAAGGTGACGTCCCCCAGTTGCTCGGCCGCGTAGTCCGTGATGCCGATGACGCCGGTTTCGCCCTCAGCGCGAATCCATTCGTGCTGCTCGGTGTAGAGCAGATCTTCGGGAATGTCGCTCATTGTCCCTCCTCGTTGTTCACCTTCTTGCGTGCGGTGCCTTCCCTGTAGAAAGGCAGTTCAACGACCGTGCCCGGCAGGCGGGTGCCGCGGACCCGTGCGGCCAGCTTCCGGCCCGGTTGGGCGAAACCGGGCGCCGCGTAGCCGAGTGCGACAGCCGCGCCGACCGAGGGGGCAAAGCAGCCGCTGGTCACCTTGCCGACCTCCTCATCATCATCGTCGGCCAGCAGCGGGGCGTCCTGCCGCGCCGCGCGCCGCCCCTGGAACTGCACCCCGACCAGGCGCTTCTGGATGCCCTCTTCGCTGCGCCGCGCGAGCGCTTCGGCGCCGACGTAGTCAGCATGCGCGGGCAGGGCCCACTGGAGCCCGGCCTCCAGCGGCGTTGTTGACTCGTCCAGCTCGTGTCCGTAAAGAGAATAGCCCATCTCCAGCCGGAGCGTATCCCGCGCCCCCAGCCCCGCCGGCTTCACGTCCGGCAGTTCCAGCAGGCGCTCCCACAGGCCGACGACGTCTTCGGGGGCCACGTACAGCTCGTAACCCAGCTCCCCCGTGTAACCCGTCCGGCTCACCAGCGCGTCCACGCCCGCCACCTCGATGCGGGTAAAGCCATAGTAGGGCAGTCCCCGCGCGGCCGGGCCGGCCACGGCCAGCAGGGCAGTCAGGGCGTTCGGGCCCTGCAGGTCGATCTTGGCCATCTCATCGGACGCGTCGGCGAACTCCGCCTTCGTGCCCGTCCGTTGACCCAGGGCGGCAGCGTCAGCCTCCCGGCGTCCGGCATTCGCCACGATCATGTATTCCTCCGGCTCGACCCGGTAGCAGATCAGGTCGTCGACGATGCCGCCGTCGGCGTTCAGCAGGAAGCCGTAACGGCACCGCCCGACCTGCAGACCGTCCACCCGGCAGGCCAGCGCGGCCCGCAAGGCGGACAGAGCGCCCGGTCCCCGGATGATGAATTCGCTCATGTGGCACGTGTCGAAAAGCGAGACCCGCGTCCGCGTATGCCGGTGTTCCCCGAGTATGCCCGCGTACTGAACCGGCATCTCCCACCCGGCGAAATCCACCATCCGGGCGCCGAGCTCAACGTGATTGTCAGAGAGTGGGGTGCGCAAGTCGGGCCTCAAGAAGGAGCCGGGGGGAGAGTGATTGGTGCTGCATTGTCATGTTCTCGATGGTCTTCCTGGCGATCACTCAGCGGCGACGCCGGAAGGACGCAACGTCTTTCCAAGCCCTGTTGCGCCGTTTCGGGGTGCGCCCGGGGCGCACACATCCTGGTTCGCCGTGAGACGAACTCGCAATGGCAACGCGAACCATGCGACCGGGACACGGGCATGGTGAGAAAGGGACGCCCCGAGTCAAGTTGACAGAATAGCATGACTACCCGGTGCAGCTTGTTCTGTCAAATCCTTCGAGTGCTCAGGATTCGACTTCGCGGCATTTGCCGACCATGATGAGCCGGTCGAGGGGCTTTCGCGAGCGCGCTTACGGCTAAAGTATCGACGCTGGTGAGGTTGATGGCAAGTCTCGGTCCGGCGCTGATCCTGCGCACGGGCAGCAAAGGCCGCCAAGCCGTCCGCGCCTGAAGGACCGCCACAGGGCTTCGAGAAGCGACCCGCGGTGCTCGCCGCCGCCGCATCCCACGGGCGGCCATGAGGCGCTGCCGGCCGATCCTGGCCGTGCTGGGGACACCCCGGCGGATAGCACCCTCGGGGGCGTGGTCAACCATCAGCGGCGCCTTCGCCTTTGAGCCAGGCCGACCTCGGCTCACGCCACCATTCACCGCAGAAGTCGCGCGCGAAGGGACGGCCGCCCTCGTTCTGCTCCCGGGCCGGCCCGTCCTGCCCGTAGCCCAGCGCCGGCATCCTGTTGCCGTCAAGCTCGGGGACCACGTAGCGCTCGAACCAGCCGTCCATCCGCGAGCGCAGTTCCTGAATGAGCGGCCTGTGCCGGGGCCAGCCGTAGAGGTCGTCGCGCTCGTCGGGGTCCCGGACCAGGTTATACAGCTCATGCGGGCCGTAGGGGTGGCGGTGGACGTACTTCCACTCGCGTGTGCGGATCATGCGCACGGGACCGTACTCGTCGAAAACGACCACCTCGTCGCGGCCGGCCTCCCGCTCGCCTCGCAGCAGGGGGGCGAAGCTCCGCCCCGGCAGGGAGTCGGCCTCCGGGTTCGGTATGCCCAGGTAGTCCAGCAAGGTGGGCATGAAATCGTAGTGGCTGTAGAGCCCGTCGCTGACGACGCCTTCGGGCACGTGGCCCGGCCGGCTGATGAGCGTGGGCACCTTCACCGACGTCTCGAACATGTTGACGGGCCGGGTGCCGTTGCCCTTGCCACAGATGCCGTGATGGCCCATGTTCATGCCGTTGTCGCTGGTGAAGAAGATAAGGGTGTCCTGCCGCAGCTCATGCCGCTCCAGCCAGTCGAGCACGCGGCCCACGTTGGCGTCCATGGCCTCGACGGCGGCGTAGTAGCCGCTCAGGTATTCGCGGCGCGTCTCGGGGCTGGAGAAGAACTCCCGGTGGGGCCGGGCACAGGAGTGCCGGGGTTCATCCGGCACGGAGGCGAAGGGGCAGTCGCTGTAGTAGCGGTTGAACAGCTCCGGCGGGTGCTGATCGCGCCGCCAGGGGCTGTGGGGCGCCGTGAAGTGGAGGCTCAGGTAGAAGGGGGCGTCGGAACCGACCTGCGAATCCAGGAACTCGAGGGCATTGTCCGTGAAGGCGTCCGTCACGTAGCGCGGCTCCATGTAGACGCGCTCTTCGTCCGCCACCAGGGGCGCGTTGTAGTAGTCCCCGCCGCCGCGCGTGTGCACCTTCCAGAAGGTGAAGCCCTTCTGGGGATGGTGGGAGTCGCCGAGGTGCCACTTGCCGCTGATTCCGCAGACATAGCCGGCCCCGGCCAACAGCTCGGTATAGCCGGTCAGACCGGCCAGGTACTCGGTGAGTTCTCCGTCGCGGTCGGGTTCGCAGGGGGAGTTGCCGGAGCGCAGCCAGTCGTGCACGCCGTGCTGGGACGGAATGCGGCCGGTCAGCAGGGAGGCCCGCGCCGGGGAGCAGACCGGCGAGACGCAGAAGAAGTGCTCGAACCGGATGCCCGTGGCCGCCAGGTGGTCCAGGTTCGGCGTGCGCAGCTCCTCGTTGCCGGCACAGCCCATCGCCCAGGGGCCCTGGTCGTCAGTCAGGATGACGATCACGTTCGGTCTTTGCGGATCGGTGCTCGGCATGTTCACACCTCCGGATTCACGTCGGGCCAGTCGGCCGGGTCGTAATCGGGGTTCGGTTGCGGGATGATGGCCTCGACCTCTTCGCGCCACTCGGTGAGCAAGCAGTGGAGAGATTCGGCGCGGCGGGGTTCCTCTTCGGCCAGATTGTTGTCTTCGGAGACGTCATGGCGCAGGTTGTAGAGCTCCAGGCGGCCGTCCTCGAACAACTCGATCAGCTTCCAGTCCCCTGCGCGCACAGAGCAGCCGGGGGTGCCGCCCTGGTTGCCGTAGTGGGGATAGTGCCAGAAGATGGCGTCGCGCTCGGGCGGCGCCTCGCCGCGCAGCAGCGGCGCTATGCTCACCCCGTCGCAGTGCTGCTCGGGCAGCGGGTCGTGCCCGGCCAGCTCCAGCAGCGTGGGGTAGAAGTCGGGGCTGGTGACCGGCTCGTCGCAGA
>PUMJ01000241.1 GCA_003551305.1 Candidatus Brocadiaceae bacterium
CCGGAGAGATGGAGATCGGCTCCATCTACCAGCGATAGCACAGGCAGATCATCGCTCTTTCCCCTCAGAGTTACCTGTCCGCCACCAGCCTCGATCGCCACTTCCTTTCCCACAGTAAGTCCGGTGGTATACTCTCCCGGCTCAAGCAGGAGCTTTCCGCCGGGAACCAGCGCATCAACCGCTTCCTGGAGAGAATCATAGTTTTCATCGGGCCAGGTGATCCTGGTCTCGACCGGTTCTCTTAAAGGGATGCGCAACGTCCCCGGCAGGTTGCCTACCAGGTCGACCCCGTTGCCGCGAAACCGGTTGCCGCTGCCGGAAACCTCAGCCTCATCCCTGGAATAAATTCCAAATATCTCGTTTTCTTCGATAAGGCTGTCCATGATCTCTGCTTCCACCTTTCCCCTGAGCCACAAACCCCTGCTGTTGTCAGAGATGTTGGAAGCAGAGATGGCCACGTGGGCTAAGTGCTGGACACTGATGCCGCTGATTCTGCTTTGAGAAACAGTGGAGCCGGTAAGAGTAGCCCGGGCTTTTGAGTCAAGCTCAATCCCGTACCAGTTGGACATTATATTGCTATCGGTCAACTCCACTTTGGCCGCATCTTCTGCCAGTATTCCGCTTTCGCTGTTCCCAGTGACCTGACACTTTAATAAATGCGCTTCGCTCTGCCCCATCAGCCAGACTCCATGCCCCCGGTTACCGGAGATCGAGCAACCGGTAAGCTTAACCTGTGCCTGGTCGCGGAGCCAGAAGCTATGACTGCCGTTGTCTGACACCGCAGAGTCGGATACTTCAGCCCGGGCAGAGCTTTCAAGCCAGAGACCGAAGCGACCGTTTCCCTCAATTCGGGAGCCTGTAATGCTGGCCTGAGCTGCATCTGTCAGGGTCAGACCACGCTGGGAGCTGTCAGATACGGTGCAGTCGGTGAGAATGATCCTGGCCAAATCGGAGACCTGCACCCCCTGGTAACGACCCGAAATGGCGCAGTCTTTCAGTTCCAGCCTGCCCTGACCGCTAATTTCGACGATGCTGCCCAAACCAGACCCCGTTATGGTCAGTTCTTCAATCTTGATGTCAATCGGGCCGGTGCCCCGGCATAAAACTTTCACGACAGGCCCGGAACCCCTTTCGCCGTCAATGGCTGTTCTCCCCACACCACTGCCCTGCAGAGTCAGTGGTTTGTCAATCACAATGCTTTCGTTAAATTCACCGCGGACAAGAAAGATTACATCTCCTGCCTCGGCGGCATCGATCGCTGCCTGGATCGATTCACCGCGCTGCACGGTCACCACATCGTCGGGATGGGGCACAGCCCAGGGGCGAACAACCAGCAGGCCCGTTCCTATGACCAAGACGACCAGGGCCGAGATGACCAGCTTCCGGCCCATTTTCGATCGCAGTTGGTAGAATAATGTACTAAGCATCAGTGTAATCAACCTCCAGGAGCTTTGGCATCACCGACCGGCCATGAAACATTGCCAGACAGCACAAAACCGGTGATCCATTAAGATCAATGAAAAAAGAGAAGAATTTGTTTTTCTTATTTAATTATATGATCATATGCCGGTAATTAACAGGAAAAACACAAATTTATATAATATAATGGTAGCCGGGGAAACAGCCGAAGGCCGATCGGCCCGGTGCGGCCATATTGAAAGACTTTTGACCGGGGTGTTAAGGAGGTTAAGCTATGTTCAACTTTAAAAAAGAAAGCTGTGAAGATATTATAAGCAAGGGATTGACCAAAAAGTTAAGCAGGCGCAGGCTAATCAGGCTGATCCTGGCAGCAGTGGCTGTCCTGGGGCTGGCCGGTTGTGCCAGGTTTATAGGACTTGATCAAGAAGATGAAGAAGAGGCCGGGGAAGAAGCTGAAAAAGCGGAAAAAGAAGAGCCAGTAAAGGAAGAAACAAAGGAAGAGGAAACAAAGGAAAAAGAAGTAGAAAAGGGCCGGGAAGGAATGCCGCTAAGAAAACTGGGCAAAACCGGTGAACTGGTTAGTATTATAGGGCTGGGTGGGTCCTTTACTATAGCTGCATCAGAGCGCGGTGATCAAGCAGAAAGAATAATCCACCGGGCCCTGGATCTCGGGGTTAATTATCTTGATACCGCTCCAAGCTACGGCAGCAGTGAAAAAAATATCGGCCAGGCTATTAAGGATCGCCGCGGCGAAGTATTTTTGGCCAGTAAAACCCTTGATCGCACCTACGAAGGCACAATGGCACTTATTCATCAAAGCCTGAAAAGGCTTAAGACCGATCACCTGGATCTTCTGCAGGTTCACGGGCTTCATTCAGCTGATGAACTCGATCAGATTATGGCTGATGGCGGAGCCCTGGCAGCCCTGGAGAGGTTAAAGCAGGATGGGTTAATTCGCTTTACCGGGGTTACCGGTCACAAGAATCCGGCGGTTTTGCTAAAAGCGCTGGAGAGTTATGATTTTGACTGTATTTTACTTTCTCTAAACCCGGCCGATCCCTATTACCAACCCTTCCAGGAAGAAGTTCTTCCTTTAGCTAAAAAGAAGGATATGGGGATTATTGCCATGAAAATTGCAGCCTATGGCCGGATATTTAAGGACAATGGCCTTAACAGCATGGAAAAAGCGCTCGGCTATGCCTTGAGTTTCCCGGTAAGCAGCGCTATTGTGGGAATATCAACCATGGAAGAAATGGAAGAAAACATCGGGA
>PUMJ01000225.1 GCA_003551305.1 Candidatus Brocadiaceae bacterium
CTTTGCGCTGGGCAGCGGCGAGCCGGTGCGTTTCTGGATGGTGCAGGGAGGCGGTTTGGTGAATATGCAACCGGAGATGCAGGACTACTGGGCGCGTAGGCTGGCCAAGTACGGCGTCAACCTGGTGCGGCTCCAGATGGGCAGTCTGTTCCGCGACTACCGGACCGGCAACGAGCAATCGCTGGAGCAGCGCCTGGACCGCGTGCACCGCCTTGTCTATGCCCTGCAGCGCGAGGGCATCTACGTCTACCTGGGCCACCTGTGGTGGCACACGTCAGGCACCTATCAACTGACCGAGGAGAACGTGCCCGGCTACGGCGACGGGACGCAGGCCCTGGTGGGTCTGTTTTACGACCCGGCGGTGCAGGAGTTCTTCAACGGCTTTGTGGACCGGCTGCTCAACACCGAGAACCCCTACACGGGCCGGCCGATGTCGCAGGACCCGGCGGTCGCGTTCGTCGAGGTGCAGAACGAGAGTTCGTTGCTGTTCTGGACGTTCCGACCGGACAATCTGATACCTCACGAGCAGGAGTTGATCGAGCGGGCGTTCGCTGACTGGGCCGCCGAGCGTTACGGATCTATCGAGGCGGCGCTGGAGTCCTGGGGCCCGGAGAGTCCGCCTTCGCAGTTCGTCGAGGCCAGCCAGGACCGACCCGAGGAGGGCCGCCTGGGCCTCTACGGGATCGGGTCACTGACGATGGCCGACTGGGCCGCCGACCAGCGCAACCCGCGCCGGGCGCGCGACCAGCTCGAGTTCATGGTCGAGTCAACCCGTGAGTTCTACGAGCACATGATCAGCACGTGGCGCGAGGAACTGGGCGTGCGCAACCTGGTGACGGCCAGCAACTGGAAGACGGCCGACCCGCGCAACCTGGGCGTGCTCGAACACTACAGCTACACGCCCAGCGACGCGATCTGCGATAACATCTACTTCGACGTGGACTACGAGCCGCGCGCCGAGCGGTTCCACAGCATAGACGTTGGCGACACGTTCCGGGACTTCTCCGCCCTGAAACCCCCGGCCGTGCCCGCTCCGCTGATGGTGGTGCACACTGAAGACCACCCCTACATGTTCACGGAGAATAACTGGTGCCGGCCGAACCGCTACCGCGTGGAATGGCCGTTCCTGGTCTCGACATACGCCTCGATGATGGGCGTGGATGGCTGGCTTTTCTTCTCGCTGGACAGCCAGCTCTGGCAGGTGCCGATGGCCGTTTGGGACATCAACGTGCCGTCCATCCTGGGGCAGTTCCCGGCCGCCGCCCTGGCCTACCGGCAGGGCTACGTCCAGGAGGCGCCGCCGGCCGTGACCGAGCGGATCAACCTGGACGAGCTTTACGGCTTCCAGGGCGTCGAGATGTACGGACTGAGCGGCCGAGACCCCCTGTGGACCGACCGCATCGGGGAGCTCGAGGGCGCCATTGACCGCGAGGCCCGGGTTGACGACCGGCTGGCCTTTTTCGTCGGCCGCGTTGTGCGACGCTTCACCGACGGTGCCGGCGGCCTGGAGTCGGTGGACCTGAGTGAGTATGTGGACCCGGAAACGGTCCGCGTCCAGAGCATGACGCGGGAACTCGAGTGGGATTTCACCACGGGCCTTGTCACCGTAGACACGCCCTACGTGCAGGGCGCCACTGGTTTCCTGCGCGAGGCAGGTCCCATTGAGCTGGGCAACGTGAGCATCCGGAGCGACAACGAGTATGGCGCGGTGATGGTCATATCGTTGGACGGCCGACCCCTGGCCGAGTCCGAGAGCATCCTGGTGCAGACGGGCACCGAGGACCTGCCCTACGGGTTCCGGACCGAACCGGTCAACGACTTCCGGCGGATAACGGACCTGGGCGGCTACCCGCTCAACGTGCGTCGCATAGACGCCTCCGTGACGCTGCGGCCAGCCGCCGGGCGCCGTGCCGTCGTGCTGGACGAAAACGGTTACTCCACGGACCGGCCGATCGAGACGGAGACGACCGCCGACGGGCTGGTCATCACCTTACCGGAGGACAGCCTCTACACCCTCGTGCAATAGCCCACAAGCAAAGGGCGCCTCCGTCGGCCTGGCCGCTACCCCCCGGCGGCCAGGCCTTCTCTTTTGTGTGTTGATCGAGCCGCACGGCTTGCGCGGACGGACCGGTCGGGCTAAAATGCCGTCTCCCTGCTCACTCGCTTCATCGCGTACAGAGACACCATGACACACACAGCCCTAACGGCCGTGGAGATACGGGACGCCTTCCTGTCCGGCCGGGCCACGGCCGCCGAAATCGTGGAGGAACACCTGGGCCGCATCGCAAGCTGCGAACCCGCCGTGAACGCGTTTCTGACGGTCTGTGAAGACGAGGCCCGACGCCGGGCCCGCGAACTGGACGAGAAACGTGACAGCGGCGCCGTGATGGGCCTGCTTGCCGGCGTGCCCGTGGCGGTTAAGGACAACATCTGTACGCGCGGCGTGCTCACGACGTGCGCCTCGAAGATGCTGGCCGATTTCCGCCCGCCCTACGACGCCCACGTCGTGGAGAGACTGCTGGCCGAGGACGCCGTCATCATCGGCAAGACGAATCTGGACGAGTTCGCGATGGGTTCCTCGACCGAGAACAGCGCCTTCAAGGTGACGAGCAACCCGTGGGACGAAGAGCGCATCCCGGGCGGCTCCAGCGGCGGCAGCGCGGCGGCCGTC
>PUMJ01000189.1 GCA_003551305.1 Candidatus Brocadiaceae bacterium
CGCCACCCGGAGTTCCGGCGCAGGCCGCGCCGTCTCGCGGAACTCTCCCGCGCCGGCTGCCTCGTGCAGGTCACGGCTGGCTCGCTGCTCGGCCGGTTCGGGAAGGAGGCGCGGGCGGCCGCGCTGGGCTTCATCAAGGAAGGGATCGTTAACCTTGTGGCGGGGGACGCCCACCGGCCCCGCGGGCGGCGTGCCCCGGCTATGCATGACGCCCTGCGGGAGGTGGCCCGGCGGTTCGGGACGGGGACGGCCCGCAGGCTCTTCCGCGAGACGCCGGAGATGATAGCCGGCTCGCTGCGGGCGCAGCCCGCCGGTGCCGATGGACAGGGAGGGGAAAAGGGCGCGGTCTTTTACATGGAGAGACCATGGCAGGCATGACCACATACGCGCTGACGTTCGGGACGGCCGTGGCGATAAGCTACGCCGCCGGCCGCCTCGTGCGCAGGCTCGCCCGGGACAGGGGCGCGGTGGACCGGCCGGACGGCTTCCGCAAGCTCCACGCCCGCCCCGTCCCCCTGCTCGGCGGCGTGGCCGTCTACCTCGCCTTCTTCATGGCGCTGCCGGCCGGCTGTCTGCTCGCCGGCCAGGCGCTCGCCGACTCCTGCCTCACCGAGGCCGAGTTCTGGTGGGTGTTCGGCGGCGCCACCGCCGTCCTGCTCACGGGCATGGTGGACGACGTGTGGGGCCTGCGGGCCCGCTGGAAGTTCCTCCTCCTCGGGCTCATCTCCGCGGCCATGTATGGGGGCGGGTTTCGCATCGGCGGCGTCAGCACGCCCTTCGGCCCCTCGCTCGGGCTGGCGTGGCTGGCCGCGCCGGTCACGCTCTTCTGGTTCATGGGCTGCATGAACTCGGTGAACCTCATAGACGGGATGGACGGCGTGGCGGCCGGAGTCAGCCTCTTCGCCGCCGCAGCCATGGCCGCCTGCGCCGTCCTGCTGGGCAACGCCTCCGCCGCCGTGCTCGCCCTCGCGCTGGCCGGGGCCGCGGCGGGCTTCCTGGTGCTCAACTTCCCCCCCGCCTCGCTCTACCTCGGGGACTCCGGCAGCCTCCTGCTCGGCTTCCTGCTGGCGAGCATCGGCATCCTCGGCGCGCAGAAGGGCCCCATGGTCGTCGCGCTCCTCGTGCCCGCCATCGCCCTCGGCCTGCCCATCTTCGACACCTCCCTGGCCATCCTGCGCCGTTGGACCAAGGGCCTGCCCTTCATGGCCGGGGACCGCCAGCACCTGCACCACAAGCTCCAGGAACTCGGCCTCACCCAGCGCCACGCCGCCCTCGCCGTCTATGGCGCCTGCATCGTGCTGGCTGCCGTGGCGTTGCTGCTCACCGCCTCCAACAGCCTCCAGGCCGCCCTCCTGCTCGGCGTCCTCGCCGCCGTCACCATCCTTGCCTTCCGCACCATCGGGCGGCACGAGCTGGCCGGCCTCAAGCGCAAGCTCAGGGGCTACGTGCACGGCAAGAAGGAGCAGACCAAGCGCCGCGCCGCCGCCTACGTCGCCACCGGCAGCATGCGCCACGCCGACAGCGTGGACGAGCTGTGGAACCTGCTGGCGCGCGCGGCGGACCGCATGGGGCTGGACGAGGTGGACCTGATGCTGCGCGACGCCGAACTGCCCCCCGTCGGCGCGCGGCGACGCTACCGCTGGCTGCGCAACGGCGAGGCCTCCCCGGACGGCCACCACGCCACCTGGTCCGCCCACCTGCCCGTGCGGGACAACGGCCGCCTGCTGGGCCGCATGGAGGTCGAGAAGCGCACCAACGGCAAGCCCCTGGAGCCTGACATCCCGGAGACGCTCGAGCTGCTCGCCCGCGCCTTCGCCATCAACGCCCTCCGCCTCGGCGAAGAGCAGCGCAGCGAGGACGACGCTGAATTGCGGATCGTGAAGTCTGAAAACTGACGTTGAAGGAAACGGATGACCGAGGACAGTAGACGGAGGACGGTAGTCAGTAGACGGAAGACGGTGCGCCGCCGGCAACAGACCACCGACAACCGACAACCGGCCACAGACCACCGGAGAACGGTAGCCAGTAGACGGTAGCCAGAAGACGGAAGACAGAGGACGGAGGACGAAAGACGAACCGATGACCGACAACCGACAACCGCCCACCGACCACCGACCACCGACCACCGACAACCGGCCACCGAACACCGGCAACCTCGCCCGGTCGGCGGCTGACCTCGAGGTCTACAAGCGCGCATACCGCCTGGCCATGGAAGTATTCGCCGCCTCCAAGACGTGGCCTCGCGAGGAACAGTTCTCCCTCACCGACCAGATACGCCGTTCATCCCGCGCCGTCTGCGCCAACCTGCGCGAGTCATGGGCAAAGCGTCGTTACCCGAACCACTTCGTCAGCAAGCTGACTGACGCCGATGCCGAGAACGCGGAAACCCAGACCTGGCTCGACTTCGCCCGCGACTGCGGCTACATCAGCGATGACACTCACGCACGCCTGCTCGGCGAAAGCAAGAGAGTCGGTCGCATGCTCGGCACAATGCTCAAACAACCCGACGGGTTCCTCGTTGACGACGGGAGAAGGTAGACGGAAGACAGTAGACGGAGGACGGTAGTCAGTAGGCGGAAGACAGAGGACACAGGACAGTAGACGGAAGACGGTGCGCCGCCGGCAACAGACCACCGGAGAACGGTAGCCAGTAGACGGTA
>PUMJ01000263.1 GCA_003551305.1 Candidatus Brocadiaceae bacterium
GCCACAGCAAGTAGCCCGCCGCCGGTGTGGCCAGCGCCAGGCACGCCGCCGCTTCAAGCAGGACCTGGCGAGGTGTCATCTGGCCGCGCACCAGCACGCGCCCGGGCCGGCCCTCGTCCCGCTCGGAGGGGCGGTCCACGCCCGAAAGGAAGTCGGAGTAATCGTTCAGCAGGTTGCCGGCGGCGTGCAGCAACAGCGTGGTCAAGGCGAACAAGGCCACCACGTCCCAGCGCCACTGCGTCAGCGGGGCGGCCGCCCGGGCGCCGATTAACACCGGCAGGGCCGAGACCGGAAACGAGAAAGCCCGCAACGCCCGCAACCCGGCCTTGTGCAGGGGCAGCACACCGGCATCTGGCGGGTTGCTCATGCCGTGCTCCTTTCCTTCAATCAGGACGAAGAACCTGCCTGGGCCAACATCTCGGACACCTTGGAGCAGAGGGCGTCCAGGTCCACCGGCTTCTCCAGGAAGTCGGAGACGGGCAGCCAGTTGTCGTCAATGTCCCGCTTGCCGAACCCCAGGGGGAACCTGGTGTTGATGGCAGTGAGCATCAGGATGGGGACATCCTTGAGTTGCTCGGTGCAGTGACGCATCTTGCGCGCCAAGGTGAAGCCGGCGCTGGTGTCCTCGGGGAACATGACGTCCAGAACGACCAGGTCCGGTCGGCGGTCCTTCATCACCTGGAGAGCGTTGTCGGTCTCCAGCACGATGCCCACCTCATGGCCCTCGCCGCGCAGCACGCGGGCGGCGGCCCGGGCAAAATCCTCGTCGTCGTCCACTACCAGGACAAAAGCCATCGTTACTCCTCCTCTATCCGTGTGCTCCGGTTGATGCGTCCTTGCTCTCGGGCCAAGAACGCAGGGTGAACTTGGTGCCTGCGGCGGGGGCGGTTTCCACCTGTACGCGGATCCTGTGCATCTCCGCCACCTGGCGGACGATGGCCAGGCCGAGCCCCGTGGAGTTTTTGTTGAAGCGGGCCGCTTCGTCCGTGCGATAATAGGGTTCGAAGATCCTCGGCACCTTCTGCGGTTCGATGCCTATACCTTCGTCTCGCACGCTCGCCACGGGCCCGCCGTCCTGCCGCGCGGCACAGCAGACCTCGACGCGGCCGCCCGGCTCGGAATAGAGCACCGCGTTGGCCAACAGGTTCACGAACATCATCGTCATGTGCTCCTCGACGCCGAAGACCGTCACCGGTTCCAGCTCCAGTGCCAGGGACACGTTGCGTTCCCGGGCGGTCTGTCCCACCCGGGCTGCGGCCGCCTTGATAACCTCGTCCAACCGCACGTCCTCCCACTGATGGGGGCGTTCGGTGGGAGAGCTGAGGTTCGCCAGTTGCAACATCTCCTGTATCTCGGCAGTGAGCCGGTGGCAGCGGTCGGCGATGCGCCGGACCACCTCACGGGCGTCCTCCGTCAGGCGGCCGCAGTCGCCTCGCAGCAGCAGTTGGGCGTTGGCGTGGATGGCAGCGAAGGGGGCCTTCAGCTCGTGCGTTGTGCGCAGCATGTGTTGTGCGCGCTCCTCGCGGGCCGCCCGCAGTCGCTCGTTTGTGCTGGCCAGCTCCTCGTCTCGGGCACGCACCATCTCCCCCAGGTGCGAGGCCAGGTACCAAACGACCAGCCAGACGGCCACCGAAGCGGCCACGTTGAGCACCATGGGGGGGGCCGGATTGCTGGATGGCCGCTCGAACTTCGTCCGTCAGAAAGATGCCGCCCGTGGCCAGCACGCCGCTTGTCTCCAGCGCCACCAGCGTCAGGTACAACACGGCCGCCACCCCGGCCACCAGCAGCGACTGCACGTGCGAGAGGAATATGCACGCCAGGACGATGTGAAACAGGTATGTCCATGGTGCCGGTGTCTCCAGACTGCCCAGGAAGTGGACCACGGCCGTCAGGACCACCAGGTCCAGCAGTATCTGCGCCCACAGTTTCGCGCGTGTGCGGTCCTGGCGGCCGTTGCGCACGATGGCGCGCCCGTGCGCCAGGAAGGCGGCATTTGCCACAGCCAGCACGATCGCCACGGCGAAGGGCCACAGCATTCGGCTCTGCAGACCCAGGCGGTGCAGCAGGCCCGGCCACAGGTGGCTCAGCAGCCCGAAGCCCAACACAGCCCCGATCACAACCCAGCGCAGGCCGCAGAACCACTTTACGTTGCGCGCCAGCAATGCGTTGGGGAGCGCGCCCCGGTGGCGTCGATGCGCCAGCGGGGGCTTGCGCTCCGGCAGCGGAAGCTCGAAGCTGTGGAACCTACCTGTTTGAGCAGTGTTCATCAAAAATAGTGCATCGCCTTCGTCTTTTTCAGTTCAATGACATGGCTTTCCTCGATACGCAGCAGGTCGCGGATCAGCTCGCGGGCATCCTCGTCGTGGACCCGGTCCAGCACCGCTCTGTAAAAGTTGATCAACATCTCGACAAACTCGATGGCCGTGGCCAGCAGTTCATCCCCCCCGGCCGAGTTGGGCAGTTTCTTGCCGGCGAAACACCTGGCGGGGTTGAATGCCGGGGGTTCGCTCTCCAGAGGTTCGCGTTTGAAACGCTCCAACTGGGCGCGGTTGAAGGACTCCAGCGCCTCCGGCAGGTGGAGCCTGTCGCGGGCCAGGTAGAAGGTCAGCAGGCGGGTGCCGTCCTGGGTGGTGCGGTCCCGCAGGTCGGCGTAGTAGTGCTCGAGCCGACGTTCGAACTCCCTCGCGCGCTCCAGCATATCCCCGACGGTTGGTCGTGCCATGGCCTTGCTCAGAACTCGTCGTAGAAGATGTCCTCGTCCTGGAGGCCCTTGTCTTTGAGGACCTCGGTGACGGCTTCAATCATGGGGGGCGGCCCGCACAGGAACGCCTGTCTGGGCACGCCGGGCTCAAGATACTTGTCCGCCGACAGGTGGATGAAACCGGTCTCCCCGTCCCACTCTTCACCCGGATGCAACTGATCGGAGAGCGCGTAGATGACGTGGAAGTTAGGATGCTTCTCGGCCAGTTCTTCGAAGTCGTCCAGGTAGAAGATGTCTTCCGTTGTGCGGCAGCCGAAAAACAGCCAGCAGGTGCGGTCCGGCCAGCGGTCGTAGACCGTGTAGATGATGTTCCGCATCGGCGCCATCCCGCAGCCTCCGCCCACGCATACGATTTCCACGTCGGGCTCCTCGTTCAGCTCAAACTCCCCGAACGGCCCGGTGAACTCGACGGGGTCCCCGACTTCCAGATTGTGCAGGTAGGTGGAGCCGATGCCGCCCGGCACCAGGCGCACCACAAGCTGCACCATGTCCGTCTCATAGACCGGGGAACTGATGGAATATGCCCTGTAGACCGGCCCTTCGGGTGAGGGGGCCTGGACCTGGACATACTGGCCGGGCCGGTGGGATATCTGCTCCGGCTCCAGCAGCTTCAGGCGTATCTCCTTGATGTCGTGGGTCAGCTCGCGGGTGCTCTCCACCACGGCCGAGAAAAGCTGGACGTGCAGCAAATCTTCCGGGATGCGGATATTCAGGTCTTCGCGGACCTTGACCTGGCAGGCCAGGCGGACGTTGTTGCGCACCTCGGAGCGGCTCAGATAGGGGGTCTCGGTCGGCAGGACGGGCCCGCCGCCGGAGAGCACCGTCACCTTGCAGTAAGAGCACGAGCCCCGCCCGCCGCAGGCGGAGGGGATGAAAATCTCCTCCGAGTAGAGAGCCGACAACAGGTGTTGGCCGCCGGGGACCTCCAGCTCCTTCTCCCCGGCGTTGATGTCTATAGTGCAGACGCCGTAGTTGACCAGCAGACGCTCAGCGACCAGTAGCCCGGCCGCCAGGGCGGCAAACAGAATGCTTAGAACAACGACCGGCAGTACAAATCCCATTGATCTGATTCCTCCGGCCCAGTCACTGAATGTCGACCATTCCCGCAAAACCCATGAACGCCATGGCCATCACGCCGGTGACGACCATGGCGATGGCCACGCCCTGGAACGGGCGCGGCACATCGCTGTAACCCATCTTCTGCCGGATGCCGGCCATCAGCGCGATGGCGAGCGCCCAGCCCAGCCCCGCCCCCAGGCCGAACCCGGCGCTCTGGGCGAGGGTGTAGTCCCGGATGATCATAAAAAGGCTCGCCCCCAGGATGGCGCAGTTGACCGTTATGAGGGGCAGGAATATGCCCAGGGCGTAGTAGAGCACCGGCGTGAAACGTTCCACGAACATCTCCACGAACTGAACGAACGCCGCGATGACAGCGATGAAGACGATGAACTGCAGGTACTCCATCTGCCACGGCACGAGCACCATGTGGTAGATAACGTGGTTGATGACCGTTGTGCATGTCAGCACGAAGATGACGGCTGCGCCCAGCCCCAGCGCGGTGTCAATTTGGCGGGAGCAGGCCAGGAACGAACACATCCCCAGGAAGTTGGCCAGGAGAATGTTGTTCGTGACGATGGCGGCAATGAGGATGACGAGGGCGGGAGTGGCGTTCATGAGCCGTTGTCCTCCCCTCTGAACTGGTTGATGGCGTTGAAGACGGCGATGACGAAGCCGAGCGCAACGAACGCTCCGGGCGCCAGTATCATCAGTTGATTGGGAGTGTACCACTCGGGCGACAGGACGGTGACGCCCAGCAGAGTCCCCGCCCCGAAAAGCTCTCTGATGATGCCGATGATGACCAGGATGGCGCCGTAGCCGAGACCGTTGGCCAGGCCGTCCACCATAGACAGCACCGGCGGGTTCTGAAGCGCGAACGCCTCCGCGCGCCCCATCACGATGCAGTTGGTGATGATGAGGCCCACGTAGGGGCCGAGCGCCAGGGACATTTCCCACCAGAACGCCCTCAGGAACTGGTCAACCAGTATCACGAAGGTGGCGATGATGGCGACCTCGGCGATCATCCGGATGCGCCGGGGCGTGATCCCGCGCAGCACCGAGACCGAGAGGTTCGCCATGACGATGACGAACATCAGCGCGGCGCCCATCACGAGGGAGTTGATCACGCGTGTGGTGACCGCCAGCGCGGAGCAGATGCCGAGGATCTGGATGGAGATGGGGTTGTTGTGCCAGAGGCCGTCCTTGAGCGTGGAGAGCCCCTCGCCCTGGCACAGGCCGCACGCGTTCATGGAACTATCGGACATAGTCTTGCCGCTCCTCTACGATTCGCTCAATGGTGGCGTTGAGCATATCTTCCACCCGGTCGGAGGTCATCGTGGCGCCGGTGATAGCGTCCATCTCGTTGAGAGCCTCCGGATCGCTTTCCGGCACAATGCGGATGCCCGGCCTGCCCTCGGCGTCAACGACCTGCTGGCCTTCGAACTGTTCCCGGAAGGCCGCCGAGACGATCTCCCCACCCAGCCCCGGGGTCTCCTGCTGTTCGTGGAATGTGACGCCGCGTATGGTTCTCATGTCCGGTTCGAGCGCCAGGAAGCCCTTGATGGGGCCCCAGACGCCCCGCCCGTCGAACGGAACTGCCACGGCTTGCAGCTGATCGTTCTCTTCGTAGAGGTAGAGCGTCAGGTCCGGGTGCTCCTCGATGCGGATGCGCTCTTCGAACAGATCAAGCAACTCATGGGCCGGTGCTTCCGGCTCAACGGGCACCCGCAGTACGCGCAGGACGTGGCGGACCTCGTCGGCCCGGGCGTTCGCTTCGCGGTAGGGGGCGGTGAACCGGCCGGCCGCCGTCAGCAGCGTGGCGCACACAACGCCGAGCACGCCGGCGTAGAGCAACGTGTGAGCGGTTTCCTTCATGATGCCTCCGGGGTCTCGGTAAATGCGGGCGCGTACCGCCTGGTGCGCAGTCGCACCACGACCTCGTCCAGCAGCGGCGCACAGATATTGCCCAGCAGGATGGCGAACATCGCGCCCTCCACCCATCCGGTCAGGTTTCTTATCAGTAACGTGATCACGCCGATGAGGGTGCCGTACATCCACTTGCCGGGATCTGTGATCGGGCAGGTGACCGGGTCCGTGGCCATGAAGAAGGCGCCGAACAGGAGCCCGCCAGCGAGCATGTGCCAGCCGACCGGCCGAAGCTCCCCGGCGCCAGGCGCTGCAGGAGCGCTCCCAGCACGAAGAACGAACCCAGGGTGCCGACAACTGTGCGCCAGTTGGCCACGCCGACGGCCAGCAGAAAGAGCCCGCCGACCAGGATGGCCAGGGCGGAGGTTTCGCCGACGCTGCCTGAGACCCGGCCGATGAACAGGTCGGCGGCCGAGGCAAAAACGTTGCGCTCGGCCAGTTCCAGGGGCGTGGCCTGGCTCAGAGCGTCCACGTGCGCTGCACTGACGTACTGAGTGAGCCTGCCCAGCAGACCGCTGCCGGGCACCACCCAGCCGGACGACAGCGCGACGGGGTAGGCTATGGCAAGAAAGCAACGCCCCACCAAAGCAGGGTTGAAGGTGTTGCGGCCGGTGCCGCCGAACAGTTCCTTGCCCAGCACGACACCAAAGATCACGCCCACCGCGACCAGCCACAGGGGGATGGCGGGGGGCAGCACCAGCGGAAAGATGAGCCCGGTGACGAGGAATCCCTCGTTGATTTCCTCTTTGCGCAGCCCGGCAAAGAGCACTTCGACGGTGCCGCCGGCGGCGTAAGAGACAAAGATCAGCAGAAGCACCCGCAGGCCGAAGAAGTAGAGGGACGCCGCCACGCTGGGCAGCAGGGCTATGATGACGAGGGCCATGAACCGCTTCACGTCCAGGGGGTCGCGCACGTGGGGGCGTCCGCCGTGCGCTCCGGGGGTGAGAAAAAGAAGCTCTCCGTGGCGTCGAAGACCGGCTTGAGCCGGTGCAGCTTGCCGCCCTCCTGGAAGGCAGTTCGTTGACTGTCCAGAATGCGTAGAAGCCACTTCATGGGGTCACCTCGGCGGGTTCGTGTTCGGCACGGGACAGGTGCTGGGCTTCCACGAACTGCCCTCGCAGTTCGATCTTGGAGGGGCAGACATAGGAACACAGGCCGCATCGCACACACAGGTGCAGGCCGCTCTGTTCCGCCTCTTCCAGGGCATTCTGGTAGAGCCACTTGTGGATCAGGTGCGGCATGATGGCGGCGGGGCAGACCTGCTCGCAGGCTCCGCAGCCGATGCAGGGGCGGCGCTCGCCCCGCAGCGCGGAGCTGAACCGTTCGGCGAACGGGCTGCGCAGTAGGCTCAAGAAGCAGCGGCTATAGGACTGACGGTCCAGGCCGGGCCGCATGAAACCGAGGAACTCCCGGCTGGTATGCTCGGGCAGCACCGTGAGCCCGTCACATTCGGCACCCAGCCCCTTCTGGGCCTCGGGCATGCTCCGCCCTGTCAACACTCCGCCGTCAATCACCCGCGCAGGGCCCTCAGGCAGCCGCCCGGCGAGCAGCCGGTCCAGCGGGTAGCCGGCCATGGCTTTTGCGTGAACGGGGTCCTTGACTGCAGGCCCCCCGAGGGCGATGATCCTGACGGTGGACGGCAGCGAGGCGGTGAGGGCGCGGTCAACGGCGAGCAGGCCCGCCACGTCCAGCGCCCAGACCGGCCTTTCCGGAGTCCGCTCGAGCTCAATGTGTCTGGCAAGCACCTCGTAGTTGTCCAGCCCGTACCGGCGCGGCACGATGGCGGGCCTCAGCCAGGCGTAACCTCGCAGCGCTTCGCGCACGCGCTCGCCGAACTCCGAGCGTATGTCCGGCAGAACCAGGTAGACCGGCTGGTACTCGAGCAGAGACTGCAGGTGGTGCAGCCCCCGGGTGAAGCCGGCCAGCCTCTTGTGCAACTGGACGTCGCCCCGCGCCACGTAGGGCTCCATGTGGACAGTGCTGACGAGGACGGCCCCTGGCGTTCCGAATGGGTCGGGCAGGTCACCTGTGAACGCGTCTTCCAGGAACTGCCAGGCGCCGAGTTCCACGAGCTTGTAGCGTCGCAGTCCGGCTGAGTCTGCTGCCTGCGGGGCGTGCACGTCCTGTTCGTCGGGCTCGAAGGGCTCCTCGGGCACCTTCTCGACGTCTTCCAGCGTTATGTGGTCCACCACGGCGTCCAACCGCACCGTGCCGGCCCGGGGCGCGAGCAAGGGTACGGCGTGGTTGTCGGGGTCCCGCGCCAGGACCTGCCCCGGCAGCACGCGTTGACCTTCCTCGGCGGCGAGTTGCGAGAAGGCGAACCTGCGGCTGCTCAGCGGCAAGTGCAGCACTTCGGGTTCCGGCAGCGTTTCCACTCTGC
The DNA here is from genome assembly GCA_003551305.1 of Candidatus Brocadiaceae bacterium. Taxonomy (GTDB): domain Bacteria; phylum Planctomycetota; class Brocadiia; order SM23-32; family SM23-32; genus B1Sed10-231. The sequence goes on from PUMJ01000263.1 coordinate 8,124, forward strand.
CGGCGGGGCGGCCTTGCAGGGGGACGTTGTAACCGCCTCTGAGTTTCATCTTGGTGAGGTCCTTTCGCGCTGAAAGCGCAGGCCGTGGCGCCGCAGCACGGGGGCCAGCTCGAGCGTCCAGTAACGGTCCAGAGCCCGGCCGAAGGCGGGCCAGTCTTGCGCGCAGCCGACCGCAGAGTTGCACAGAGCGGCGATGTGGTCCTCCAGGCCGCGCTGGTCGTGCTCTTCGCCTACGGGCAGGGTGAACTTGGCGCGCTCGGCGTCCTTGCCCAGCGTCTTGCCGGCCACGTCCTCCTGTCCGACCACGTCTATCAGGTCGTCGGCAAGCTGGTATGCGGTGCCTATGCGGTAGCCGGCCTCCTCCAGCGCCTCGGCGCGGCGGCAGTCCGACCCGGCGCATGCCTCGGCGATGAACGCAAAGAGCGGCCCCGTCTTGTGGCGCGCCACCGCAACTCCTGCTCGGTCTCGGCCAGGCAGACTTCCTTCAACTTTGCCGAGAACGAGCGCAGATGCCGGCCGTCTTCGGTGTCCAGCAGCAGTTCCGTCGCCTCACACAGCAGCATGTCCCCTATCAGTACGGCCCCGGAGGGACCGGCGAGGCGCCACAGGCTCGGATGGCCGCGTCTGAGCAGCGCGTTGTCAATGACGTCGTCGTGGCACAGGCTCGCGGTGTGGGCCAGTTCGGTTGCGGCGCAGACGCGGCGGGCGGCAAGCAGGTCCGGCGGCTCAGCGGCGGCGGCCAGGTGTGCTCCGAGACGACTGCGCAGCATCTTACCCGGTGCGAGGGTGCCGGCCAGGTCGGCGGCTTCCAATGCCTCTGCGATGCGCCTCAGTTGCGGCACGATCAGGTCGCAGACGCCGGCCAGAAAGTCACTTACTTCAACAGTTTCCGTTGTGCTCGTCATGTTCTGCTCCGGTTCTAATGCCCCGGTGCACTCTTTCAGGCGGGGGACTAATCAACCACTTCGAGCACCCCGTGCATCTGGAGGTGATAGTCGCCGCACCAGACGGTGCAGTAAAAGGCGAATGAGCCGGTCTGCGTGGGAGTGAAAGAGATGATGCTGACTTCTCCGCTCTTTATCTCGCCGGCGTCCACGCCGAGTTCCGGTATGGCGAAACCGTGGGCGATGGTGTCCACGTTGCGAATCCTGAGGCGCACCTCCTGCCCGCGGGGCACCGTCAGCCGGTCCGGGGTGAAATTGCCACGCTCCGGCGCGCGGGCGAGGATGGTGGCGTCTATGTCGCGGGTGCGGTATCTCTCGTAGGCAAAGATGCCCGCCACAGGAGCGACCGTGCAGGCCGATGTTGTGTGTGAGTGCGCAGAGCAGGAAGATGCCCCGGTCCTTGCAGTCGTTGTTGAAGAAGTGGTTCGGCCCCATGCCGACGGCGATGAGAGTCTTGCCGCGGTGATGCGCTATCTGCCGGGCCAGGGACTCGATGGCCCCGGCGGGGGCCCAGGTCAGCTGGGCGACCTGCTCGGGGGAGAAGCTCTCCATCACGTACTGCCGCACAAGCTCGCCAACCGTGCTGACCTCCACCTCTGTGCCGTCTTTGAGGGTGACGGTGTGTTCAGCAAAAGGGGCGGGCTCCACCTGGCGCTCGGCGAAGTTGCGGCCCACCTCGTCCCGGCTGATGACCAGGGGGCCGTCGGCTTGCATGTCCCAGACCATGAAGTCGCCCCACTGCCGGCGCAACTGTTCCGGGATTATCTGGGAGGGTTGCTCGGCGGCGATAAGCGGGCTCTGGTCCCTCCCCAGCACTGTGGCGTGTTCCAGGTCGCGGGGGCGGTAGTCCTCTATCACGTGCTCCGGGGACAGGAGCCGCAGCGTGTCCGTGCGCACCAGCAGGGGCAGGTCCGTGAAGCTCTTGACGTAGTCCTCGTCGTAGAGGTCCTCCTTCAGGATGACGTGCACCATGCCGAGGGCGAGGGCGCCATCGGAGCCGGGTCGGATAACCAGGACTTCGTCGGACTTGTTGGCGACCGATGAGTACTCGACGGTGATGGTGACGACCTTCGTGCCGTTGGCGTGCGCCTCGGTCAGCCAGTGGCTGTCGGGCATCTTGGTGCTTATCCAGTTCATGCCCCAGGGAATGACCAGTTCGGCGTTCTCCGCGTCGGCCAGGTCCCAGTCAATGGTCTGCTGTCCGGTGACCATCGGGTGTCCGGGGGGCAGGTCGGTGTGCCAGGAGTAGCTGTCCCACATGCGGCCGCCCCGCGCCTCGGCGGGGTCCAGGCCGCGGACCTTCGCGTCCAGCAGAGCCAGGCTGTTGGAGAAGCGGAACATGCCCATGATGCGGGTGGCGCCCAGCAGCGGCATGCCCCCGCGGGCCTTCAGCACTTGCGTGCCGGCCCCGCCCGTGGCTTCGACCGTGGCGGAGTCGTAGTCCTGGCGGCGCAGCAGTCCCTGCCCCTCGGGGCCGGAGTAGGTGCGGGCGATATTGCTCACCGCCTCTGCCACCAGGCGGGTGGCTTCGTCCCAGTCGGCTTTCACCCATTCGTCTTCGCCCCGCCGTCGGTACTGCTCCGCCACGCGGCCTTCCTCGTCCCGCGGGAAGCCAGCCTCAACCCACTGTTTGAACCCTTTGCGCACCATGGGGTGCTTGATGCGGCGCGGGCCGTATATGCGGTTGACCATAGCCAGGCCCTTCTGGCAGATGCGGGGGTCCCAGCGGCTGGATGCCTTGTTGCCGTAGATGTCTTCCGCTTTCCCGTAGCCGAAGCTCGGGCCGAGTCGTGTGATGACGTCGTTCTTCACATGGGCGGGCAGCAGGCAGTTGTGGGTGTCACTGGGGGCGCAGAGGAAGTGATAGACGCGGTCGTAGCTGAACACGTCCCGGTAGAGGCGCTCCCAGTCGCGCGAGGGGTAGTGCTCCATCGGATTTTCAATGCTCTCGACGAAGCGCAACGCCCCGAACAGGGGCCTTGAGCGGCCATGGGCAGCCCCCCGATGCCCAGTTGCAGAAAGGTGCGGCGGCGCAGCTTGCCACCCTTGTGCTCGGCCCTATTGTCTTGCTTGCCCTTATCGTCTGTCATTTTCTCGCCGTGAAAAAGCGTTGTTGCCGCTGTCGCCGGGCTGGAACGGCCGGCGGCCGCGCTGCACATCCGCTAGGGTCGTCCCGTCAAGGAACGCCCCGATCTGCCCCTGCAGAGCCTGCCAGTGAGCCGGCAGGGCACAGGCATGCTCCCGGGGACAGGGCTCCGGCTCGGCCAGGCAGCCGCGCACATATATCGGCTCTTGCATCGCGCGGACTACCTGGCCGAGGGTGATCTCACGCAGGGGTCGCCCCAGGCTGTAGCCTCCCGAGCGCCTCATCTGCGGTTGACCATCTCGGCCAGCACGAGCCGCTTCATGATCTTGTATGCGAAGCTGACCGGAATGCGACAAGTGTCGGCTACGGTGGAACAAGACACGGTGCGTCCCTGCGCCTGCCCCAGATACAGCAGGCTGCGCAACGCGTAGTCGGTGTCCATCCGAATCAGTTCCACCGGGAGCGCTCGTCTCTCAAGGTATCCCGAACCACATAACAGAGAAGTTCAACCGGCGTTATCCAGCTTTCTGGCACAAGAAAAAACCATGGCCTTCAGACCGGCCCCTAAGCCAGAGGGCAAGCGATGTGCCATCGCGGCATCATAATCGTAATACCTTATACATAGCACAGTTACGGAATGACGGGGCCAGCGGAGTCTCCCGTGAGTGACAATTCCTCGGCAGCCGGGTCTGCCCGCCGCCCTCTCCGGTCCCGAAGCCCGCAGCTTGTCGCATGCGGACGGGCCGTCGTCGGCGTGGTGACGGTTCATCGGCGCAGGCTGACAATTCTTCGGCAGGGCCGTCAGGCCCGCTTGGCCGGGCGCCGAAGTCGCGTCCTCTCCGCACCTTCCGCCAATCTATGGCCCGGCGGTGTCGCGGCGCCTGGCCTGTTCGCGCGCGGGCAGCGTTGCGAGGCCGGGTTCGGCGGCCAGGGCCGCCGCCTGCACGAGCCCCTGCGCCCGGAAGTCGCACAGGACGATGTTCTCCGTTCCTTCCGGCTCCGCACAGACCCGGACCCCCGGGCGCCACCGGGCGCGCAACCTCGCAACCACGGCCGGGGTGAGTTCGTCGGGGCCGGGCCGAACCGCCAGCCACGCCGCGCGCGGGTGCCAGCGCATCGCCGACAACAGCCCGGCCGCCGGCCCGCTGCCGTCCGGCGCCGGCGGCAGCAGCACCTCGTCACCGGCCGC
>PUMJ01000287.1 GCA_003551305.1 Candidatus Brocadiaceae bacterium
CTCATCCACGGGGCGAGGCTCCAAATTGAGCGCTTTTTCGCAAACACCCAGCTTCGGGGGGCAGGACGAGCCCGAATTGGGAGTGCCGCTCAGACCACGGCTTTTTCAACGGGCTGTTAACCCTGCCGCCGTGCTGGCGGGTCCGCCGCGGCTGCGCGCCCACAGCCGCAGCGTCCCGGTTGCGGCGGCACGTAAGGCCACGCCCGTGGCGGCGCCGCCCCGGAGCGACCTGGTGTCAGAGGCCCTCGACGACATGGATGCCGAGACCGTCGAGCGCTACGTGCAGGCGCGGGGTGAGTTCCTCAGAGACATGGTACGGCTCGACTACCAGCACTACTGCGAGGGCGCTGCGCCGTCGGCGCCGGCAGCGCGAGACGCTGACGAACTGCAGGAACGCATCATAGGGATCGTCGCGCGCACGACGGGTTACCCGCCCGAGATCATTGACGTGGAACTCGACCTCGAAGCGGAACTCGGCCTCGACTCCATCAAGCAGACCGAGATCGTCCGCGAACTGGAGAGCGAGTTCGGCCGGCTGCCGCGAGACGATCCGCGCGTGCAGGAGACCTCCATGCGGACACTGCGGGACGTGGTGGAGCGGTTCCGCAGCCTGACCGCAGGAGAAGGCACGGACTCGCCGAACGAGTCATCCAAAGACGAGCGGCCGCCGGGGCGTCTGCCCGACTGGAACCTGAACTGCCGGCGGTTCGTGTCCGAGCTGCGTCCCACGCAACGTTTGCCACAGGGGCGGCCTGCAGCCCTGGGGGACCGGACGGTACTTCTGCTGGGCCGGCGTGATGGCCCGGCTGAGCCACTTGAGCGCGGTCTGCAGGAAGCCGGCGCCGAAGTGTTGCTGCTTGAGCCGGACATGGCTCCGGCCGATCTGCCGGACGCCCTGGATATCGTGATTGACATGTGGTCCTTTGGCGAGGACGAGGCGCCTGCGCTGGCGGAATGCGCGGGATGGTGGCGGCGCCTGGAAAGCCGCGGCCGCGCCATGCTGGCCATCGCACGGGCGGTGCTGGGCACTGCCCCTCATCGTGAGGACGGACTGCCGCTGTGGGTTGAGGTGACGTCCCTGGGCGGCGAACTGGGTGCCCGCCGGGTTCCGTCTGTGCCGTCGCTGGCCGGGGCGGGGCTGGGTCTGAGCCGATGCCTTTTCGCCGAGCGTCCTGACCTCGTGGAAGCCTTGTATCTCGACTTCGACCCCGCGCTGGGGCCGACCGCCGTAGCCGACGCCGTCCTGGCGGAGTTGACCTGCGACCGGCGACACAACGAGATCGGCTACACCCCGGAGGGCCGTTTCGAGGTCCACTGGTGCGCTGAAGACCACGCCGCACCGCTGGAAGGAGCAGCCGCCCGGTCCGGCAGCGTGGTGCTGGCCGTGGGGGGCGCCCGCGGCATAACCGCCAGTCTGTGCCGTGCCCTGGCGGAGAATGCCGAGGTTCATCTGGTTATCGTCGGCCGCTCCGCACCTCCTGAGCCTGGAGCCGAGCCGCCCGAGTCCCCCATCAGCTTCGAAGCGGCCCGGGAGGAGATCCTTGACCTTCACCGCCGCAGCGGGCGGCGCATCGTGCCGGCAGAAGTTGACCGGCAGGCCTGGCGGCGCGTCTGGGCGCAGGAGCGCGCCTGCAATCTGACGGCCCTCGCAGAGCGCGCCCTCGGCGTCACCTACAAACAGTGCGACGTTACCGACCCTGATGCCGTTCGCCGGCTCATCGGCTCGGTCCTCGAGGAACACGACCGCCTGGACGTCGTCATCAGCGGCGTGGGCGCGCTCGTGGAGATGAGTATCGAGGAGTTCGAACCCGACGAGTTCACGGCAGGATTCGGCCCGAAAGCGCTCGGGACGGCCCATCTGATAGCCGCCCTGCAGGACTGTCCGCTGGAAGCGTTCGTCAACGTGAGCAGCATCGTGGGCCGGTGGGGGCACATGGGCCTGGCCTCCTACGCCGTGGGCCACGTGACCTCCTGCATCCTGACAGCGGGCATGCGCGGGCGCCGGCCCGGCCGCTGGCTGAACCTCCTGTACGGTCCCTGGCTGGAGGTGGGCATGACACGGCTGGGCAGCACGATGCAGCGCGTGCGCGAGTCCGGGGGCGCCTTCGTGAGCGAGACGGCGGGATGTGAGTACTTCCTGGCGGAACTCGCCGGAGATGCGAACGAGACGACCGCCCTGCGCGGCCGGGAGCCGTTCGGCGTGCTGGCCGGTGCGGCGCAGCAGAGCGCACGACACCCCCTTTTGGACCACGTGGAGGTCATCGACGAGGACCGGGCCGAAGGGACGGTCGTCGTGGACGTGCGTCGAGACCGCTTCGTATCAGAGCACATCGTGGCTTCCGAGCCGCTGCTGCCGGGCACAGTGGCGCTGGAGATGATGGCCCAGACGGCGGCCGCCCTGGCCGAGCCACAGGCGGAGCTGACCGACGTGGAGGACCTGACGCTGCACCGGCCGGTTCGCTTCCCGCGAGGTGCGCAGCGCGAACTGCGAACGCGCACCCGGCTGGAACAGCGGGATGCAGACGCCGCGTGGTTCCGTGCCGAACTGTACACCATGTTTGTGCCGCCTGACGGCGGGACGCCTCAGGAGATGCGCCATGCCGACTGCCGCCTGCGCTTCGGCCGGCGCGCGGAGCCGCCCGCGCCCGCGCTGCTCGTTGCCAAGGATGTACTGGGCGATCACGGTGTGGACATGGCTCCCTTCTGGGAGACTGAGATCGCCGTGGAGCGTCAGGGCATGTTCCGAAACATCAACTCGCTCTCCGGCCTTTCGCGGGAGGGGATCGTCGGGGAAGTGGCCGCCACGGCCGCCGGCCGCGTGCACCAGGCGCCGTGCACCGACAACCCCATCCGGCTGGACGGCCTGCTCTACCTGTGCACACTGCCGGATGTCTTCCACTCCGGCAATCCCGCCCACTACGTGAGCAAGGTCCGGGCGATACGGTTCTACCAGTCGGATGCTCCGAACGGGGTGCGTTTCGTTCGCGCGCGCACCCGACCGCTGGACGACCGCTTTCTCAACAACGAGATCGAGGCGCTGGGAAGCCTGGGTCGCGTGAGGGAGCGCGTCAGCGGGTGTGTCAGCGTGCGCGCCGTCAAGGGCGACAGGTCCCTGGTGGAGGACGCGATCAGCCGCTGCATGCGGTGGAACCCCCAGCGCATGGAGGTCGCCCGGATGCTGCACCTACCGGGGGCGCTCGCCCTGAGCGAGGTGCGGGTGGACCTGGTCGAGGCGGCCCTCGCCGAACGGGGGCAGAACGCCTTCCTGGAGGAGTGGCTCAGTGCACAAGAGGCCGACATCCTCGCCGGCATGAGTCATCCGAAGCGGCGCCGCCACTGGCTGGCCGGGCGCGTTGTGGCCAAGGAAGCCCTGTGCTCACTGCTGGACCTGCCGGCCTCCCGCGCCCGGGAGGTGGAGGTCCTGAGCAAAGATGAGGGGGCGCCGGAGGTCGTGGTCGCGGGGGAGCCGGCTGATGCCGCGCCCACGGTGACCATCGCCCATAGCGAGGACGCGGCCGTGGCCGCGGCCGTCCGAGAGGCCGCCGTTGGCATTGACGTAGAAGCGGTGTCGCTGGAGATCGGACGCATCGCCGACAGGTTTTGCACCCGCGCCGAGGTCGAACTCCTCATGGCCGACCGTGACGGCCCGGAGCAGCCCGCCCTCATGACCCTCTGGGTCGCCAAGGAGGCGGCGTTGAAGGTGCTCGGCCCCAACCGCCACCCCATGACGGCACTGACCTTGAGCAAGACCCGCGAGGAGGGCCACTACACCATCTGTGAATTGAGCTGCACGGACCGCCGCCTGCGGGCGGTGGCGTTCCGCAGCCACTCCTACTTCTACGCGGTGGCCGCCGGGCTGCCACAGGACTGATGCGCGAACTGGACCTGCATGAACTGACGGACATCATCGGCGAATACGTGGACCTTTCCGGGGTCGATCCCACCGAGGATGCCGTGCTCGGGGAGGACATCCCCGTGGACTCCCGCCAGATGCTGCGCATCCTCTCGAAACTGGAGGCGCGCTATCGCATCCGCTACGCCCCGTCCGACGTGCTGAGCACCCGCACACTGGGTGACCTGCTGCGCCTGACCCGCCGCCGGGCCGGCCTCACCTGACCCGGAGCTGTCCAAAACAGCGTTTCTGTTGATGGGGGAAGGGGGCTCCTGTAAGAGCAGGTAGCGGTGATCCCATTCAGCCGCGCGACTCTCGCCAGGAGCCTGCCCACACTAAAGACCGGATCAGCCCCTTCGGTCAAGTGCTCTCCCTGGTCGAGAGCGCCGGGAAAGAGACGAAGGTTCCGGTTGAGAGAAGAACTCGTGAGCCGGGACGCCACGGTGATCGAGCTGTGCGGAAGCATCCTCGACGGGACCCGCCCCAAGGGCGCGGTCAAGCTCCACCTGACCGAGGGCGCCAAGCACGGGGTAAGGACCGCCCGGATGCTGAGAATCCGCGTCCGGCCTATACGACAGGGTCCGGAAGCCGTCGTCAGGGAGAAACGCCTGATGCTCGCCCACTTTCACGAGCAGTCGGCCCCCATCTCAGGCACCCGCCCCCCGGCCCGCAAGAACTTCAGGGGAGCGAGTAAGTCCCCTCCACGTCCAGGTAGATGTCGCCGTGCGGCGGGAAACCGCGACCCGTGAAGCGACCTTCACCGGAAACACCTTCGTACCTTCCCGTCCCCGCGCGCAGCGTGAACTCCCCTGTCTGCTGCCCCGCGGGGTCACCAGTTCCCGTGAAGCGGGCGACCTTCGTGCTGCCATCCTGAAACATGTAGACCGCATAGCCGACGTAGCTGGTCTCGGGGCCCGATCGCTCGAACGTGAGCCAGGCGTTCAGCGTGGCCACCTCGCCGTCACCGTAGAACGCGAATCCTCTCTGACTCATAACCCCCACAGCATGCCTCTCGTGCCCTTCAATGGGTCTGAGTTCAGAATCTATGGTGACAAGCGCTTCTCGCCAGGTGATGGGGGTTGAATCGAGCGTGTCGGCGGTCGGCACCGCCGACAGCAGCCACGTGACAGTGAGAGCAAACGCGACGGTTGACAGATACTTCGATCCGACGCCAATCATCCGTCATCTCCTCCTGAGCTATGCCCCCGCACCCTCAGACGGCTGAAAGCGGCCCATGGGGCTCGAAGCACAGAGTATGCCAACCGCCTTTTGCTGTGTCAATGGCCTTGCCCTCCCCGTTCGTGGCGCGTACTATGGGCCCATTATCCACACAGTGCCGGCACGTGGAGCGTACCATACCCTGAGAGCGGCCAGCCTGGAGGGCGTACGATGGCCATCAGGCTCACAGCGGCCATTGCCCTGCTGGCCCAGGCCGCTGGCCAGCTCGGAGATCTGGCTGCGGGAGCTATCCACCCCGCAGAGTTGCCGGGTGACCTTCTTGACCTTACGGGTCGAAACCCCCTGCACGTATACCTGCATGAGGGCCGGCACGAAGGTCTTCTCGCTCCTCTGGTAACGCTCGAAAGGCTCGGTGCAGAAGCGTCCCTGCCGGTCCCGGGGCACCTGAAGCTCCAGCCGGCCCATCCGCGTGGTCAGGGTGCGGGGCCTGTGGCCGTCGCGGTAGCGGCGGCGCTGTTCGGTCCGCTGGTGCGGTGCGGCCCCGAGGAACTCGGCCATCTCCTCCCCCAGCAGCCTCCCGAACATAATCTGGCCAGACGGCGAAGCGGAGCAGCCCGGAGGTGGCATACAGGCTGTGCCGTACGCTTACGGGGGCCGGTTTCCCGAGAAGATGCTGCTGGTACTGCTGCAGGTGGCGAACCGTGATGCCCGACACCTTCTCGACCCCCTGCTCTTTCATCCGATCGGCAAACCGCTTCACGCGTGGGGCATCATGACGCTCGTAGGCGCTTGCGACCCTGGTCGCCTTCGAGTAGGATAGACGCTCGTCGCGGAGCCGGTCCAGGAAGACGTGTGTGATCTGGCCGAGTTCCCGGGTGGTCCGCGGAGAGGTGGCTGAGCGGTCGAAAGCGACGGTTTGCTAAATCGTTGAGGGGCGTCAGCTCCTCCGGGGGTTCGAATCCCCCCCTCTCCGCCAGTCTTTTCTGAGTGGTTGTCCCCCGGCCGGGGGCTGCGCCGACATGCAATGGGGGCGGCAGAGGGGGCCTCTGAGGAACGGATGTTCTCAATCAACCGGCTGCTCGGGGCGCCGCCCGTGTCCGCCGTGCGAATCGTGCAGGTCAGCTCTGTTGCTCCAACTTCGTGAGGTGCGGCCATGAAAAGCCCGCGTCTGCTTGCCGTCGTTGCCGTGCTGTCGGCCACGCTCGTCTTTTGGGGTTGTGGCGCTTTCCGGGAGACCCATCCGGCTCGCTCCGCCTCCGAGCAGTTGCTCATTTCCGGAGCGGTGGACGCGGCCCTCGTCAACATGCCCGGTGATTGGATGGAAGGCAGGGTGATCTACCTGGAGACGGCGCATCTGGACGCCTACGACGCGGAATACCTTGTGCAGAAACTGCGCAACACCGTGCTCGCAAACGGCGGCAGGCTGACCTCGGAGAGGGAAGAGGCCGAGGTGATTCTGGAGGTGGCCAGCGGCGGGCTCTCCACCGATGAGGGCCGCTGGCTTCTTGGCGTGCCCGAGACGCCCGTGCCGATCCCTTTCATGGACGCGCTGAGGATTCCCGAGCTGCCGCTGTTCAAGATGGTGACGCACGCCGGCAAGGCCAAGCTGATTGCCACGGCCGTGGACCCGGATTCGGGCGCCTCTTACGCGGAGCTACCGGTCTTCTACGGCCGGGTGCGGCACCGCTACTGGTGGGCGCTCCTGGTTGGTCCGTTTACGTGGAGTGACCTGCCGAGGGAGATTCGCTGACGGCCGGTGCTCGTGGGGAAGTGAGAAAGAAGCCCCCGACCGTAGCCGGGGGCTTCACTGGCGTGCGCGAGGGTTCTTACAGTTCGACGGGCTCGCACAGGTTCTCGGCGCTGGCGGCGGCGCGTCCACAGATATGGCAGACGAATTGCGCCCCTTTCGAAAGCCGGGCCACCTCTGCCATCCGCCTTTTGGCCACGAGTTCGCACAGGTGCTCCTCGTGCCCCTCGTGAGTCTCGGCGAGCCTGCGCTTATCCCCCGTCTGCTTCTCCTTCTCAGCCATCACAAACCCCCTTCAGCAGGATAGTTGAACGCCGGGGCGTTGCCCCACGCCCCGATTCATCACCAGTCTACACCCCGCGGCCCGCTCCGTCAAGCCGCACTCGGGAACATTCTGCTGCCGCTCCACCCTGACCGTTGCGTTCTCCGATGCGTGACGCCGGGGGGCGCTTCGCCTTACGGCGAACGCGGGCGGACGGCCCGCGTGCGGACGGAGTCATTTGAGGGTCACTTCGAGGCCCTCGGGGTCCACGAAGCAGTTGACGCTTCGGTGGAAGGCGCTCTCGCCGCGCACGAAGTGCAGGTATTCGGCGAGCTCGTCGGCGCAGTTCACGGTGTTGTGTGCCAGCACCAGGGCGCCGCGCGGCAGCTTCTGGCAGGCGGCCTGCAGGATGTCCAGATAGACCGCCTTGCCCCGCCCGCCGGTGCCGTCGGCATCCAGATACAGCAGGTCAATGGTGTCGGGGTACTCCGTGACGAAGGAGACGGCATCGGCTGCCACCACACGAGCCGTGCCGCCGGGGTCGATTCTGCGCACGTTGTCCCGTGCTCGCTGCGCCTCGGCGCGGTCTATCTCGACGCCCACCAGGTCATCGGCATCGTAGCTCTTGCCGGGGCCGAGGGCAGCGCCGGCATTGCAGATAAAGGTGAAGCCACAGAAGATGCCGGCTGCGATCATGGTGCGGGGCCGGTGTATGGCGTTGATGGCGTAGATTAGGCGCTCCATCCGGGGTGTTATGGCGGTCCAGGGGACGTCAAAGGCACGCCGCACCCCTTCCCTGTGCGCCAGCATCGCCTCGAGGTCGTAGTCCGCCCGTGAGAGGATGCCGGCGGCGCGGAGGGCCTCCAGCGCCCGGTCAATAACGGCGACTTCCTGCTCCACGGGCTCCAGCCCGCGAAATGGCCGGCGATAGTCCATCCGGTAGTTCTCCCATCCCGGCGCCCGGAAGGCTCCCGATAGGCAGGTCACGGCGTGCTCCTGTTTCCGCAAGATGAGCGGGGCAGACGCAAAGCGCAGAGCATAGGGCCTTGCGGCACCGCGCGCAATGGTCGGCCGCGGACCTCCCACCGGGGCAAGGCGCGCAGGACGTTCGACCGCCCCGGTGTGACCATTGCACCGAAGTGGTCGTTGTGCTCCAGAGACCTGCCTGCGGCTATTGACGGATGGGCTGGAATGCAATATGTTGGAGTATGCAGGCTACGCAACCGGGGGGCACTGGTGGCGCCATCAGGGAGGCCGGGCAGGGGGAGGAATGGGGGAATCTGCTTGACTGCGCTGCTATTTCGCCCTATGATGTTGCAATCAACTTAGAATATGCTCAATTCAATGCCGAACACGAGACCGGAGTTGAACACTCAGCGGAGAACATGGCATGACTGGTGAGAGCGACGTGCTGGACGCCCGGGGGGCCGCGCGGTATCTGAAGCTGAACGAGCAGACTGTGCGGCGCCTCGCGCGAGACAACCAGATTCCTGCCTTCAAGGTCGGGGGCACCTGGCGATTCAAGCAGAGTTCGCTGGACCGTTGGGCCGAGGCTCAGCAATGCATGGGCGGCACCCCGGAGGTGCTCGTGGTTGACGACGACGAGCCCGTCAGGGATTTCGTCCGCCGCGTCCTGCAACGGGAGGACTACGAGGTGCGCACGGCCGCCGACGGCGCCGAGGCCCTCCGGCTCATCAACGAAAGGGTGCCCGACTGCGTGATGCTCGACCTGCGGATGCCGGGCATGGGCGGGCCGGAGACCCTGAAGAAGATCCGCGAAGGGTGGGGCGATGTGCCCGTCGTGATCCTGACAGGCTATCCGGAGATCGCCCTCATGCACAGGGCACTCCAGTATGCGCCCATCACCCTGCTGGCCAAACCGGTGACCCGCGACCAGATCATCGAGGCCGTCGGCACGTTGCTGGGCGGGCCGACCGGCTGAGCCCCCCGGGGCCGCCGGTTCACTGCACCGCCGCGTGCTCGCGCAGGTGCCTGATGCGCTCTTCAAGCGCGTCGCGTATGCGGCGGCCGTACTCGTAGAATTCCCTCATGGTGCTGTCGTTTTCTGCGTGCCGCCGCGGCATGCTCAGGCCGACCATCCCGCCCGCTATGCAGACCCAGGGACGGCACTGCTCGGCCTCCCAGGACGTGATGGCCGCTATGACATCCGGTCCCAGCAGACTGCGCGTGCGGCCGGCGTTCTCGGCGCGCGTTCGGTAGTCGGCATCGAACTGCTCATATTCCGGCATGCGCAGCTCCCCCCAGCGCAGCCAGTCGGCCCAGCGTCTGGCCGGTCGGATGGAGACGCGGTCGCCGCTCATGTTCTCCACCTTCAGGGCGCAACCCACGCCGTCGCGGTGCAGCCAGCGCCGGGCCGAGGTGTAGTCGAACACTATCAGCTTTCGGGGCTCTTGCTCGCGCCAGGCCACGTTATAGAGCTGGCGCGGCCCACCGAAGAATGCAAAATCGGGCAGCTGGCGCACGACCCCGGCATCATCGGTCGCACTGAACTTCAGCTCCAGCACGCCGGCCAGGCTCTTGACAACGGCACGGTGCCACCCGCTGGCCGAACGTTCGAGGCGGTAGTTGCGGTAGCCGATGATGGCGGCCGTGCCGCTCAAGAGCACCAGCAGAAACATCCAGGCGACGCTTTCCCTCTGCGCCCCGGCGGCGAACAGAAGAGCAAGGGCCACCATGGCCGCCACGAGGATGCCGGCGCCGTAGCGTGCCAGGTTCCTCCAGAAGCGCTCCGGGGGCTGGATGATGTCCTCTTCATCGGCTTCCGGCTCCTCCTCGGCGGCGGCCGGTCTGAACTGCTTCTGGATCATCTCCTTGAGCCATTCCTGCTCCGAGCGCGGCAGGCCGGCGCCGAAATGCAGACACTTTCCGGCACCGACGACCACCAGCTCAGCAGACCCGTGGCCCCAGTCCCGGCAGAAGTAGCCACGCCGCACCAGGTCGGGCTTGCCGATGAGTATGTCGCGGCACTCCCCGGGCACCATCGTGCCGCTCCGCTTCCACGGGAATGTATGGGTCACTTCGATGTGGTCCGGCGAGACCCTGACTGTGACGCGGTCCAGCAGGCCGACCAGAAGGACATAGACGCCTCCGGCCAGCAGCGCGACCGTGCCGAGGCTGCCCAGCAGGCTCGGCACCGCCAGCCCGGGGCCCCCCAGGACGCCCAATACCACGTAGAGCAACGCCAGACCGGCCAACAGCAACAGTCCGGCATATGCCAACCGGCCCGGGTGCAGTCCGGCAGGAGGCACGGCCAGCGTTGTTGACTCCTGACGCGCGGAAACCTTCGTGCGGCGGCGCAGCGCATCGGACGGCTCGGCCTGCGTCTTCTCCGGCTGCTCGTCGGACATGGTGTGGTTAATCCCCCTGCGGAATCAAGGAGGGCATTTTAGGGTTTAGCCGCCCCAAAGTCCAAGGTCTCGGCAACGCAGCCGGTTCTCGTGCGGTGCGCCTCTTGTTCGCTACGGCGCCGCTGTGGTATGCTTGACCTCTGGTCGGCGTCCGCTGCCAGACTTCGGCTCTCGACCGATGGAAGGCGCCTGTGCTGCCGTTGCGCGACAGAAACCCCTCGGGTTCCACCCCGCTGATGATGTACGCCATCATCACCGCGAACGTCGTGGTGTTCATCATCCAGCTGAGGCTGCCCCACGATGCTCTGATGCAGGTGGCCATGACTTACGGGCTGGTGCCTGCTCAGGTCAGTCGCGCCCTGCGGGGCGAAGCGGACCTGCTGAGGGCGGCGGTAATTCCGGCTTTCACGAGCATGTTTCTGCACGGCGGGTGGTTCCATCTGCTGGCCAACATGTGGTTTTTACGGATATTCGGGGACAACGTGGAGGACCGACTCGGGCACGTCGGCTTCGTTCTGTTCTACCTGGTCTGCGGGCTGGGGGCTGCGGGGCTTCACCTGGTGCTGAGCCCCGCCAGCGAAATTCCAATGGTCGGGGCCAGCGGGGCCATAGCCGGCGTGCTCGGGGCCTATGCCGTGCTGTGGCCCGGGGCGCGCGTGGTAACGCTTATCCCCTTCTTCTTCCTGCCCTACCTTGTCGAGCTGCCGGCCTTTGTGGTGCTGTTCATGTGGTTTCTTCTTCAATTCCTGCAGGGCGTGGCGACGCTCGGTGTGGAAGTTGCCCACGGGGGCGTGGCATACTGGGCGCACGTCGGAGGCTTTGTGGTCGGCGTGCTGCTGGTTGTGCTCTGGCCGACGGGACCCTCCGAGGGATAACGCTGTCAGCCCCTCGTTTTCCTGATTTTCCGGAGCGGCCCTCTTGCCGCGGGATGGCGACAATTTCGTCCGCAGCGCCGGTGTGGTCGCCGCGCTGACCATGCTGAGCCGGGCGCTGGGCCTGGTGCGGGACGTGGCATGTGCGGCCTTCTTTGGGGCCGGCATCGTGTGGGACGCTTTCAGTTTCGCCTTTCGGGTACCCAATCTTTTCCGGCGTCTCTTCGGAGAGGGCGCCCTCAGCGCGGCCTTCGTGCCGGTGCTGAGCGAGCGCCTGGAGCTGCAGACCCCGGAGGAGGCCAGACGGCTGACCCGTCGCGTGGCAGGCGTCCTCAGCGTCGTGCTGACAGTGGCGGTGGTGCTGGGGGAAGTGCTGGTGATCGGGCTGCTGCTGGTTCTGGAACTCGACCCGCTCTGGCAGCTCACGCTGGTGCTGACAGCCCTGCTGCTGCCCTATACGATCCTGATCTGCCTGACGGCGTTCGGCGGGGCGACCCTGCACACGCTGAAGCACTTTGCTGCGCCGGCGCTGGCGCCGGTCGTGCTGAACGTGATCTGGATCCTGACCGTTGTGGCGGTCGCGCCGGCGCTGTTCGATGAGCCCCGAGAGCAGATTCTCGTCCTCGCCCTCGCCATACTGCTGGGCGGGCTGGTGCAGCTTGGGCTCCAACTAACTGTGCTGCGGCGCAGGGGGTTCAGCCTGCGGCCGCTTTTCGACGGAGAGCTGGACCAGGTGAAGCGCATAGCGCTCACGATGGCGCCCGTGGCCCTGGGCATGGCCGCTTACCAGTTGAACGTGGTGCTGGACGGGGTGATTGCCATCTCTCTGGCCGCCCCTGCCGAGGGTGGCGCCCTGCGGCTGGCGGGGCTGTCTCTACCCTACCCGCTCCAGGTAGGCGCCAACAGCGTCCTTTACTACGCGAACCGGGTGATGCAGGCGCCGCTGGGCATCTTCGGGATGGCGCTGGCGACGGCGGCCTTCCCCACGCTCAGCCGCCAGGCTGCGCGGCAGGACTGGGCGGCCTTCTCCCGTTCGGTGGTGCGCGGGCTGCGGTTGGTTATCTTCATCGGCCTGCCGGCCGGGGCGGGCATGATCCTCGTACGTCAGCCTCTGGTGGCCCTGCTTTTCGAGAGGGGCGCCTTCACCCCCGGCATGACGGCACGCACCGCCACGGCCCTGTTGTGCTATTCTGTGGGCATCTGGGCTTACTGCGCGCTCCATATACTGACGCGAGCCTTCTACAGCCTGAAGCGGCCGGGTGTGCCGGCGGCCGTCGCCGGGGGCATGGTGCTGCTGAACCTGGGGGCCAATCTGGCGCTGGTCTGGCCGCTGGCCGAAGCGGGCCTGGCGCTCTCCACGGCGCTCTGCGCGGTGCTGCAGGTGGTGTTATTGGGGCTGCTCCTGCGGCGGGAGGTGCCGCTGTCGGGGCTGGGCCGGCTGCTGCGCACCCTGGCCCTGACGACACTGGCCACGGGCGTGATGGCGGCGGCGACACTGGGCGCGCTGGAGCTTGTGGCGGGCCGCACCGCCGCAGTTCGGCTGGCGGCCGGCGTGACGGCGGGGACGGCCGTCTTCACGGGGGCGGCGGTCGTCCTGCGCATGGAGGAATTCCAGAGCATTCTGCGCGCCGGCCGTGGCCGCCGCGCCTGAGCTGGCCGCTCAGCTCTCCTCGGCTGCCGAGGCGTCCGGCCGGATGGCAACGATGGCATGGCACATGATGAGCGTCTCGGCGCCGCCGCGCTCCAGGACGATGTAACGGTCGGTGACCTCGTTGAGCACGCCTTTGACGGTCTTATCGTTCACCGTCAACACACTTACCGGGCGGCCGAACCACTCTACCTTCACTGTGCTTGCCACGGCTAAGGGACTCCTGTTCGGACGGGGTGAGGGGCCAGGCCGGCGCTCAAACGGGCAATTGAGCCGTTCCGGAGCGGCCGGCGCCGGTGGCGGACGTTATTCCCGGAAGCCTTCCAGTATCTCTCCGATGCTGCGGACGCCCTCGGGCATGACGAGTATCTCGACCCGTCGGTTCTCATCGACCGGCGCTGTGGGCTCCTCGGGCTCAAGGCGCGGCCGGTTCGGTCCGAAGCCGGTGATGTAGACGCGCTCGGGGTTGACTCCTTGCTCGACCAGGTATCCCATGACCGAGTGGGCGCGCATCGCCGCGAGGTGGTAATTGTCATCGAACGGCGCCGTAACGATCGGGACGCCGTCTGTGTGTCCGTCCACCCTTACGGTCACGTCCGGTCGTGAGAGCAGGTACTCGACGACCTCGTCCAGAGTGCTCTTCGCCTGGTCGGTCAGGTCGGTGCGTCCCAGACCGAACAGAATATCGTTTTCGACGACGATAAAGTTGCCCTCCTGGCGGCTTTCCACCTCCACGCCGGAGAGGCCCTGCACGAGCCTCTGCAGTTCGCGGCGCTGCCGTTCCAGGCGTGCCTGTTCATCCCGCAGCCGGGCCACGACGTCGGCCTGCTGGCGGCCTTCCTGCCGGGCGTCGGTCACCTCCTGGCGCAGGGTCTGGTTTTGGGCCTCAAGCTCGGCGACGTCCCCGAGCAGGGTCTCCCGCTCCGACTCGCACATACGCAACTGCTGTTGCAGGTTCTCGTTCTGCTGCCGGAGGTCTCTCAGCTCGGCGCATCCGGTCAGCCCCAGAAAAGCAACGGCCAGCACAAACGGCACAATCCGGTTTCGCATCAGGGCGCACTCCTTACGCGACGCATCTGGTTCCTGTATTCCGTCCGTCGAGAAACACATAATCTCCTTGCTGCCTACCGGATGTCTCCGGTGACGTTAAGACCCTCAATTCCGCGTCCGTGGGGGATCCGAACTCAGAGCAGCCAGCTCAGCAGGCCGGCCGTGTAGCCGGGGTCATAGGCGTTCTCGACCAGGCAGATGCCGCCGACCGCAAGAGCCACCAGCGTGATGACAAGGAGCACAACCCATCCGGCACCCACGCTTTGGGCCCGGCCGCCGGCCAGCGGGGCGGCGGTGGGCACGGCGAACTCATCACCGAAGTCCTCAGCTTCTTCATCCAGGCCCAGGCCTTCTTCCAGTTCGGACGGCTCGAAGGTGGGCTCCTCCATGGTCGTTATGTCGGCCGTGATCTCTTCGTCGCCCAGGTCCGCTCCGGCGCCGGCCGGCTCCTCCTCCTCCTCGATATCCATGATCTCGCTGAGCAGGTCTTCCTCGGGCACCTCCTCCTCGGAAGGCTCCAGGATGTCGGTGATGAGTTCTTCGTCTTCCTCGATCTCGGCGGGTGCGACGAGTTCTTCTTCCTCTTCCCCCTCCAGTTGGAAATCTTCCTCGAGCGTGTCGGAGAAGTCGAAGATCTCGCTCTCTTCTTCGGCGCCGGCTTCCCGGACGGCCTCCAGGTCGAGTTCGGTCTCGAGCGTGGACTCGCTGGCGCTGGACTCCTCGCTGAGCGGTCGCTCCACTTCACCCTCTTCTTCGGTTCCGACCGGCTCGAGTTCGAACTCGAACTCATCATCGTCTTCCAGCACCTCGGTTTCCCGTTCGGCCCCGGCCGGCACTTCTTCCAGCAGGTCGGTCTCGCGCTCGGTCTCTCCCTCTTCTTCTTCGAGCAGTTCCGTCTCGGGCTCTTTGTCCTCGGCTCTGTCGCCGTCGCCCAAAACATCAGTGGGGCGCTTTTCCTCTTCGTCGGCCATCACGGTAGGACGCTTCTCGATTGAGCCCTTCAGGTCGGAGACCTCGGCGTGGCGGAACTTGGTCTCACCCGAGACGATGTGCTCTTTGAGGTGGCCCTCGCGGATCAGGTCATTCAACTGGCCACGGTTTATCTGCAGTTCGTGGAGGACCTGCTCGTAACTGAGGTATTCGTCTTCTTTCGCCATCTTTCCCGCTCCTGCACAAAGAGTAACCTCATCCGGGAGTCCCCGACACCTCCCTGACGCGTACATATTATAGCGAGCAAACCCCGGTTTTCAAACAGTTTAGCCATTCTCCTGGGTGTAAACTTCCTCGGGGTCGAAAAACCGCTTTTCGCAGACTTTCAAATCTCCGTCCGCCGCGTCGTAACGGCGGTAGTAACACGTGAAATAGCCGGCATGGCAGGCGGCGACCTTCTGCTCGACGAAAAACAGCAGCGAGTTCTCGGCACAGTCCACGCGCACTTCTTTGACCTGCTGGGTATGACCGCTGGACTCGCCCTTGAGCATGACCCGGCCCCGCGAACGCCTGAACACGTGGACCTGCCCGGTCGCCAGCGTCCTTTGGAGCGCCACTTCGTCCATGTAGCACAGCGTCAGCGGCTGCCCCTCAACCGAGGCAATGATGGCCGGTATAAGGCCATCCTTGAAGTTGAGTCTCCGGATGAGGGCGTCCATCGCATCTCCTTTCACCGTTCTGTGCAATGCGCCCCTATCGTATGGAGTCGGCGGCGCAGTGTCAACGGCAGGGCGGGCAGAGCACGCACCGTCACTTGCGAAGCGCCCGGCTGTGCCCTATATTTCCAGTTGGCAAACAGGCTGCCATCCGCAGGGGTTCAACATGTCCGGCGCAGCGTTACAGTCGAGTGTCCTGGTGCTGAACAGATCATTTGTCCCCGTTCATCTGGTCACGGCGCGCCGCGCTTTCGGCATGCTGTTTAAGGCCATCGCGGAGGTCGTCTTTATCGAGGACGGGCGGCTGGGGCTTTACGATCTCCACTCCTGGCAGGAGATCAGCGCGTTCAAGAGGCAGAACGGGCTGGCCGAGAAAAACGCGGAATGGGTCAGCACGGTCAGTTACGACATACAGGTGCCCCGCATCATACGGCTGCTGTTTTACAACCGCTTTCCGGACCGCCGGGTCAGCCTGAACAGGAGGAACCTGTTCGCCCGGGACGAGAACCGGTGCCAGTACTGCGGCAGCAGGTTCCCGAGCACGGAGTTGAGCGTGGACCACGTCGTGCCTCTCTCTCTGGGCGGAGAGACCACCTGGGGGAACGTGGTGTGCGCCTGCACCGAGTGCAACAAGCGGAAAGGCGGCCGCACGCCGCGACAGGCCGGTATGGCGCTGATAAAGCCCCCCTTCGAGCCCCGTGTCAATCCCATGATCCGGCTAAAGGTGCGCCGGCAGAAATACTACTCCTGGCGCCAGTTCCTCGACGAAGCTTACTGGTCCGTCACTCTCACATGAGCCCTACTACCCATGCCGTCGCTCCTTCGTCGGGTGATGTAACGGCGCCTCTGCAGCGGCCCGGACCCGCCGGCAGATTCAGCGCGCTGGCGCTCGTCTTGCTTCTGGCGCTTCTGTGCGCCGGGTGCGCGGCCGGGCGGGTGAACCTCTGGCCCATTTACTTCCACGAGACGCGCGAGATAGCCGGTCCCGACGGGCCAGAGACGATCACCACCACCGAGGCGCTCTACCCCCTTTTCCACCGCGAGTGCGACGGGTCATCAACCTGGCACGCGGTGCGGCCGTTCTACGTGGTGGACCGCAACGAGACCGAGCAGAAGGTGACCGTCAGGTTCCTCTGGCCCCTGGGGCTCAACCACCGGCGGGGTGAGGCCGAGCAGACCTTTCGCCTCTTCCCCCTGTTCCACTGGCAGAGCACTTACGTCTCCCGTGCCGACGACCACTCGGTTCATGCGCACTTCCTGCAGGTCATCCGCTGGGGTCGGGACGCCACACGCGGCCCCTATCTCGCCGTTTTCCCGCTGGGGGGTGTCACTTACAACGTGCTGGGGCCGGAGTGGAGCTTTGTGCTCTTCCCCCTCTACTCGCGTTACCGGCGCGGCGACTACGTGCGCTACGACTTCCCTTGGCCGGTGCTCGGGTTCGGACGCTCAGCGGACGGCACCGAGCGCATGAAGCGGCTCTGGCCGTTCTACGTGCAGCGGGTCTACGACGGCCCGCGGGGCTACCAGGAGAGGCACTTCGTGCTCTGGCCGTTTTTCCGGTCCGGTCGGCTGGACCCCGGCGGCCGCTTCCATCACAGCGTGTTCGTGGCCGTGCCCTTCCACATGCGGGTGGACACCTTTGGCCGGGACGACGAGCTGCTGGCCTACCGGCGCGGAATCCTGGGCATGCGCGTAGCCCGCGACCTGCGCGAACCCCCCCGGCAGGAGGGCTGGAAGGCGTTCTGGGGACTTTTGGGCCGCTGGCGCATCGAGGACGAGGAGACTGTCGCCTTCTTCCCCCTCTACCGGGGCACAACCCACTATCGGGGGGCGCCGGACAGCGAGCGGCGCTGGACGCGCCGGCGCATACTCTGGCCGATTCTCTGGCTTGACGCGGACCGGCTCCAACCAGGGGTGGACAAGCGAGGGCTGGTCGTGGCCCCTTTCTACTGGCACTACACGTACGTAACCCATCCGGAGACGGACCGGCAACGCACCGAACGTCGCATCACCCTCTGGCCGCTGGCCACCTTGGAGAAGGAGCCGGAAGGAGCCGGGCGCTTCTGGGTCGTCAGCCGGGGCTGGCGCGACCCCGGCTTGGGCTACAAACGGCTCTACCGGGACATCCTTGACCTGTTCCAACACCACCGGGAGGCGGACGGCAGCCGTGAGACGCGCCTGCTGTCCCGGCTCTACCATCATCGCCGCGGGCCGGCCGGCCGTTACTTGAGCTTCATGTCCCTCTTTACCTACGATAGTACTGCAGAAGTCGTAGGCGAGGAGGGCTCCTATGCCAGTGCCCTGTTCGGGCTGTTCAGGGTCTCGTGGAGCCCCGCCGGCCGACGCTGGCGCCTCTTCTACATACCTTTCGGCGGGGAGGGAGCGGACGAGCGCGATGTCGGAACTCCTTGACAGCGCCGCGCGGGTGTGCTCGGTCACCTACGATGTCGCCGAACTGACCGTGCGCAGCATAAGGCACCTGGACGAGACCATCCGCCGTCACACGCTGCTGTTCAAGCAGTTTTACGAGGTGGGCAACCGCAGCCTCTGGGTCGTGACGGTATTCGGCGCCTTCATCGGGCTCATCCTTGTCCTTTACGGGGGGGACCAGTTGCGGCGGTTCGGCCAGGAACGGTACATCGGGCTGACCGGGCTGGCCATCATCTGGGAGTTCGGGCCGGTCTTCACCGCCTTCATACTGGCGGGTCGCGTGGGCAGCGCCTACGCGGCCGAGATCGGCACGATGAAGGTCTATGACGAGATTGACGCCCTGCGCGTGATGGGCGTCTCACCGGAGGCTTACCTGGTCACGCCCCGGCTGGTGGCCTGCGTTGTGATGACGCCCGCGCTGGTGGTGATTGCCGATCTGTGCGCGCTGGTGGCCGGATCTTTCATGGCGTGGGTGTTCGTGCGGGTGGCGCCGAACCAGTTTTTCCAGGTCCTTTTCCAGCACCTGACCACCCAGCACATGACCCGATCGCTGGTCAAGTCCGCCTTCTTCGGCGGCATCATCGCGGTGACCGGCTGCTACCACGGATTCACCACCACGGGGGGCGCCGAGGGCGTGGGCCGCAGCACCACCCAGAGCGTGGTGCACAGCTTGCTGGCCATCGGGGTCGCGGATTACTTCATCGGCAGGTTGCTGCTGGCCCTTTAGGGCGACGGGCGGTTCCAAATCGTGATATAATCACGGGCGTGGAGGTAAAGTCATCATGGCACGCAAAGTCCTTGTGGGGATGCTGCTTCTGGCAGCGCTTTTTATCTTCGGGCTGGCCACGTTCTACGTGGAGAACTGGCAGTTCTACCTGGGCAGGGGTTACCGGCTGACCGCCCGGTTCACGGCCGCCCAGACGCTGGACACCGGGGACCTTGTGCGCCTGGCCGGTGTGGCGGTGGGCACCGTGGAGGAACTGCGAGTGCACACGGAGACGCCCACGGACTACCCCGTAGAAGCCGTCCTCTTCATCCGCCGCGGAGTATCCATCCGGGCCGATGACCGCGCCATCATCAGGATGAGCACGCTGTTCGGGGGCACCTACGTTGACATAGAGCGGGGCGACCCCGAGGCGCAGGCGCTCGAGAACACCGATGAGCTGGCCAAGACCGCCGTGGCACCGAGCATCACCCAGGTCGTCGAGGAGTCCACCCAGACGCTCGAGAGGGTCTCAGCCGTCTTCGACGATGTCGGCGCCATTACCGAAGAAATCCGCCGCGGCGAGGGAGTGCTCGGCCGCCTGATACACGACGAGGAACTCTACAAGCAACTGCGCACCGCCGTCATGGACGGGCAGGAAACAGTCGCGAGCCTCAGAACCACCGCGCAGCGGCTGGAGGAAGGTCAGGGGCTGCTGGGCAAACTGATAATGGATGAGAAAATGGCCGAGGACTTCAGTGCCCTGACGGCCGAGGCCCACGGCACGGCTGCCAACCTGCGCGCCATGTCCGACGACCTGCGCGAGGGCCGCGGCACCATCGGACGCCTGCTCCACGATGAGGAACTCTACGACCGGCTGACCGACTCCGTGGGGACGCTGGAGCAGACAGCGCGCGCGTTGCGCGAGGGGGACGGGCTGGTGCCCAGACTGCTTGACGACCCGCAACTGGCCGATGACTTCCAGACATTCACGGCGAGCATGCGCCGCATCTCGGAGCGCCTGGACCACGGAGAAGGCACGCTGGGCAAACTGATGACCAGCGCCGAGGCTTACGAGAAGCTCAACGCCTCCCTGGACGACCTGAATGCGGTGACCGCCGCCATCAGTCGCGGGGAAGGCACCCTGGGCAAACTGATGACCGACGACGAGCTCTACGGAAAACTGAGCCGGATTGCCGAGGACCTGCAGGCGATGCTGGACACGTACCGGGAGCAGTCCCCCGTCATCTCCTTCGCCGGGGCTGTGTTCGGTGCCTTTTGAGGTGAGGCCGCACCCATGATAAAGGTCAGCGACCTTGTGGCCGGCTACGGCGACAACATCGTTCTGGACGGGGTCAACCTCGACGTCGAGTCGCACGAGATACTGGTGATCATGGGCCAGAGCGGCTGCGGAAAGTCTACGCTCCTGCGCCACATAATCGGCCTGAACAGGCCCATTTCCGGCACTGTCGAGATAGACGGCACCGACATCACGCGCATGGACGAGGCCGGCTACCGGGCCTTCTGCCGCTCGATGGGGGTGCTGTTCCAGACGGGCGGGCTCTTCAACAGCATGACCGTCGGGGACAACGTGGCCTTCCCCCTGCGGGAACACACCCGCCTGGCCGAACCCGTCATCGAGATAGTCGTTCGGCTGAAGCTTGACCAGGTCGGCCTACGGGGCGTGGAGAAGCAGATGCCGTCCGAGCTGAGCGGGGGCATGCGCAAGCGCGCCGGCCTGGCGCGCGCGCTGGCGCTGGACCCGCAGACGCTGTTTCTGGACGAGCCGACCACCGGGCTGGACCCGATCATCGCGGCCGGTATTGACGAACTCATACTCCGCCTGCACCGACAGTACGGCGCGACCATGGTCGTGGTGGCCCATGACAGAGCCAGTTGCATGCGCATCGCCGACCGCATAGCCATCTTCCGCGACAGCGCACTGGTCGAGGTGGGAACCCCGGACGAAATACAGTCCAGCGACAACGAGTACGTCAAGCAGTTGCTCGAACGCCGCCCTCCGGAGGAAGACGGCGGCACCAGCACCAGTTCGTACGTGAGCGGCGAGGCAACCGCGTAGCCGCCCCTCGTTGCGCCCGCCCGGCTACCCGGCGGTATCCTCCTCGCACTGCAGCAGCAGGTCCCGGAACGTCACGTCCTCCAGCGCCGCCTGCTGGGCCTCGATGGCCGCCCGGAAGGCCGCCTCCAGCTTGTCCTCGTAGGGTTTGTTCTGCGGCTGCCTGGAGCGCGACTCGGAGCGAAAACTGTCGGTGATGCTCAGCACTTCGCTCAGCTTGAGGCGCGACAGGTCCCTGGCGGGGTGAAACTCGTCCCGCTGGTCCCCCACCGGCGTCAGCAGCCCAAGTTCGACGAGGCGGTTCGCCGCGTCGCCGGCCTCCTCCGGGGTTATGTGCAGTATCTCGGCCAGCCGGCCGGCGGAAATGGGCTGACCGGTCTGCCAGAACTCCCGGGCCACGTAGAGCACGATGCGCGCGGCCAGGTACCGGTCCACGAACACGTCCGAGAGCCGCCTCAGTCTGTCGTGGTAACGCAGCAGTCCGAGGTTCTGGATGGTGAAGGAGAGTTCCGCGCCGAAAAGGACGATGATCCACAGCAGCCACACCCACAGCAGGAAGATGGGCACCGCGCCCAGGGAGCCGTATATCTTCATTTTCTCGTAGGTGATGGCGTTCGTCATGTAGAGCGAAAACAGCGGGCGCACCAGCATCAGCAGCACGGCGCCGACACAGGCCCCCCAGGCGGCACTCTTGAGCCGCACGCGGGTGTGGGGCAAGAACTTGTAGAGTGCCACCAGCAGCAGCCACATCATCAGGAACGGCAGCAGGTATCGCCCGGCCGTCGTCACCACTCGCGCAAGCGGCCCCAGCACGGCCATCCCGTGGAAGGTCACGCTCAGGTAGCGACTCATCGTCTCCTCCAGCCATATCGTGACGCCGATGAGCAGAGGTGCCAGGCAGATGAGCGTCCAGAACGAGGTGAACCTTATCCAGAAGGGCCGCCGCCTGGCGACCTTCCAGATGTGATTGAGTGTCTTCTCGATGGTGCTGAGCAATTCGGTGGCAGCGACGATGAGAAAAATGGAGGCCAGTATGCCGATCCTGGCCCGGCCCACCTCGCTGAGGAACTCGCGGATGTAGTCGCTCACCGCCATGCTGATGTCGCGAGCCGCCGCTGCGCTCTCGCCCCGTATGGCCGCCTCGTAGTGCTCGCGGGCCTGCTCCGGCCGCCCGGCCTCCTCCCACAGCAGCCGGGCCAGCAGGCTGTGGGCCTCCCCGGGCTGTTCCATCATCAACGCCGCCGCCTCCAGGTCGTCCAGGCCGGCCTGCAGGGCAGGCGTGGCGTCCACGTCGGCCCGCTCACCGAGGGTCCTGTAGAGTTCGACTTCCTGCCGCGCCAGCCGCAGCAGCAGTTCCCCGGACTCGCGGCGCGCTATGCGGTGGCGCTGGCCCAAGCCGCGCAGGACGTCCCGCGGACCGGTCACCGCGGCCAGGAACATCGCGTCGTGGTAATGCAGCAGCGACTCGCGGTATTCGGCGGCGGCAGCGGACAGGTGGCCGGCCTCAGCCAGTCGGGCGGCCGCTTCGCGGTGAAGCCGGCCCCGAAGTTCGCGGGTCCTCAGGGGCGGATAACCGTGGGCCTCGGCCCTCCTGAGGGCGCGGGCCGCCTCTTCGTGCTCACCCCGGTCCAGGTGGTCGAGGGCCTGACCGTACATCTCTCGGGCTCGCTCGCCCGGCGCGGAACGGCGCAGCTCCTCAGCCGTCGGAAGGCCAGCCGCGGCGAAGTAGCGCTCGCGGGCTTCCTCCGTCAGGCCGCGGACCGCCCCCAGATAGGTCCCGAGCGCGGGCAGACGCGCGGACGCCAGCGCTTGCCGCGCGGCTGCCGTGTCCTCGCCCCGCTCGAGGGCGGCCAGGTAGAGGTGGAAGGCGCGCACATCCTCCCCCTGCAGGGCGCGGCGCCGGCCCTCGCGCAGCAGTTCCGACGCCGTCCTGCCGGCCGCCAGTTCTTCAAGGGGCACGGCGTCCAGCGCATCATCGTTCGCCTCCGGCACCGGCGGGCCGGCCAGCACGAGCTGGAAGATGGTGTCCTGCACCCGCTCCTCCAGCCCCTCGATGCCGGCAAAAGACCTGTAGATGGCGAAGCCGACGGCGAACAGGGGCACCAGAGCGAGCAGAGTCGTGAAAGTGAGGGCCGCGGCCTGCTGCAGGCATCGGTCGCGCACAAGCTCCCGCGCCACGTAGAAGTAGAGCCCCACCTGCCGGCGCGCAAGGCGCACCCACCAGGAGGGCTCGACCGCCTCTTCCCAGCGGACGTGTTCCAGCTTCTCTTTCAGCTCCTTCAGCATCGTGATCGCCTCGGTCCCATCCCCGGCTCAGCCCGGGCAGTAGTCGGGGTCCGGCTTGGCAGCCACCGCGGGGGAGGCGCCGCCGGCCAGTCGTTTGACTTCCGCTTTCAGCTCCGCCACTTCCCGCTCCCCGCACACGCACCCGAAGGTGAGCGTCGCCGCGTGGCGTCCACCGGGTGGCAGCTCAATGACGCGGCCCCTGCTGCGCTCGAAAGAGCGGTTGTTGGGGTAGTCCGTCCCCGGCTCCAGGCCGGTGACGTATCCGTCGGCCTCGGCCGCCGTGTTCTTCCACACGGTGAAGGCCGGCAGCTCCGCGATGTTGTAACGGATGGTGGCGGCGCGGCGCTCGTCCGCCCCGAGGAGCGCCACCAGGGTGTTACCGTCGCGGTCGGCGCGGTTGCGCATGAAGTAGACCTGCTCGGCATAGCCGGTCTCGGGGGCTCCGTAGACATCCCAGTGCCCGATACCCTGCCGGGCCCTCTGGTCCCGCGGGCAGACGAACTCCACCGGCGCCAGCAGCCGGGCGCCTTCCCCCAGCAGGGGGCTGCCGTAGTTGCAGTGGTAGAGCAGTTCCAGTTCGGCGGGCTCCGCCTTCAGGTTCTCCACCTGGTCGCTAACGACGAACTCCGGGGCCCCGGGAACAGTGGAAACCCGAGAAGTGAGCCTGTGGGCCGCGCCGAACATGCGGGCGTCCGGCACTTCGCCGACCACCGACAACTCGTAGGGCGGCTCGAGCTGCACGCGCACCGCCAGGCGCGTGGCGGGCGTATTGGCGATGGTTCCGTGCAGGGGCAGTTCGACCGTCGTCTCCGCCCCTGTGTTGGTGCGGACCGTGTCCGGGCCGGGGGCGCCGTTGAAGGCCAGCCCGCAGCGGCACACGAACTCGTTGAAGCCTGCCAGCCACCCCAGCCCCCCGGCCGATTCCTCCCGCACGTAGCTCGGATGCACGACCTGTCGGACGGGGCTGGCCCAGCCCAGGGGGAGATCCTCGATGCTCGCATCCAGTATCCCCATGCCGCGCGTGGGCACCAGCGCGACCCTCATGCGGCCGTTGTCAATCTCGACAAGCTCGACCCCTTGCTGTTTGCCTCCTTTGAGGGCGAACTTCCGGATAGACCAGGCCGGCCCCTGCATGCCCGGGAAGCTATCGCTGCCGAGGCGGTAAGTCTCCACGTTGAGGTTCTCGGAGGCATCCGTCAGGACCTTCTCGAAGTAACGCGCCATGATGCTCTCTCCGCCTTTCGGCCCGGACGCCGGCCGTCAAATCCGGCCCGAGCGCAGTATGCCGATAATCAGCCACGCCCCCAGCACCATCCCGAACAACAGCCCGATGAGACCCATCAGGCTGACGTGCCACCCGAAGATGTCCACGGTCCCCACCTCGTCGCTCAGCAGCGATGCCGAGGCCATGATGACGGCCGCCAGTATGATGCTGAGGGCGAGGCGGTTGCCCGTCTGGTCCAGCTCTTTGAGCGCTTTCTCGAAGCCCTCGTGTTTGACGGTGAACTCGAAGGCGCCGCGCCCTATGCTGCGCATCAGGTGACGCAACTGCCGGGGTGCCTCGCTGAGCAGTCCCGAGACATGAAACCCTCCGGCCGTCAGCGAGCGCTTGAGGTTGCCCGAGGACAGCTTCTGGCGCAGCAGCTTGCGGCCGTAGGGGCGCGCCAGCTCAGCGACGTTCAGGCCGGGGTCGAGCTGGGTCACCAGGCCGCTTATGACCACCAGCGCGCGCCCCATCAGCACGAACTCGCGCGGGATGTCCACACGGTATTTGCGCACCACACCCATCGTCTCGTTGAACGACTGGTGGAAATCCAACTTCTCCAGCGGAATGCTGCTGTAGCGGTCCAACAGGCCGACCAGCTCCTCCTGGAACTCTTCGTAGCGGTTGCTGTAAGAGAGCTGGCCCAGTTCTCCCATCACCTCGGCCACAAGCTCAAGCTGGTTGTTGCCCATCGCCATCAGGCAGACGCCCAGGTTGCGGCGCAGGCGCGGGCTGACGCGCCCGACCAGTCCAAAGTCCAGAAGCGCCACCTTGCCCTGCGCGGTGATGACGATGTTGCCCGGATGCGGGTCGCCGTGGAAGGACCCCATGTCGAAAAACTGCCGCAGGTAGGCATCCATGATGACGCGGGCCAGGTCGCGCCGAGGGACCGGGGTTCTTCCTTCGGGAATCAACTCGCCCAAGTGCGCCCCCTCGATGCGGCGCATGGTCAGCACCCGTTCGGTCGTGTAATCCCAGTAGATGTGGGGGATTTCGATGCGCTTGTCGTCGCTGAACAGTTCGCGGAACTTGTGCGTCTGGGCGGCCTCGGCCAGCAGGTCCAGCTCCCGGCGGATGCCCCGGCCGAACTCTTCCACCAGCATCGGCAGGCGCAGGGGCTGGAACTCCTCGACCCGGTCGGCCTGGTCGGCAAGGAAAGTCAGGATGGCCACGTCGTCCTCGATGGTGCGTTCGATGAGGGGGCGGCGGATCTTCACGACCACCGGGGTTCCGTCCGGCAGCTCGGCATTGTGTATCTGGGCGATGGAGCCGCTGGCGCGGGGTTCGTCCTGGAAGCTGCGGAACATTTCCCCCACGGGCCGGCCGAGTTCCTCCTCCACGATCCTTTCCGCCGCACTGGAAGGGAACGGAGCAACGTGGTGGCAGATGCGCTTCAGCTCCTGGATGTACTCCGGCGGCAGGATGTCCGGCCGGGTGGAGAGCATCTGCCCGAACTTGACGAAGGTGGGGCCGAGCTCCTCCAGCACCGAGGCGAAGCGCCGGGCCAGGTCTTCGGGGCGTCCCCGGGCGGTCAGTGAGGGAAGCCGCAGCCAGGGGGGAAGGTACTTCTGCAGGTTCAGCCGGCTCACCGCGAAGCCCAGCCCGTGCGAGACGCTTTTGCGCACGATGTGCGCCACGCGCCGAACGCGCCGCGGCCCTTTCAGGATGGAACTGACCTTCACGAGCACCCTCCGCTAATGCCGTCTCTTCTGACCGGCGCCCCCATTATAGGGGGGCGAGGCGCGCGCGCCAACATCCTCAGTCGCGCCGCATCCGCGGCGCCTCCAGCGGTTCCGGCGCCCGGCCGTGCTCGAGTTCCCAGAGCTTGACCTCCCGCACGAAGCGGTAGTAAGCCGAACTGACCGCGATGGCCAACCCCGGCAGGCCGTCAAGAAAACCCCCCTTGAGCACGGTCTTCTTGACGAACTCGAGGGGGGGCTTCAGCAACAGACTGCTCAGGCGAAAGCGCACCCCGCTCTCGTATCGCACCCGGGCGGCCTGCTCGGCAAAGCCGGCCGAGCGCCTCACCATGTCCAGTATCCCGTCGGGGTAGCTCAGGTGCAGGATGTCGCCGTCCATCTGCCTCACCTCACCCTCGACACATGCCTTCGGGTGAGGCGCGTAACCGCCCATGCTCGCCGCTGCTCGCCGCACCAGGCGCACTTTCCGCTGGGGATACCACCCGCCGTGCGTGATCCACCTGTCCAGGAAAAACGTCTTGCGCGGAAAGGCCATCCCGTCACAAGCGGGGCCGCCCGGGGCCCGGAACGCCTCGGCTATCTCGTCGCACGCCCGCTGGGTCAGCCGTTCGTCGGCGTCCAGCCACAGCACCCAGTCGCCGGTGGTCTGCTCGAAGGCAAAACGCGTCTGGTCCAGGTAGCTCTGGAACTCCCGGAAGATGATCCTGTCGGTATACCGACGCGCCACGGCCACGGTGGCATCCTCGCTGTAGGAGTCAACCACCACGAGGTCGTCCACCCACTTGATGCTCTCCAGGCAGTCGCCCAGGGCGGCTTCTTCATTGTAGGTTATGACGAACGCGGAGATAGTCTGCCCCCCCGGCATCAGGGCTCTCCTTGCGGCCTGAGGGGGATGGCGGGCGGCTCGGGCTCTCTCTGGCGGAACTCCCTTTGCCGGGTCAGCTCGATCAGGGCGTGGGCGTCCGGGTGTTCGGGCTGGTGCTCCAGCACGCGCTCGGCCAGCCGGCGCGCCTCTGCCATGTCGCCCATGCGCATCCTCAGCTTGGCCAGCATCATCATGTCAACGACGCTGTCCGGGCTGTGCTCGATGAGTCGCCGGAGCGTAGCGGCGCCCTCCCGGAAGGCCCCGGTCTGGAGCTGGAGCGCCGCTATGCTCCGCATCGTGTCCGTGCAGTCGGGGCGCTGCCCCAGGGCCCGGCGGTAGTGGTCCAGCGCCTCCCTGTACTGGTGGGCGTCGGCCAGCGCTCTGCCCAGCCGGGAACGCAGGGCAAAGCTGTCCCGACCGGCGTCGATGGCCTGCTGCAGAACGGCGACGGCCTGCTCGGGCATGCCGAACGCGAACAGCGCGTCCGCAAACTGCATCGGGCGGGTGTCCGCCTCGGGCGCCAGCAGGTCCAGCCGCGCATATGGGCCGCCCAGGAAGGCCACCAGTTGGCGCGGGCGCTCCTCCTCATCTCCCGGCAGTCTCTGCAGCAGGCGCCGGGTCATCGCCCGGTAGTACGCGGCAAACCCGCGCAACGCAACGCGCTTTTGACTTTCGCTTTCGAATGAAACGCGCCGGAGCAGCCTGTCGGGACCCATCAGCCGATACTGCAGGACCAGAGCCGGCGCCGCCGGAGTGCCGGGGTCGGACAGGTCACGGCCCGACCTGCGCGGCCGCCCGGGGGCCGACAGGGACAGCACACCGGCCATCTGGGTGGCGGCCCGCAGGTCCTGCGCCCCGGCGGCGAAGTCCGCCAGCAGCTCCACGCCTTCCCAGTAACCACCGTCGCGCATCCACGCCTCCGCCGCCTCTTCGGCAAAGTAGGCCCGCAGGTCGGCGAAACGAGGAGCGGGCCTCTGCCCGGCCAGAACGACCGCTTCCGGGCCGCTGACGTAAACGTCGTATGCCCCGAACACCCGGTCAACCGTGGCCAGCGTTCGGCGCGCGGCATCTCCGGACATCCTGCCCAGCGGCAGCCACAGCGCCAGAATGCCGTCGGGGGACAGATTCTGCCGCACCCGCTCGAGCCCCTCGCGCCCGAGCAACGCCAGCGGATTCCGCATGGAACCGAGCGCACCGGGGCCACACACGATGAGCCCGTAGGCTCCCTCCCGTTTGCTGCCCGGATTGTCCAGGATCGCGGGTGGATCCTGCCGGGTCAGGATCGCCAGACCCCGCACGGTCTCCTCCAGCGGCGGTCCCAGCACGGCGACCCGCGAGTTCGGCGGCGCCGCAGCCAGCCCGAGGCCGGTCAGCAGCCGCACGGAGGCACCGGCGCCGTCAGCCAGCCCGGCTGCTTCCAGCACCTGCCCGTTCCATACCGCCCCGGCCCGGCCCTCCAGCTCGAAGCGGACGCTCAGCCCGTGGGGCCCGAACTCCCCGGGCCCGACGCGAAGCCGCTCGACGGTCCTCTCCTCCTTGAGGGCCATTTGCCGGACCGTTGCGCGCACACCCGGCCAGCCGGCATGGGCATCAAGCGCAGCCAGCGTCAGCAACGCGCCCGCCGCCAGGCCAACCGTCCCCACCCGGAACACCAGGGTGCCCTCCTTCGCGCGGCGCGCGCCCACCCCGCAGCAACACAGGCACAGCAGCACCGCCACCAGCGCCGGCCCTGCATAGGAGGCGCCGAGCAATCCGGCGGCGGCCGCTCCGGCGGCGGCGGCCAGCAGGGCCCCCGGCCCCGTCCAGGCGGGAGCGCTGAGGGCGCCCAGCCCCAGCGCGATAATCCAGAACGGAAAAACCCGGCCCGCCGTCAGCAGGTGCGCCGGGGTCTGGTAGGCGGCCGAGCCGCTGGCCACCAGATCGGTGTAAAGGATAAACGAAACAGTGTTTATGCACACCAGCACCGCCACGCCGGCCGCCCCCGTGGCGAGGTCCGAAGCAGCGGCCCCCCCGCCCCGCAGGGCACGCCTGCGCAGCAGCAGTCCCGCAGCGAACGCAATGCCCAGGTCCGCAGCAGCGTACGCGGACGATGCGGTCACGGGCAGGTAGTTGCGCACCAGCAGGGCCACCGCCGCTCCCGCGCTCGCCGCCAGCAGCAACGCGGGCGAGACATCCCATGCTCCAGTTCGGCTCCTCTCGCCCTCGCCCCGCCTGCCTGAGAGCAGACCGGCGACAGCGGCCAGAGTGACCAGCGGCACGACGGCGGCCGCCACGCCCGCCCCCGCAACCAAACCCACCGTGCATACGAGGAAACCCACCAGCGCCCCCGCCACAAGCGCGGCGCCGCCGGAGAGGACACGGGGGCCCGAGGACGCCACCAGCGCCCCGAAGCCCAGCAGCCCGCCGGCGGCAAGCAGCAGCCAGTCACCGCCCCACAGAAGCGCCAGCGCCGCCCACGCGGCCACGGCGGCGGCCCCCGGCACCAGCCGGCGCGCCGGCGTCCCGCGCCAGGTCCACGCGCCGGCCGCAACACCCACGACCACGCCCGCCAGCGCAGCGGCCAGGCCGAGGCCCGGCACCAGAACCGGCGCCGGCCCGGCCACCTCCAGCCGCAAGAGCAGCAGAAACAGGGTCACGGCAGACGCGATCCCGCACAGGAACGGCGCCGCCTGTGCCGGCAGAAACCGACTCTGTGCCTCACTGCGGCTCAATTCTCTCCATCCCGCCCATGTATGGCCTGATGACTTCCGGCAGGACCACTGTGCCATCGGGCTGCTGGCCGTTCTCCAGGATGGCTATCACGGTGCGCGGCAGCGCAATGCCCGAGCCGTTGAGCGTATGGACGAACTGCGTGCCCTCGCCCCCGGCGGGCCGGTACCGCGTGTTGCAGCGGCGGGCCTGGAAGTCCCCGCAATTGCTGCAAGAACTCACCTCCAGCCACTCCCCGCAGCCGGCGGCCCAGACCTCGATGTCGTAGGCCCGCTGCGCCGCGAAGCTCATGTCGCCCGTTGACAGTTCCTTCACCCGGTAGGGCAGCCCGAGGGCCCGGCAGACGTCCTCCGCCTCGCCCACCAGCTTCTGCAGCTCGGCTTCGGACCTGTCGGGGGACGTCAGCTTCACCAGTTCCACCTTGTCGAACTGGTGCCCGCGCTTGATGCCGCGCACGTCCTTGCCCGCGCTCATCTTCTCCCGGCGAAAGCACGCCGTATAAGCGGTATAGTACAGCGGGAGGTCGGCCTCCTCCAGAATCTCCTCCCTGTGCAGGTTCGTCAGCGGCACCTCGGCGGTCGGGATGAGCCAGAGGTCGTCCTCGGCGTCGCGGTAGAGGTTCCCGCTGAACTTGGGCAACTGGCCGGCGCCCAGCAGGCACTCGGGGTTGACCACGAAGGGCGGGTAGACCTCCGTGTAGCCGTGCTCGCTCACGTGCAGGTCCAGCATCCAGTTGATGAGCGCGCGCTGCAGGCGGGAGCCCTGCCGCATCATAACGTAGAAGCGGGAGCCGCTCAATTTGGCGCCGCGGTCGAAGTCCAGGATGCCCAGCTCGGGCCCGAGTTCCCAGTGCGGCTTCGGTTCGAAGTCGAACTCCGTCAACTCCCCCTCGGTGCGCACCACGACGTTGGCCTCTTCGTCCGGCCCGACGGGTGCGTCGGGGTGCGGTATGTTGGGCAATTGCAGCAGAAGATCGTCCAGTTCGGCGCGGGCCGCCTCGGCCCGGCTGTCCAGTTCCTTGATGCGCTCTCCCACGGTGCGCATGCGCCTGATGAGGCCCTCCCGCTCCTGGCCGGGCTCCATCCGGCCGATGCGCTGTGACTCCCGGTTGCGTTCCGCCTTCAGCTGTTCGGACTGCGCCACCAGCCCCCGCCACCGCTCGTCCAGGTCGCGCACCTGGTCCACAGCCTCCGGGGCCTCGCCGGCCTTGCGGAGCCCCTCGCGCACCGCGTCCGGCGCCTCACGGAACAACCTGATATCCAGCATGGTGGCAAGTCCTCGTCAGCAGAGCTCGGTAGTAGAAAACAGTCGGCCGGGCGAGCCTCATCTTAAGAGCGCACAGGCCGGTGCGTCAAAGGCGGCCGCGCCGGCCCCAGGGTCTCATGCGTCGCCAAAAGAGGTGCCGACGGCCCGGGCGGCGCGCACCAGGTCGCCATCGGGCGGCACGAGCCTCTGCTCGTCCGCGACCGTCTCGAGCGGCACGGGCACGATGTCCGGACCCTGCACGCCGACCATTATGTCGAAGTTGCC
The DNA here is from genome assembly GCA_003551305.1 of Candidatus Brocadiaceae bacterium. Lineage (GTDB taxonomy): Bacteria > Planctomycetota > Brocadiia > SM23-32 > SM23-32 > B1Sed10-231. The sequence continues at coordinate 31,229 of PUMJ01000287.1, forward strand.
ACCGGCGGCCTGCATGAACGCCTCGTGGCCCAGGCGCGTGGCCAGCACGCGATCGAAAGCCGTGGGCGAACCGCCCCGCTGCACGTGGCCCAGCACCACGGCACGGCTCTCGACATCGGTCATCTCCTCCAGCCGGGCGGCCAGCCAGACGCCGACGCCGCCGAGGCGTATCTTGTCATGCGAGTCCTCCACCCTCTGGCGCACCACGTATTCGCCGTCAGGCTGGCGGACCCCCTCGGCCACGACCACGATGTGGAAGCGCTTACCCTGGTCCCGGCGCTCTTCGATGGCCCGGCAGACGTTCTCGATCGTGTAGGGGATCTCGGGTATGAGGATGATGTCGCCGCCGCCGGCCATGCCGCCCACAAGGGCCAGCCAGCCGGCGTACCGCCCCATCGCCTCGATGACCATCGCGCGCTGATGCGACATCGCGGTCGTGTGCAGGCGGTCAACCGCCTCCGCGACGATCTGCACGGCGCTGTCGAAGCCGAAGGTCACGTCTGTGCCGCAGATGTCGTTATCAATCGTCTTGGGCACGCCCACCACCGGTATGCCCTTCAGCGCCAGGCCGTGGCCGATGCTCAGGGTGCCATCGCCGCCGATGCAGAACAGCACGTCCAGGCCCGCCTCGCGGAAGTTTTCAACGCAGCGGTCGGAGACATCACGGGGCTCATCCCCGGAATCGGGCTCGACGTAAGCAAACGGGTTAGCCCGGTTCGAGGTGCCCAGGATGGTGCCGCCCAGCGTCAGAATGCCGCTGACGTCCTCGTAGTTGAGCCGTCTCATCCGGTTCCTGATCAGGCCGTAATAGCCGTCCAGGATGCCGTATGCCTCGGCGCCGTGCTGCAGAATGCCCGTCTTGACGACGGCCCGGATGACGGCGTTCAGGCCGGGGCAGTCGCCCCCGCCCGTCAGCACGCCGATGCGTCGTATCGAATGCTCAGCTCCCATCGCCCGGCTCTCCCCGAGGGTCTCTCAGTCGTGTGGTCTGACCAGCACCTTCAGCCCTTCCTGGCTCTCGGCCGTGCACAGGGCATCCTCGATGCGCTCGAGGTCGAAGGTATGCGTTACGATCTTCTGAGCATCAACCTGGCCGGAGGCGATCAAGGCGAGCGCCTTGTGGTTCTGCAGGGGCGTGGAGCCGTGGTTGCCCACCAGGGTGAGCTCCTGGTAATGGATGCGGTTGCTGTCAAAGGCGATGGCACCGCTGCCCCGCGGCAGACCGCCGAAGTAGTTCAACCGCCCGCGCGGCGCCACCAGCCCCACGGCCTGCTCCTGGGCGGCGGCCGACCCGCAGGCCACTATCACAACGTCGGCGCCCCGGTCGTCGGTTGCTCCTTTGATGTCGGCTTCCAGCCGGGAATCCTCGTTGAGGAAGTAGCCGTCGGCGCCGACGACTTCGGCCAGTCTCAGCCGGTCTGCGGAAACGTCCGTCATGTACACCCCTGCGGCGCCCAGCGTGCGGGCCAGCATGCCGTTCAGGCACCCCATGGGGCCGCAGCCGATGACCAGCACGGTGTCGCCGGGGCCGACCCACAACTGCTCCTGGGCGTTCAGGCAGCAGGCGAGCGGCTCGGTCAGGGCGGCGGCCTCGGAGCTCAGCCCGTCCGGCAGCTTGTTGACGGCTCCACTGCGGAGCGCGGCCTCCGGCACCAGCATGTACTCCGCGAACCCGCCGTCCCAGCGGGAACCGATGTCCAGCAAGTTCTCGCAGACCGTGCTGTGGCCGCGTCGACAGTAGAAGCAGGCGCCGCACGGCACGGCCGGGGCGACGGTGACACGCTCGGAGTCGTAGTAGCCATGCACCTCGGAGCCCACCTCTACTATGGTGCCCGCCAGTTCATGACCCGGTATGACGGGCAGTTGCATCATCGCATGGCCGTGTCGCAGGGCCTTCACGTCCGTGCCGCAGACGGCGCAGGCGTCAACCCTGACAAGGACGGTGTCCTCGGTGCACCGGGGGGTGCCCACCTCCTTCAGGCGTATCCGGTCAACTTCTTCCAGAACGGCAGCTTTCATCACAGACCTCCAGCAAACTTGTGCCCGCCCGGCAGCGCCGTCACTGCCTGAGCAGATGCGCCCCGTCCCTCAACAGGCCCAGCACCTCGTTCTGCAGTCCGGGGTCTTCGTCAAGTCCCTGCACGACAAGCGGCACGACGTCTTCCCTGGCCCCGACGCACCTGGCCGAAGGCAGCAGGTCGGTCACGTAACGCGCCCATTGCCGCAGGTCCACTCTGAGGGCCGGTTCGCGCGCCAGCACCACGGTCGGGCGCTGCTCGAGCCGACACAGGGAGAACTCGGCTTCGGCCTCCTGGCGGGCGTAGGCGCTGACCTCCGCCCAGAAGCACTGTCGCCGGCGCGGCACCGTCAGGCAGACGAGCTTCTGTTCGCCCATCTGCAGGGGCTCTTCGGCCTGTTCGGCGGCGAAGCGGCGGTTATCGTCCTCGATGCGACGGGCCTCCTCCAGGTGCCTCTCCAGCAAGGCATCTATGTCCTGCACCATCAGGTCGCCGGCGGCCTCGACCAGGGCGTAGCGGTCGGCCTTCAGCCCCGTCAGGACGGTGCGCAGCGGGGCCGCCCACTGCACCTCCTCGGCCGTGAGTTCCCCCGCGGCGAAGAGGGTCAGCTTCCGGGCGTAGTCGTCGGCGGCGGAGTCGAAGGCCTGCACGACGAGCCCGGTCACGGAGCCGGCCGTCTCCCCGAGCACCAGCCTCTCGTTACCGATGATGTGCGCCACGGCCCGGCGGTCCTCCGGCTGCCAGGGCCGGGCGCTGAACCAGCGCACCGCGCCGTAGAAGTGCCGCAAATGGTCCATCAACTGCGGCCTGACCAGCCGGCCGTCCCAGTCGGAGTGAACCACCTCCACCCCGCACAGTATGAGCGAATAGCCGCGGGGCAGTTTCCGCTGCGCCTCCGGCTCGAAAAACCGGGGCAGCTCCTGCGAATCGAAGATCAATACCTCGACCCGACCGCCGACAGCCCGGCCCACCACCGCCGCCGCCACCACCGGGTCCACCTCCGGGGCCGCCACGATGACCGTATAGTGCTCTTGCATTGATCTGTCCCGAGAGTGGAGCGCCGGTGGGAGAAGTGGTTATTGTAGTTGATCGCGTATATTTTTTTCAACGCGGGCCGGCAACTCCTTGCGGGGTAGCCGCCGGCGGGGCTCCGGCGCCGCAGCAGGCGAATCTTCCGACGGAGGCGCATACTTCGGCACATAGGGTTCCATTTCCAGCAGGTGGTGCAGCAGCACCAGGGCGGCCTCCTTGTCCGGGATGTTGCCGCGCGTTCCGCTCTCGACGGCGGAGAAGGCCGACGGCGGCGTCGCCGCCCCCACACAGGAGAGGCACCCCGTCCGGCACTCGCAGCCGTGGATCAGTTCCACCACCGCCTGCATGATGCGCTCGGTCAGCTCGTACGCCTTCTCGCTGAAGCCCATGCCCTGCGGGTATTTGTCGAAGACGAACAGCGTCGGGCTGTCCAGGTTCGAGGAGTCCACCACCGTACCGATATCCACCGGGTCGCACATCACGAAAAGGGGCACCACCTCGGTCAGCACGTTGGCGATGCCGACCAGCCCCTCGGCCGGCTCCCGGCCGTACTTGCGCGTCAGGCGCAGCGCCGCCTCGGGCGGCAGGCTCCACCACGCCAGCGTCTGCAGGTCCCGCGGAGGCAGGTCAAGCTCCTCGTAGCCGATGCTCTCCCGCGAGCCGAACTTCACCTTCTTGAACATCGTCACGGTCGAGGTGACCGTCACGGGGGCCAGGCCCGTCTCGCTGACCCGCCACTGCTTTGTGCGCATCTCGGACCGCTCGTCAATGCGTATGCTGGCCTCCGTCATGGCCTGGGTGAAGTAGTCAAGCTCCTCCGCCCTCACGAAAGCGATCTTGTTGTCCACGTCCAGCTCTTCCACGAAGTACGTCTCACCCGCGTGGAGGTAGACGGCGTGATCGTGCACCTGCGAGAAGGCGCCCGTCTCGTCCACGGTGCCCACCACCCGGTCCTTTTCGCGGTCCATGATGGTGTAGGTGGTATCGCTGATGCTGCGCAGGTTCACTTTGGAGGCGGGGTAGCCCTGGCCGGTCCAGTACCAGCGGTCCTCGATGCGCCGCGCCATGCGGTGCTCCTCCATCAGCCCCAGCAGGGCCTCGGTGTATTCGCCGAAGAGGTCGCTTTCCTCCTCCTTCACGGGCAGCTCATGCACGGCCGTGCGCAGGTGCCCCAGCGCCACGTAAACGTTGTCCGGGTCCGTGACGGCGTTCTCGGGGCTCTTCTCGAACAGATACTGCGTGTTGTGCATCAGGTACTGGTCCACGGGCGCGTTCTGGGCGATGAGGAAGACGATTGACTCCTCGGTGCCGCGCCCGGCGCGGCCGGCCTGCTGCCACGTGCTGGCAATGGTGCCGGGATAGCCGACGACGAGGCAGGCGTCCAGGCTGCCGATGTCTATGCCGAGTTCCAGCGCGTTGGTGCTCACCACGCCCAGTAGTTCCCGCGTTGGCAGCTTGCGCTCCACTTCGCGTCGCTCCTCCGGCAGGTAGCCGCCGCGGTAGGCCTGCACGGCCTCGGCGAGGCGGGGGCTGAGGCCCGCCAGTTCCTTCCGGCACGACTTCAGCAGGCGTTCGGTGCCGTTGCGTGTGCGGCTGAAAGCTATCACCTGGATGTCGTCCTTGATGAGTTCCCTCATCAGGGTGACGGCCTCGGTGAGCGGGCTGCGCCGGCCGGCAAACCGGCCCAGCCGCGGCGGATTCCACAGGACGAAGTACTTCGTCCCGGCCGGCGAGCCGTCCTCGTCAATCAGCCTCATCGGCCTCTGCGTCAGCCGCTCGGCGTGCTCGGCAGGGTTGGCGATAGTGGCCGAGGAGCAGACGAACCGAGGCTCGGCCCCGTAGTGGGAGGCCACCCGGCGCAGCCGCCGCAGCACATTGGCTACGTTCGAGCCGAACAGCCCCCGGTAGGTGTGCACCTCGTCCAGCACCACATGGCGCAAGTTCCCGAAGAAGCGACTCCAGCGCCCGTGGTTCGGCAGAATGCCCTGGTGGAGCATGTCGGGGTTCGTCAGTATCAGGGCTCCGCTGTCGCGCAGGCGGCGGCGCAGTTCGGGCGGGGTGTCCCCGTCGTAAGTGCCGGCCATGGCGTCCACACCGGGGCATGTGCCCTTCAGCTCCTCCAGCACCCGCAACTGGTCCTGGGCCAGGGCCTTAGTTGGGTATATGAACAGCGCCGTGCTGCGGGGGTTCCGGAGCGTGCTCTCGAAGACGGGAAGCACGTAGCAGAGCGTCTTGCCGCTGGCCGTGGCGGTCACCACCACGAAGTCCTGCTCCCGGGCCGCGCAGTCCACGGCCTGCGCCTGGTGCACGTACAGGCGCTCGATGCCGGCCTGTCGGAGCATCCTGCGCAAGGGGGAAGGCAGCGTGTGCTGGGGCTCGGCGCAGGACGCCTCACGCGCCGGCAGCTTGCGCACGCCCGCTATCTGGCCCCTGTACCAGGGGGCGGCCTCGACATGCTTCAGGAAACGTTCTGCATCCATCGGTCAGGACTCCGCCGGCTCCTGCGCGATCACGCTATAGGCGTAAACGGCCTCCTCCTGTTCCCAGGTCTCTATCGAACCGGGCCGCAGCCGCCGCACCTCCCCGATGGCCTCATCAGGCCCCACCCCCGTGTGGACGAGATAACAGGCTATCATCGTGCCGGTGCGCCCTTTGCCCGCCAGGCAGTGGACGGCCACTCCGTGCCCGCGCTTGATCTGCTCCTCGCAGAAACTGACGAACACTTTGATCTGCTTCTGCCCCGGCGGGCGGAACTCGCCCACCGGCAGGCGAAGGTAGTCCAGACCGTGCGCCTTCAGCTCTTCGCGGGGCCAGCGACGGTTGGTCAGGTTCACTATCGCCCCGACGCCCCGGCGCCGAAGCTCCTCCCAGTCTTCGGGCAACCCGTCGGGCATGGCCATGCCGGCCAGCTCCCCCTGCAGAACCCAGCTAAATCCGTGAATCCCCATAACCGCTACTCCGAAGGGTAAAGCTGCCGGATCATCCCCTCAAGCTCCTCCAGCGGAAGCCCCATCACCGCCGTCTCGCTCCCCTCCAACTGCACGACGTTGGGATCGTCAGGCCGCAGAGCGTAAGCTCCCGCTCGCTCCAGTGCGCCCTCCCGGCCGGCCAGACGCTCGAGTTCGCCATCGGTCAATCGGCGCATCTGAATTCGTGTCGCCACGCACCTGGCGCACTCACGGCCCGCCGGAGCCACAACGCACAGGCCCGTCAGGACCCTGTGCGGCCGGCGGGTCAACCGGCGCAGCATCGCCAGGGCGTCGGCGCGGTCCGCCGGTTTGCCCAGGACCTGCCCGCAGCAGACGGCCACGGTGTCTGCGGCGATGACGAGCGCCCTCGGGCGCCGGCCGGCGACTTGCCGCGCTTTGCGCCGGGCCAGCTCGAGGACCATTGCGCGGGCGTCAGCCGTCTGGACGCTCTGTTCGTCCACCTCCGGGGGAACGACCTCGAAATCCGTCACAAGACGGGACAGCAGGCGGCGTCGGGTATCCGAAGAGCTGGCCAGCACGACGGGCACGGGCGGGTCAATCACCGTCGGCGCTCCGGCTCCCGCCCGGAGCGTCCGTTTCCGAGTGTTCGGCCTGCTCGGCCTCGGGCGCAATCCGGGCGTCTGCTGCCACCGCTGCGGCCGGGCGGCCGGGCGGCGCCGCGGGCCGGGCTTCCAGCTCGGCCTCCACCTTGCGCATGGCGCCCCGGTAGGAGTCCGCGAACCGGCCGGCCCGGGGTGCCGCATCAAGGGCCCGACGGTACGCTTTCAACGCCAGGGGCAGCCGGTCGAGCCGACGGTAGGCTTCGGCCAGTTCCCCCCAGACGACCATGGGCACGGGGTTGAAGCGCCTGGCGTTGCGCAGAAAACGGGTCTCCGGATCATCGGTGTCCACGAAGTGCGGCTCTTCCGGCACGAAGCTCAGCCCCTCCGAGAGCAGAAGCATCTCCACGTGCACCAGGGGGGAACGGCGGTAAAGCGGCAGCGAGCGCGTGAAATCCTCCAGCTCGACCTGGGGATAGACGGTCAACATGTACTGCCAGTAATGGATCATCCGTCCCGGCAAGCCCTCCTGGCGCGCGGCCTCGCCCAGCGCCCAGAGGGCGTCGTCCGCCCATTCACTCTCCGGGTGGTCCTTCGCGATGGATTCCAGCAGGCGGACCCGCTCGGCGGCGGGCATCTCCTCGGTCCACACCCTCCGGAACGTCGCCGCCGGCTCGCTCCCGTCCCGCGCGGCCTCCCCGTACGCACCCGCAGCCGCCAACGCCAACACAACCAGCGCCGTCGCAAGCCGCCTCATCGCATGCACCCGTTGGGGGGATCCGGGAATGCTACCACGAACTGTCACGCGCACAATATAGCCGGCCGGCCGGCAGGAGTCAAACACGAACCCGGCACGCGCGGCCCCTGGCAACTGGAATTGGTTCGGCGAGGGCACTTTGCGCAAGATTCTCGACGGATAGAAAGCCTGGCGGACCGCGAGCCGGGGTGTCGAGCCTGGACGGCCGCCCCTGTAGCGCCGCCTTCCAGGCGGCCACGCGGGGGCAACTCGCTGTTCGGCGAAGTGCCCGCCGGCCTCATCCAGCGGGACAACGCAGCCGTCAGCGATGGGCCCGGCAGTTGGGATGAACCCGCCCGCGCGCCCCACTTCTTGACCTCGCCCTTCGCGCTCACTTATCATACGTTCGTCAATGATCGCCAGACCACACCTCTTCACTGCGCTCGCGCTCGCCGGCGCGCTCGTGCTGCTGAGCGCCTGCCGGACCCCTGCCCCGGACGGAGGCGCCGACGAGCCCGAATGGGTCTCCCTGGCCGGGCGGAGGGCCCGGGCGGGACAGTTCATCTCCGCCGTCGGCAGCGCCCCTGCCGGCCACCCGGACCCCGTGACGGCGGCCGACCGGGACGCCCGCCAGGAACTGGCCACCCTCGTCTCGGAGTACGTCTCCGACCGCCTGCACGAGTTCTTTGCCGCGGAAGGTTCCTCCATGGCCGGCGCCGGCGCCGATCCCTTCCGCCGCACACTCGCCTCGGAAGTCGCCGCCGCGACCCTGAGGATGACCGAACGCAAGGAAACATGGCGGGAGCCGGACGGTCCCACGCACGTGCTCTACCAGGTGCCGGCCGACGAACTCGACGCCCTCATCGAGCGCCACGCCCGCGCCCTGCTGACCCACCACAACCCTTTTGAGGTTGCAGCCGGCGAGGTGACCGCAGCGCTCGGCCCTTTTCTGGCGGAACCGCAAGCGCCTCCGCGTCCGACCGACCGGCCGGACCCCGCGGATGAAATGCCGCGGGCCGGACCCCCGGCCGAGGACGCCGCTCCGGCCTGGCTCGAATCGCCTCCCGTGGACCGATTCCCGCCCGATC
>PUMJ01000224.1 GCA_003551305.1 Candidatus Brocadiaceae bacterium
GCCCTACGTCATCATTGACGAGCGGGTGGATCTGGACATACACCTGAAGAACAAGGGTCACAGGGTCGTGGCGGGCAACCCGTCACGGCGCGACCCCCTGCAGCGGGCCAATGCCCGCAAGGCGCGGGCCGTCATCGGGGCCTCCGACTCCGACTCATCCAACGTCCTGATGGCCATCACTGCCAGGGAGATTCGGGACTCCTCGAAGGGCGCCGATTTCCGCATACTGGTGCGCGTGGAGGACGAGGAGAACATCCGGAAGGCGAAGGGCGCGGGTGCTGACGCGGTGGTCTCCCCCTCCACCCTCGCCGGGCGCATGATGGCGAGCCGGGCCCTGGGGATCGAGGACGAGGGCTGAGCGGCGGAGACGCCTGCCGTCACTCGCTGCGGAAGAGCCGCGGGTTGGCCTCCACGAACCGGCTGATCCAGCGCTCCAGGAAGTGCTCTTTGCCGGTTTTCAGGTAGAAATAGCCGCTGGTGGCGATCACCGCGGCCCCCACCGTGTCCACGATCAGGTCCCACATCGTGTCCACCAGCCCCTTCTGCATGAACGTGCCGAAGAACTGGTCCATGCCGAACTCGAATATCTCCCAGAGGGCGCCCATGGCCAGCGAAAAGCAGAAGGCGAACAGCGCGACGAAAAACGGCGACATGTGCATCTCGATGGACTCGTGGCCGTTCAGAACGTAGGCCAGCAGGAAGCCGAGGATGCCGAGCAGGAAGCCCGCGCTCGTGTGAAGGGCAATGTCCCACCACCAGAACCGGGTGTAGTAGCCTCGTATCTCGCCCAAGAACAACGATGCGAAGATGAAAAGGACGGTCAGCAGTTCGAACTCGGCCGGGATCCGCACCCGGAAGCGCCGTCCGAACATGGAGGGCACCAGGCAAAGCCCGAGAATGCAGAGGATGAGGAAGGCTGTGAGCCACTGCCGCTCGTAGATGGCCGCCGGGACGGTCAGGAGCATGACAATCAGCAGCCCCTGGGTCACCCTGCGCGCGATGCGCTGGCCCCGAGTGTCGGTTTGGATGGGGTCTTCCGGTTTGGGCCGGTCATCGGTCGGTGTCATGTCCCTGCCTCATGCTGAGTCTTCGGCGGTATCCGGGCAAATGCCCCGCCACAGGGCCGCCCCGCAGGCCCACGGCGCGGCTCGGGGGGCGGCATCTCTCATGGCAGACACCATATCCGCCGCTCCACCGTCGTTCAACCCGGCGCCCCACGTGGCGCCATCTTGCCACCCTCGCTTCAAGCGAAGGCAGTTCAGCCGCGTTCGCCGTACGGCGAATGCGCGCCGGCGTCACGCACCAGATACTGGTAGGGCCGACAGTTGGATGATCCTGTGGTGGACGCGCGCCGCCTTGACGCCGGGCTCCTTCCCCTTTATCCTTCGTCTCCATTCACCCATCCGCCGGAGGTGCCGCCCATGCTCGCGCTTTCCACGGTGGGGTCGGCCGTGCGGTCTGTTCTGGCGTGCCGGCGGATGCGGCCCGCTCAGTTCCAGGCCCAGCGGGATGTGGCCGCCCGCCGGCTCATCCAGCACGCGTACGCCAACGTCCCCTACTACCGCGACCTGATGGACCGGCACGGCCTCCGCCCCGAGACCATACGGGGGGCGGCCGACCTGAGCCGCATCCCGGTCACGACACGCGAGGTCATGCAGACGCTCCCGGACGACCGGATCACGGCGCGCGGCGTCCGGCCCGACCGGCTCATCATCACAACGACCAGCGGGGCGACGGGCCGCCGGATCACCGTCCGGCGCACCTGGCTGGAGCAGCGGGTGCACAGCCTGTTCTGGATGCGCTCGCGGCATTACTTCGGGTTGCGCCCCACGCACCGCATCGCGGCCATCGCGTACGCGCGCCGCGGCCGGGGACACGGGCTGCAGCCGCACCAGGTGCCGCTGCGGGCGCTGGGCCTCTACCGTAAACACACAATAGACTGCTATCGCGAGCCGGAGGAGATCGCCCGTGAGGTCTATGCGCTGCGGCCCGACTGGGTCAGCGGCCAGGCCGGCGCCGTGGCCCGCATGGGGCGGTTTCTGCTGGAGGAGGGCTGGCCCCCGCTGCGGCCGCGCGGCGTCACGGTCGGCGGGGAGATGGTGACGGCCGGCATGCGCCGCGACATAGCCCGGGGCTTCGGCGCGCCGGTCCGCACGGGCTACGGCAGCCAGGAGTTCGGCCTCATCGCCTGGGAGTGCAAGGAGACCGGCCACATGCACGTCTGCGACGACAGTGTCGTGCTGGAGCTTCTCAGTGACGGGGCGCCCGTCGAACCGGGCGGGCGCGGGGAGGTGGTGCTTACCGACCTGCATTCCTACGCCATGCCGTTCATCCGGTACGAGCTTGGCGACCTGGCCGTCCGCGGCGCACAGCCCTGCCCCTGCGGGCTGCCCTTCAGCACCATCAAGCGGCTGGAAGGACGGACCGTGGACTTCTTCCCTCTGCCGGACGGCCGCACGCTGCACCCTTACGCGCTGGTGGGCAGGATACTAAACGCCGCCCCCTGGGAGGTGCGGCGCTGGCAGCTCGTGCAGGAGGCGAGGGACCGAATCACCCTGCGGGTGATGCCCTTCAGGCCCCCCCGGCCGGAAGAAATTCGCCGCGTCGAAGAGGCGGTCCGTCCCGTCCTGGGACCGGCTGTCAGC
>PUMJ01000273.1 GCA_003551305.1 Candidatus Brocadiaceae bacterium
CGGGCTCGGCTTTTCCACCAGGTGACAACGCCGGTGCCCAAAAGCGGCGGCACGCCTCGCCCTCTGCGCCGGGCTCAGCCGAGCACTTTTTGCTCGGCGACGCGGCGGAAGTGGTAGCCGCATATGGCCAACGTCACGGCTGTGGGCAGCAGGCGCGGCCGGCGCACGATCGTCCAGGCCATCAGCTTCCAGTAGTGCCGGCGTTCCTTGCCGATGATGCCCAGTCGGAGCATGGAGCGCCCCAGGGCCATCAGGCGGCCCCAGGTGATGGGGCACTTGATCTTCGGCGCCTTGTACTCGCGCAGGAACGTCTTGAGGCGCTGGTAGTAGTTTTCGGGCGAGTAGATGTGCCTCAGTATCTCCCGGTAGCCTTCCTGGAGCGTCCTGGCCGCCATCTTGGGGATGATGTTGGTGGAGCCGTCCACGTTGTCGCCGGAGGCGAACCCGGCGATGCGGTTCTCCCGCTTCATCCGCTCGAACAGGCGGGTGCCGGGCGGCGCCTGCAGCAGGCCGACCATCGCCGTGGGGATGCCGGCCTTCTGGATGAACTCGATCTGGCGGCGGAAGATGGAGGGCGTGTCGCTGTCAAAGCCGACGATGAACCCGCCCTGCACCTGCAGGCCGGCGCGCTGTATCTTCTTCACGTCCGCGACCAGGTCGCGCTCGGTGTTCTGCTTCTTGCCGCACTCGAGCAGGCCCTGCTCGTCGGGCGTCTCGATGCCGATGAACACGATGTCGAACCCGGCGTCAACCATCATCCGCATCAGTTCCGGGTCGTCCGCCAGGTTCACGGACGCCTCGGTGTTGAACGTGATCCCCCGGCGGCCTTGCTGCCACTTGATCAGGGCCGGCAGCAGCTCGCGCTTCAGGCGCCCCTTGTTGCCGATGAAGTTGTCGTCCACGAAGAACACGCCGCTGCGCCAGCCCTGCTCGTAGAGGGCGTCCAGCTCCGCGATGACCTGTTCGGCGCTCTTTGTGCGCGGGCGGTGGCCGAGCATCGCCGTGACGTTGCAGAAATCGCAGTTGAACGGGCAGCCCCGCGAATACTGGATGTCCATGTTGGCATACCGCTTCAGGTCCAGCAGCTCCCACATCGGCACGGGGCTCTGTTCGATGTCGGCGTACTCGGTGCTGGAGTACACGCGCCGGGGCTTTCCCGCCTCCAGGTCCCGCAGGAACTGCGGCAGGGTGATCTCCGCCTCGTTCAGCACGAAGTGGTCCACCTCGGGGAATTCCTCGTGCTCGGACAGGAACAGGGGGCCGCCGGCCACCGTGGGCACGCCCGCCTCCCGGCAGCGGCGCACGGCGTCGCGCGCCGAGGAGCGCTGCACGATCATGGCGCTGATGAAGGCATAGTCGGCCCACTCGAGGTCCCGTTCACTCAGGCCGGCCCGGGCGTTCAGGTCCACCAGGCGCTTGCCCCACCCACCCGGCAGCAGCGACGCCACCGTCAGCAGCCCCAGGGGGGGCGAGAGGGCGGGTTTGCGGATGAACCGGAGCGCGTGCTTGAAACTCCAGAACGTGTCCGGGAACTCCGGGTAGATCAGCAATACGTTCATCTCGGACCTCTTCCTATGGTGCCTGTACTCCCGAGCAACAAGCCGGCGAGTGTTCGGCCGGAGAGGGCGCTGCGGCCCGGGCCTTCAGGGCTCCCGCGCGCTCTCGGCCTTATCGATGGGGCGCCATTGGGCGACGCCCGCTCTCATGTCCGCCTGATGCGGGCACACGGCCCCGGCGGGTTGGCGGACGTCGTCCCCGTGACGGCAGAGACCGGCAGGGGAACCTGCCGGTCGTCATCCCGTGCCGACCGTCTATGCCCTTCAGTGTACAGTTTTCGGGCGCGCAGGACAATGGACAAAGCCGCCGCAGGCTCCGTCTCTTCCTTTTCACGTCCGCCCTCCGGGCCGCCTGCCCGCGTTCGCCCGGGACGCCTGCTGCCGCCGGTTCACGCCCCACGGCGGGGGCGGCGGGTTGCAGGGTTGGTGGGGATGGCCTATAATCCCGGCTGCGCGGTTTTCCCACGCCCTCCGGCCGCTTTCACGTGCGCCGGGGCTCCACACTTCATCAAGGGACACAATGGCTCAATCCAACGACGAGATCACCGCCCTCCTGCTCGATGCGGCCGAGCGCGCCCGCAAGGAAACCGACGCTGAACCTGAACCGGAGCTGACCCGCAAGGTCGAATGGCCCGTGCAGTGCACCGTCGGCCCCGGCCTGGAGGGCGCCATCGCCTGCGAGTCCGAGGTGGGTTACGTTAACGGCTCGAAGGGTTGGCTGATCTACCGCGGGTATGACATCTTCGACCTGGCCGCCTATTCGACCTACGAAGAGGTCTCGTACCTGCTGCTGCACGGCCGGCTGCCGAGCCGCGCGGAGCTGACCGCCTTCAAGGCGCGCCTGACCGAGTTCCTCCACATCCCCGACGTCAAGCGCCAGTTGATGAGCTTCCCCATCGAGGACATGAGCACCATGTCCGCGCTGAGGATGGGCACGCTGCTGATGCGCCAGGCGCAGACCTACCGGGACCAGGACGGGGCAAAGCTGGACGTGCGGCCCATCAGCGCGGACGAGGACGCCGTCCCCACGGAACCCGCTCCTCCGGGCAAGGAGCACGCCGTTTACGAGATAGACAAGCCGGAGGCCC
>PUMJ01000121.1 GCA_003551305.1 Candidatus Brocadiaceae bacterium
CACCGCCAGCAGCGGCCCGCCGCTCCAGCCGGAGTCCCGCATGCGCAGCACGCTGGCCCACCGGCCGCCGCCGAAGGTGGAGACGACGCGGGGATGCCCCGGCCGGGCGGTGTGGCCGTCGGAGCCGCCTACCAGGCCCAGCCGGCAGCCCTTCGAGAGGTAGGCCTGGGCGAACCACTCGAACTGGCCGTGTCCGGACACCATCTCGCAGAGGCGCTCGGCCTGCGGCTGATGAGGGCCCGGCGTAGCGGGCGTGCCGCCCACGTGCGGAATGACCATGGCCGGGCGACCGCGAAACCTCTCGTAGATCTCGCCTATCTTCCAGGTCGGGTCAGGCGCCGGCACGTCCAGATCGCGCCAGACCAGGTTGCGGTCGCCGCCCTCGGGTTCGCTGTCGCGCCACTCGCAGCCCAGGAACGTCACGTAGCGCCCCTCTTCATCGTGCTCGCGGGCGGCTTCGCGGTAGAGATCCCACCACTTGTGGACCGCGTCCGGGCTGTGGCGGAAGATGTGCGAGCCCATGCCACAGAAGTCCAGCCGGGTCGCCTCTTTACCGTACCGGTACGCCTTCTCCGGGTGAGTGTTGCTGTTGAGGACGTTGATCTCGGCCGCATCGTATCCGTGGGCGTGGAACTCGCCCCAGTACACGTTCAGGTCCGAGCCGGGCGCGACGCGGACGGGGTTCGAGCGGGCCTTCAGGTCGCTTTCCAGGTCGCGCAGTTCGAGGTGGGCGCCGCTTTCGGCCGGGGCCGCACAGCGCAGGCGCAGGGAGCCGGAGTCGGTGGGCCTCACCTCCACCTCGCGCCCGTCGCAGGTCAACTCCAGTCCTTCCGGCGCGGGCAAGACGTTCCCGTTGATGTCCAGCGGCAGGACGGCGCCGGTCAGAGGCTCGCCGGCGGCGGTCTGCGACGGGGCGAACACATGGTAGCGGGCAACGCATGCCCGGGGGATGACGTTGATCTCCACGACGGCGTCCGGCGCCCTGCGGAAGAGTTCGTCTCCCTCAAGCCGCACGCCCCAGGCCAGGTGGGCGGCCTCGTAGGCGGCCGAGCGCACGACGCTGCCGGGGCCGCCGCGGCGCCGGTCGCCGATCCGCACGGTGATGGCCTGACCGGCCGCCAGGGGCCGCGGCAGTGTCATCACGGCGGGCACTCTGCTCTTGAGGGCACAGTCACATTGGAACGGCATGGGCTCTCCGGCCTCATCCTCGACCGTGACGTAGTCCTGCGCGTCCGGCCAGTAGTCCTGGAAGCGCCACGCCAGCTTGAAGTCGTTCTCGAGGCGGCGCAGTCCGATCTGCGCGCCCGCCGGCAGGTCCGCCCCCGGGCTGAAGCGGACGAGCCACGTGCCGAGTCGGCCGGCCTCGAGGGTGACACTCGGGGCGGGGCCGGCATCGGCTCCGCGGGCCGCCTCGAACGCGATGGTGGCGGTGGCCGGGAAGGAGCCCTCCCCGAACTGCAGGTGAACGCGTTCAAAAGACGGTTCGCTGCGGCCTGGCTTCGCTGTCATCCGGGCGCTCTCCAGGTTCAATCCAATTGGTGTTCAGCGCCCAGCATATAATGCGCAGGATGCGGCCACAAGCTCAGCCCCCATGCGGCCCGAGCAAGACGCCGTCGGTACGGCCGGCGGGCGGTTTCCTTTCACCGGCGGCCATCTTCGGGTATTCTGAGGGTGTGGGATTGACTGTGGGAATGGAGGGGGCCGTGGAGTTGAGGATATATCCGGACGAGGTTCTTCGGAAGAGCTGCCGGCCGATCGAGCGTATCGACGACGGGCTCGTGTCCGAGGCGCGTGAGATGCTCGAGTTCATGTACGAGTCCGAGGGCATCGGCCTGGCCGGGCCGCAGGTCGGCTGGCCGCGTCGGCTCATGACACTCGACGTCGAGCACCAGGCGCAAGACCCCCGCATCTTCGTCAATCCGCGCATTGTCGAACGTGAGGGCCACGTTGAACTCGAGGAAGGTTGCCTGAGCCTGCCGGGACTGCGGCTGCATGTGCCGCGGTCGGAGAAAGTGCGAGTGGTCGCCTACACGCTCGAGGGCGAGAGGCTGGAAATCGAGGCGGAAGGACTTGAGGCCGTGGCCTGGCAGCACGAGACAGACCACCTCAACGGCGTGCTCATCATAGACCGCGTCCAACCCACGAGGCTTATGAGCGTGCGGGAGCGGCTGCGGCGATTGGAGCGGGAGTGGGAGTTGCGCGCCGCCACGGAACAGACCTGACCTCTTCGCCTGCAGGCTATCGCTGAGTGCCGACATGAGACTCGTTTTTTTCGGGAGCCCAGACTTCTCTGTTCCCGCCCTGGAAGCGCTGCACGGGGAGGGGCATGAGATAGCGCTGGTGGTCACGCGTCCTGACAGGCCCCGGGGCCGCGGTCAGAAGCCGGCCGCCACGGCAGTCAAGAAGGTCGCCTCTCGGCTGGGGCTTGAGGTTTACCAGCCGCGCACCGCCAACTCGAGCGATTGCGTGGAGCGACTGCGGGAAGCTGACGCGGAACTCGGCGTCGTGATAGCCTACGGGGAGGTACTGAAGCCGGAGGTGCTGGCGACCACGCGGGAGGGCTACCTGAACGTACACGCGTCGCTGCTGCCCGAATACCGCGGCTCGGCGCCCATCAACTGGGCCGTCATGCGGGGCGAGCAGCGGACGGGCGTCAGCATAATCCGCATGAGTCCGGTGCTCGACGCCGGCCCCGTGCTGGCCAGTCGTGAAGTGGCCATCGGGCCGGAGGAGACGGCCGGCGAACTGCACGAGCGGCTGGCCCACCTCGGGGCTGAGGCCCTGGTGGAGGTGGTTTCTCGACTGGCGGAGGGCCGGGCCCCGCAGGAGCGAGCCCAGCCGGCGGAGGGCGGCTTTTTCGCCCGTAAGCTGACCAAGAAGGACGGACTGGTAAACTGGAGCCGCGCGGCCGAGAGCATCCGCAACCGCGTGCGGGGGCTGAGACCCTGGCCCGGCGCATACTCGTACCTCCGGTCGGACGGCGACCGGCTGCGCGTGGAGTTGCTGCGCGTCGAGGTGGCGGCCGTGGACGATGCCGACGCAGAGGCCGGGACCGTCCTGCGCGCCGACGACGCAGAGGGTCTCGTAGTGAGGGCCGGGCAGGGGGCGGTGCGCATCCTGGAACTGAAACCGGCCGGCGGCCGGGCCATGAGCGCCGTGGACTTTCTGCACGGCCACCCGGTGGAGCCGGGCACGGTGTTTACATCCGAGGAGTGAGTGATGAGCCGACGTTTGGTCAAGATGATGAACACCCTGACCCGACTGCGCCGGGCCAGTTGCGAGCCCGGGCAGATACTCCTCCTGCTGCCCAGGTGCATCCAGCACAGTGGGTGCGAGCAGAGGATCGCCAACGATATCCAGGAATGCCGTCGCTGCGGCCGGTGCAAGGTCAAAGACTTGCTGGAGATGAGTGAGCGCTACGGTACCCGATGCGCCGTGGCCACCGGCGGCCACCTTGCCCTGGAACTGGCCCGGGATGAGGGCGTCCGAACGGTGGTCGCCATCGCCTGCGCGAAGGAACTGCAGGAGGGCATGAAGGGCATCTTTCCCAAGCCGAGCGTCGGCATCATAAACCTCTGGCCCAACGGCCCGTGCGTTGACACGGACGTGGAACTGGACAGGGTCGAGGCGGCCATCGAGCGGCTGATCAAGGAGTGAACGCGGCCGGCTGTCTGCGTCCGGCGGCGTGGCAGCGGGCTGTCACCTCATCGCGCGGGCCAGGGTGAGTGCCTGGACCGTGGCGGCGTCGGCCCGCTTGAGCACCTTGCAGCACTCATCCACGGTCGCACCGGTCGTCATCACGTCGTCCACCACCAGCAGGTTCATTTTGCGCACGGCCCTCGGCCTGGTTATTGCGAAGGCCCCCCGCACGTTGTCCAGCCGGCGGGTGCGGCTCAGCCCCGTCTGCCGGCTGGTGTGGCGGGTGCGCTTGAGCGCGCGGTCTATGAGGGGGCAGCGGAAATGCCGCGCCAGCACGCGGCCCAGCAATGCCGCCTGGTTGTAGCCCCGCTCTCGACGCCTTCGCCGGTGAAGGGGCACGGGCACGATGGCGGCGGGCGGTTCGAGCTGCGGCGGCATCCACCCGCGCCTGAGGGCGTGCTCCAGCAGCCGCGGCCCCAGGAAGAACTCCCCCCGGAACTTGAACGACCGGATGACCGGCGCAACGGGTCCGGCGTAGGAGAAAAAGGAGCGCGCCCGGTCGAAGTAGCGCTCCTCGGCCATGCACGTCAGGCACAGGGCGCCGTCGCCCGGCGCGGCCGGCAGGGGCATTCCGCACACGGAGCAGACGTGGCCGTCAAGTCGGGTTTCCTGCAGCAGGCGGGCGCAGTCGCGGCACAGCACGCTGCGACCGGGTTCGTAGATCGGCCGGCCGCAGTCGTAGCAGTGGCGGGGATAGACCCAGTCCAGGGCCGCTTCGGCGAGCACCCGTACGCCGGCGGCGCACGCCATCAGGGCGCCCTTACTCATCGGGGTTCCTCCGGGTGCGGCACATTTCGCACATCGTCCGCACGGTGCCCTCGTGGATGCGCACCGTGTCGGCTACGTCCGGCGCGTAGCCGCCGGCCAGCACGACGGCGGTCGGGATCCGCCGCTCGGCGCAGGCGCCCAGCACTATTTGGTCCCGGCGGCGCAGGTCCTCAAAACCCAGCATCAGGCTTCCGAGCACGTCGTGGCGGAAGGGGTCCGCCCCGGCCACGTAGAGGACGAACTCGGGCGCGTGCTCGCCCATGGCCGGCAGGAGGGTGCGCTCCAGTTCCTCCAGGTAGCGTTCCCCGCTGCAGTAGTCGGGCAGGCCGACGTCGAGGTCGCCCTGTCTCTTGATGGGGTAGTTGTTCTGCTGGTGTATGCTGTAGGTGAAGACGCGGGGCTCATCCCGGAATATCCAGGCGGTGCCGTTGCCCTGGTGCAGGTCGCAGTCAACCACCATGGCTCGCTCGGCCAGCCCCTCCTGCACGGCCTTGCGCACGCCGAGGGCTGCGTCGTTGATGTAACAGAAGCCCTCGGCCCAATCCGGAAAGGCGTGGTGGAAGCCGCCGTCCAGGTTCATGGCGAAGGTGTTCTCCCGCAGGGCGGCGCGGCAGGCCAGGATGGTGCCTCCCGCGCCCAGAGCGAAGGCCCGGACGATCTCGGCCGAGATCGGCATCTCGCTGCGCATGGTGCGGGCGGTGAGACGCACCTGGAGCAGGTCGTCCAGGTATTGCGGGGTGTGGACGAGCTCGAGGTCTTCCCTGTCGGCCGGTTCGGGCTGGAGGAAGTCTTCGGGCTCCGCCAGGCCGGCCTCGACCATCCGCTCATAGAGCAGGCGGTATTTCTCCGTGCGGAAGACGTGTTCCCCGATATTGCAGTAGTAGTCGGGGGAGTAGACGAAGCGCGGCCCCGTGCTGCAGAACGGGTGGGTCATGGCTCAAGGAGGAGGGGGAAAGAGGGTTGCCAATCGGCTTCTGTCTTCTGCGCCAGTTCCTCTTCGTCGGCGGCGTAGAGGGGGCTTATCTCGATAAGCGGTTCGCTGAAGTCCTTCGGCATCTCGACGTCGGCGCCGGCCTTCTGCAGCCATTCGAACCAGAGGCGCTGCATCAGGCGGCGCGCCGTGGCCGGGCTGTCGTCGCCCTCGGCGTTCTTGACCGGGGCGAACTCCGCCTCGCGGCGGACCTCGACGAATGCGCACTCCTGGGCGTGGGGGAGCGCCTCGAAGACGAACTGTTCGAACTTGCGGCACCCCCCCGGAGGGGATTCGACCTTGCGGCCGGCATCGTCCACTATCCGGTACGTCTTCTCAGCGATGTGCCAGGGCAGCGAACTGTCCAGGTTCGCCACGCGTTCGGCGAAGGGCACGTCCATAAGGTGGATGGCGATGCTGCCGAACTGGTAACGCAACTTGCCGCTGGGCAGCCGCTCGCCGGCCACTTTCTCGGGCACGTCTATGTATTCGATGACGGTCGGCCGGCCGGTCTTGAGCACGGCCAGGCCCAGCCCCTCGGAGGGCTCGCGCTTGGGCACGACCTTGCAGGAGAAGTCGGCGTTCATGTTCACGTGGTGCCCCAGGAAGCGGGGGTCGGCGACGGTGACCAGGGGGTTGTCCACCTGGAAGTAGCTTATCAGGTCCCATCCGCCCTGGCGGAGCCTGTCCAGCAGGCCGCTGCGGGACAGGGCGGCGAAGACGCCGCCGTGGCCGTCGGGGCCGACCAGCAGTTCGTCCCGCTCCGCCCGCAGCAGGCGCCCCTCGGCGTCAAGTATCGGGTTGGTGCCCTGCACAAAGAAGTGCACCGTCTCTTCGCCCAGCCCGAAAAAGCCCTGCGCACCGAAGAACTCCCGGGTCTCTTCATCGTTGGTGTGGCTGGTCATGACGAGCCACGGCATGCGGCAGCCATAGCGGCGGCGGGCGGCCAGTATCTGCTCGGCGAACAGCCCGAAGAGGCTCTTGTTCCTGAGGGGGCTGATGGGGTACATTCCTTTCGGGTGGTCGTACCCGAGGCGGGTTCCTTGGCCGCCGGCGACGGTGAGGGCGGCCGTGCGGTCGGCGGCGAGCGTGTCGCGGCCGAGTTCCGTCACGCGGCTTTCGAACTTCCTCTGCCGGTCCGTCAGGGGCAGGCGCCGCACGGGGGCCGGCTTGACGTCCTCGAAAGACATGTTCGTCGGGGGCGTCTTCAGGAGCGTGCGGAAGCGGTCAAGGCGGTCGAAGTCGAGCTGTTCCAACTGCTGTCGCAGCCGCCGGCTCTCGTCCGCGTTCAGGTTGTCGAACCACTGGAGGGCGTGCGCCTGTCCGTGCTTCTCAAGTCGGGTCTTCAGAGCGTCGTCGGGCTTCTGCGCGGTCAACGTCGGTCCTCCCCTCTGCTCAGCAGATCCTGGGCAGTTGCTCGCCGCTGAGCATCTGGAGCAGCCGGCGTGTGCCCAGCCGCGTGCGCAGGGCGACTCTGCCCGGGTAGTCTTCCACGATGTGTCCGATTCGCCGGCTCTCTTCGGCGCCGGGGATCCGGTGCAGGGAGCGCAGAACGTCGTCGGCACTGTCGGGGTCCACAACGGCGACCAGTCGGCCTTCGCAGGCCAGATACAGCGGCTCCAGGCCGAGCAGCTCACAGATTGACCTGACCTCGTCCCGGACCGGTATCCGCGCTTCGTCCAGCAGGACGCCGGGGCGGTCAGGGCCGGTCACCTCGTTCATGACCGTGGCCAGGCCGCCGCGCGTCAGGTCGCGCATGAACTCGACACGCCGGGCGGCGCCCAGCACTGCCTGCGCGACGGACGTCAAGGGCGCACAGTCGCTGACGACGCTGCTTTGCAGATTCAGGCCCTCCCTCAGCGAGACGACGGCCGCGCCGTGCTCGCCCACCGGGCCGGAGACTATAATAGCGTCGCCGGGGCGGGCGCGTCCACCGGGAATCGGCTTTCCCTCCGGTACCACGCCCAGCCCGGCCGTGTTGATGAACAGCCGGTCTGCCTTGCCCCGGGGCAGCACCTTGGTGTCGCCGGTCACGACCTCCACGTTTGCCCGTTCGGCGGCCCGGCGCATGGACTCGAGCACCCGTTCCAGCTCGGCCGTGGGCAGTCCTTCCTCCAGCATGAGGGCGCAGGAGATGTAGCGCGGCAGCGCGCCGACCACGGCCAGGTCGTTCACCGTGCCGAAGACGGCCAGGCTTCCTATGTCCCCGCCCGGAAAGAAGATGGGGTCGACCACGTAGCTGTCCGTGGTGAAGGCTGTCCGTCCGCCGTCCAGCTCCAGCAGGGCGCTGTCCGGCAGCGAGGCCAATCGCGGCGAGCGGAAGTAGCGAAGGAGCGTATCCTCGATGAGGCGGCGCGTCAGGATGCCGCCGCTGCCGTGGCCCAGCTTTATGCGCTCTTCACTCATGGCCGGTCCCGTACTTGTGGAACGCGGCGCAGGCCCCCTCGCTGGAGACCATGCAGGGGCCGACGGGGGAGCCCGGCACGCACGCGGTGCCGAACAGGGCGCAGTCGGTGGGTCGGGCGATGCCCCGCAGCACCTGCGCGCAGAGGCACCGGTCGTGTTCGAGCGACTGCCTTGCAGGCTCCGGCGGCGTGGCGGCGTGGTCCTGCCATTCATCGCGCACCGCCAGCCCGCTGTCCGCTATCATGCCGAGGCCCCGCCACTGGCTGTCGGCGGGCTGGAAGACCGCCTCGACCACGTCCCACGCCGTGGGATTGCCGTCCGCACGGACGGCCCGGCCGTAACGGTTCTCGACGGCGGGCCGCTGTTCGACCACCTGTTCGGCCAGGGAAAGAATAGCCTGCAGGATGTCGGTCGGCTCGAAACCGCTGACGCAGCCGGCGATGCCGAACTCATCGGCAAGAAACCGGTAGGGCCCCGGCCCGGAGATGGTCGAGACGTGCCCGGGCAGCAGGAATCCGTCCAGGGCCACCTCCGGCGCCTCCACCAGGGCTCGCAGGGCGAGCGGCATCGTTTTGTGGCCGCTCAGGACGCGGAAGTTGCCCAGCCCCTGCTCCCGCGCCTCCATGATGGTTGCGGCGACGGTGGGGACCGTCGTCTCGAAGCCCACGCCGAGGAACACGATGTCGCGTTGGGGGTTGTCGGCGGCGAGCTTCAGGGCATCGCGGGGCGAGTAGACGGTGCGCACATCCAGGCCCCGGCCGGCGGCGTCCTCGAGGGACTCCGTCCCGCCCGGCACGCGGTAGAGGTCTCCGAACGTCGTCAGCGTGACCGGGCGCTCGTTGCTTTCTCGGGCCACCTCGATGGCCCGGTCCACGTAGGTGGAGGGGGTGACGCAGACGGGGCAGCCCGGGCCGCTGAGCAACTCGATGTTGTCCGGCAGCAGGTGAGGGATGCCGAACCGGTGGATGGCCATGGTGTGGCCGCCGCAGACCTCCATGAAGCGCATCGGTGGGGCGTCCTTCGCCGTGCGCTTTATCTGGGCGGCCAGAGTGCGGGCGGCCTCGGGGTCACGGAACTCGTCAACGAATCTCATCGGTCTCCCCGCTCCGGGACAGCATCTGCCGGAACAGCTCCAGCGTCTCCAGTGCCTCCTGCTCGTCCACCTTCTGGATGGCGAACCCGGCGTGCACCAGCACGTAGTCGCCGACCTGCGGGTCGTCTATAAGGCGCAAACCGATCTCGCGCACGGTGCCGGCCAGTTCGACCTTGCCCACCGCGCCCTCAATCTCAGTTATCTGCGCCGGTATTGCCCAACACATGGTATCAAGCACCTCATGAGTTCAGCCGGGCGCAGGCCCACGCGGCCTGGCCCAGGCAGATGCCGCCGTCGTTGGGCGGCACCAGGCGCTGCAGCAGCACCTCGAAGCCGTCTTCCCTCAGGGCGGGCACGGCCATGCCCAGGAGGGTGCGGTTCTGCATCACGCCGCCGGACAGCGCCACGGTCTCCATCCCCGTCTCGCTGCGCAGGCGCCGGCACGTCTCCAGCATAACATCCGCCATCGTCCTGTGGAAACGCGCGGCGATGCGGCTGTTCGGCTCTCCCTCGTCGACATCACGGCAGATGGCCTGCCATGTCTCGGTCAGCAGTATGTCGTCTCCCTCGTAGCCGAAAGGATAGCTCCGGTCGGGCTCGGCCTCGCACGCCGCTTCCAGCTCGCACGCGGGCTGGCCCTCATAGGTCGCCTCCGTCCTGATGCCCAGCAGGGCGGCGAGGGCGTCGAACAGGCGCCCGGCGCTGGAGGTGGGGGGGGAGAAGCCCGCCCGCTCCATGAGGCGCAGGGCGGCCGCGCACATCTCCTCGCCCATGGGCGGCCCCATGCGGCCCCGCGCCTCCTCCGGCCCGAGCGCCCGCGCCAGGTGCGCCAGCGCCATGCGTGTGGGGTGGCGGACGGCCTGCTCCCCGCCCGGCATGGGCACGTATGCGAGGTGGTGGCGGCGCTCGAAGCGGTGCCGCTCCGCGATGAGGAACTCGCCGCCCCAGACGGCACCGTCCTCGCCGTAGCCGGTGCCGTCCCAGCTCACGCCGATGACCGGCCCGTCGCGCCCGTTCTCGGCCAGGCAGGAGACGATGTGGGCGTGGTGGTGCTGCACCTGCATCAGGGGCAAGTCCTGCTCGCGGCTATAGCGTCGGGCGAAGTCCGTGGTCGGGTAGTCCGGGTGGAGGTCGCAGACCACGGCCTCCGGCTCCAGGCGCAGCAGGCGGGCGAAATCGTCGAACGCGCGGGCGAAGTGCTCCGCGTTGTCCGCGTCGGAGACGTCCCCGATGTGCTGCGACAGGAAGACGCGCCGCCCGCTGGTCAGCGCGAAGACGTTCTTCAGCATGGCGCCCGTGGCCAGCAGGGGCGGGCCGTCCGCATCCAGGATGACCGGTTCCGGCACGTAGCCGCGGGAGCGCCTCATGGGCAGCGGCTGTCCGTCGAAGCAGGCAACTACCGAGTCGTCGCACCGATTCACGATGGGGCGGTCATGCGTGAGGACGCCGTCCACGATGTCGGCTAGCTCCCCCAGCACGTGTTCGGCCGTCAGCGAGATGGGCTCTTCCGACCGGTTGCAGCTCGTCATGACCAGGGCCGGCGGCATGTCGTCGCCGTCGAACAGCATGCTGTGCAGGGGGGTGTAGGGCAGCATGACGCCGACGTGGGCCAGCCCCGGCGCCACGGCCTCGCAGGCCGGCGAGCTCGCTCGCCTGCGCAGCAGCACGATGGGCGCCTGAGGAGACGTCAGCAGGGCCGCCTCGGCCTCGGAGACGTGCGCCAGGTGTCGGCAGGCGGCCAGGTCCGCCGCCATGAGGGCGAAGGGTTTGGCCGGTCGTCGTTTGCGTCGCCTCAGCTCCTCGACCGCCTCCTGTCGCGTGGCGTCGCAGGCCAGGTGGAAGCCGCCGACGCCCTTGACGGCCAGGATGGCGCCCTCGCGCAGCATGCGCCGGGTGAGTTCGAGGGGGCTGTCCGGTTCCCGGCCGCCGGTGTCCCGGAAGGACAGCACCGGGCCGCAGGAGGGGCAGGAGAGCGTCTGGGCGTGGAAGCGGCGATACTGCGGCTCGGAATACTCCCGCCGGCATTGCTCGCAGAGCGGAAAGGAGCCCATGGCGTTGGTCTGGCGGTCAAACGGCACGCCGCGAGCGATGCTGAAGCGCGGCCCACAGGCCGTGCAGGTGTTGAAGGGGTAACCGCAACGCCGGTCGGCCGTGTCGCGCAGTTCAACCAGGCACTCCTCGCATGCCGCCAGGTCCGGCGGGATGGGCAGCAGGCTGCGCCCTTCGGCCGCGCTGGGCACGATGCGGAAGCCCTCCTCCCCGCAGGGCTCCAGTTCCTGCAGGGTCAGTTCGTCAATGTGCGCCCGCGCCGGGATGATGTCACCAAAGCCGTCCACCACCTCTCGCACAATGCTCCGGGGGGCTTCCAGCTCGAGGACCACGCCTTCCGGCGTGTTGCGGATGCTGCCGGCGCAGCCGCGCTCGGTGAGCGCGCGGTAGAGCGTGGGCCGGAAGCCGACGCCCTGCACGCGGCCGCGCACGGTGATGCGGCAGCGGCTCAGGCCGCTGCTGGTGGCGGTGAAGGGTCGGTCCATGGGGGTCGCCTCAGCGGGCGATGCTCTCCTGGTAGTAGTCGCACAGGTCGCTCACGGGGCAGTGCTCGCAGTCCGGGTTCCGGGAGGTGCAGATGAGGCGGCCGTGGGAGGTCAACAGTTCTGTGGCGCGCGTCCACCGGCTCTCGGGGAACAGCTCAGCGAGCCGTGCCTCGATTTTATCCGGGTTCTTTCCCTCGGCCAGTCCCAGCCGCGTGGAGACACGTTTCACGTGCGTGTCCACGGCGATGGCGGGGCGGCCGAAAGCCTGCCCCAGCACGACGGCGGCGGTCTTGCGGCCGACACCGGGCATCCGCGTCAGGGTATCCATCTCGTCGGGCACCTCCCCGTTGTGCTCGTCGGCGATGATGCGGCAGACCTCCTGCACGCGGGCGCTCTTCTGTCGGTAGAAGCCTGTGGGCCGGACCATCTCCTGCAGCTCTTCCGGGTCGGCCTGGGCCAGGTCCCCGGCCGTCGGGTAGCGTTCGAACAGGGCGGGGGTGATCTGGTTGACGCGCTCGTCGGTGCACTGGGCCGCCAGGATGGTGGCCACCAGCAGCTGGAGGGGGGAGTCGTAGTCCAGGTAGATGCGGGCGTCGGGATGCTCTTTCTCCAGCCGGTCCAGGATTTCGGCGGCCTTCCGGCGCATGGGCTCGTTCCCGGCGCTCATCGCTCTTCCCCTCTGCCGTCGTTCTCGACCACGAAGATGGCCATGCCGGCGGCCAGGTTGGCCAGAAAGCCCGGCAAGACCCGGAAAGCCGGTGAAAGGTAGATCGTGTCTATGACGCGCAGTCCCTGTTCGCGGCAGAAGACGAGGAAGTCTTTGACGGTCAGCAGGTGGATGTTCGGCGTGTCGTACCAGGTGTAGGGGAGCGTCGTCGTGACAGGCATGCGCCCGTTGAGCAGGAACTGGAACCGCACGCGCCAGTGAGCGAAGTTGGGGAAGCTGATGATGGCCCGGCGCCCCACGCGCAGCATCTCTCGCACCACGCGGGCCGGCTCGGGGGTCTGCTGCAGGGTCTGGCTGAGCACCACGCAGTCGAAGCGTCCCTCCTCGAACATCTCCATCGCCTCCAGCATATCCCCGTGGTAGACGGGCACGCCGCGGGCGATGCAGCGATGGACCTGCGCCAGGTCCTTGTCCACGCCGAGGCCCGAGCAGTGCTTCTCCTCGATGAGCTGCTCCAGCAGCGTGCCGTCCCCACACCCCAGGTCCAGCACCGCGGCGCCGTCCGGCACGTAGGACTCTATCATCTGGTAGTCAAGCCGCACCGGCATTGTGTGTCTACTCCTCGGAGGGGTCAGTTCGGCGCACGACGTTGTGGGTGTGGCGCAGAAACTCGCGGATGGCCTGGCTGAGTTGCTCGTCCTGCAGCAGAAAGGCGTCATGCCCGTACTCGGACTCCAGCTCGCAGAACGTGGTCACCACGCCGTTGGCCTGCAGCGCCCTGACCAGTTCCTTGGACTGGTAGGTGGGGAAGAGCCAGTCCCCGCTGTAGCTGACCACCAGGAAGCGGCTCTGCACGTTGCGGAAGGCGTTGATCAGCGACCCGTAATCGGCCCGAAGGTCGAAGTAATCCATCGCCTTGGTGATGTAGAGGTAGGAGTTGGCGTCGAACCGCTCCACGAAGCTGCCGCCTTTGTAGCGCAGGTAGCTCTCCACCTGGAAGTCGGGCGGCCCGAAGTCGTAGCCCACCTCTTCGCGGTCCTGCAGGTTGCGGCCGAACTTCGCCCGCATCGAGCTGTCGCTCAGGTAGGTTATGTGGCCGATCATCCGGGCCACGGCCAGGCCGCGCTTGGGGGGCTCGCCGCCGTAGTAGTCGCCGTCGTTCCAGCTCGGGTCGCTGTAGATGGCCTGGCGGCCGACTTCGTCGAAGGCGATCCCCTGGGCGCTGAGTCGTGCGCAGGAGGCGATGGGAACGGCGCTGACGACCATCTCGGGGTAGTCTATGGCCCACTGGAGCACCTGCATGCCGCCCATCGAACCGCCCGTGACGCACAGCAGGCGCTCCAACCCCAGGTGCTCGGTCACCAGCGCGTGCTGCACGCGCACCATGTCCTGGATGGTGACCATGGGGAAGTCCAGCGCATAGGGGCGGCCGGTCTTCGGGTTCGTGCTGGAGGGGCCGGTGCTGCCCTTGCAGCCGCCGATACAGTTGGAGCAGATCACGAAGTAGCGGTCGGTATCTATACCCTTGCCCGGGCCGACCATGACGTCCCACCAGCCGCCCTTCCGCTCGTCGGGCCCGTGCCGGCCGGCCACGTGCGCGTCCCCGCTCAGGGCGTGGCAGATCAGCACGGCGTTGTCACGCTCGGGGCTCAGCTCGCCGTAGGTCTCGTAGGCGACATCCACCGGCCCTATCATGGCCCCGCTGCGCAGTTCGAGCGTGTTCGGCGGTTCGGCGAAACGCCAGTGTTTCGTCTCCACTATGCCCACGGAGCCGTTGTCAACCATGGCGGAGCAATACCTCTGGAAAGACACTCCCGACGGAGAGATTCCGAAAAGAACATACTACCGCAGAGCAGCCGTCGGCTCAAGTTTGACGGCGCCCCCAGGCCGGCGCCCGCGGCAACCACCACGGCACGACGGGCACAGCAAACGGCGAAAGCCCGTGCCGCTCCGGCGCCATACCGCGGCCGCTCAGTTGCACCGGCGCAGGGCCTGGTCCAGGTCAGCCATAATGTCCTGCGGGTCTTCCAGGCCGATGGAGAGGCGCACGAAGTCCGGGGTGACGCCGGTCTGGGCCTGCTCCTCTTCGGAGAGCTGCTGATGCGTGGTGCTGGCCGGATGGATGGCCAGAGTGCGGGCGTCGCCGATGTTGGCCAGGTTGCTCACCAGCTGCAGGCTGTTGATGAAAGCTCTGCCCGCCTGCAGGCCGCCCTCGACCCCGAAGCCCACCAGCCCGCCGAATCCACCGGTCAGGTACTTCTGCGCGATCTCGTGGGAGGGGTGGTCGGGCAGGCCGGGATAGTTGACCCAGCTTACGCGGGGATGATCGGACAGGAACTCGGCGACGGCCATGGCGTTCTCGCAGTGGCGCGCCATCCGCAGCGACAGGGTCTCGACGCCCTGCAGCACCAGGAAGGCGTTCATCGGGCTCAGGCAGCTGCCCAGGTCCCGCAGCATCTGCACGCGCGCTTTGACGATGTAGGCCTGCTCACCGAAGGTCTCAAAGTAGCGCAGGCCGTGGTAGCTGGGGTCGGGTTCGACCATCTCCGGGAACCTGCCGCTGCCCGCCCAGTCGAACCGGCCGCCGTCCACCAGCAGGCCGCCGATGCTGTTGCCGTGCCCGCCCAGGTACTTCGTTATCGACTGCATGACGATGTCGGCCCCGTGCTCCAGGGGGCGGCACAGCCACGGGGAGGTGGTGGTGTTGTCCACCATCAGTGGCAGGCCGTGCTCGTGCGCCACCCGGGCCACGCCCTCGAAGTCGGGCACCGTCAGGCGCGGGTTGCCGATGCTCTCGGTGAAGACGAGACGGGTGCGTTCGGTGATGGCCGAGGCGAAGTCCCCCGGTTCGTCCGTGTCCGTGAATGTGACCTCGATGCCGAACTTGCGGGGGAACGTCTGGCTGAAAAGGGTGTATGTGCCGCCGTAGAGGCCGCTGGAGGCGACGATGTGGTCTCCTTCCCCGAGGATGGTGAGGCAGCCGGCGACGATGGCCGCCATGCCGCTGGCGAAGGCGAGCCCTCCCACTCCGCCCTCCAGCATGGCCACACGCTTCTCCAGCACCTCCGTGGTCGGGTTCATGATGCGGGTGTAGATATAGCCGGGCTCCTCCAGCGCGAAGAGGCGAGCGGCATGGTCGGTGTCTTCGAACAGGTAGGAGGTGGTCTGGTAGATGGGCACGGCCCGTGAGTGGGTGTCCGAGTCGGGCGCGTGTCCTCCGTGCAGGGCGATCGTGTCGAAACCCGGCTTCCGGTTCTCGAGCATGATGCGGACTCCTTCGACAGTGAAGTGTGCGGGCCTTCGGGTCCGCCGGGGGCCCGACGCGCAGGCGCCGCGGGCCGCGATGTGCCGCCGCCTTGTGCGGGCGGGCCAGGCAGACCGACCCACATGATGCCCTGAAAGGTGGGGGGTATCAAGTTGAAGCCGCGGGCCGGGACCCGCCTGTCAGCCATCGCCGGGGCGCACGGCGGTCGCCCCGGGCTACGGCTCAGGCGGCACAATCCGTTCGGTGCAGTGTGGTATACTCCTGCTGCCGTCTGCCGCGGGCTGCGCAGCGGGTTTCTACTTTCCGGGCGTTCAGGCGAATTGCCCGCGGGGGCCGACGAAGGGGGAGACGGCACCCCCGGCAGTGGAGTGTACCTGCCTGAGCCCGTCGCCTTGTTTCGACCTCGCTCGGAGACGTGGTACAATGGGAAGGGATAGGGGCGCCCGCCGCGGCGCGGAGGGCGGCGGCCGGGCGATAGGCCGCTCGCCGGTTGAAACGGGTCCAGCAGAGGTGTCACGCCATGAGGGCGGTCGAGGAGTACCTGCGGCCGGACGTCATCCGGGAGGTGGAACGTCTGGACCTGAAGGCCCGCTTCATCGTTGAGGGTTTTATCGCGGGCCTCCACGACAGCCCGTACTACGGCTTCTCCAGCGAGTTCAGCGACCATCGCAAATACACCGCGGGCGACGACCCCAAGAACATAGACTGGAAGGTCTACGCCCGCACCGACAGGCTCTACATCAAGCGCTTCCAGGCGGAAACGAACCTGGACTGCAACCTGCTGCTGGACGTGAGCGAGTCCATGGCGTACGGTTACGGCGGGCCGCTGACGAAGCTGGAGTATGCCACCTACATGGCGGCGGCCCTGGCCTACATGATGGTGAACCAGCAGGACAACGTCGGCCTTGTCACCTTTGACCGTGAACCGACCCACGTCGTGCCGCCCCGGAGCAAACGGTCACACCTGCCGGCGCTGCTCGGCGTGCTGGCCTCCGCCATGCGGCACCGCCCCTCCCGGCTTTCCCAGTCACTGCACCGCACGGCGGACCTCCTGCAGCGCCGCGGCCTGGTGGTGCTGTTCAGCGACCTTATACCCGCCGACCGGGAGACCCAGCAGGACGTCATCGAGGGGCTTCAGCACCTGCGCTACCGCGGGCACGACCTGGTATGCTTCCACCTGCTGGACCATGCCGAGGTGACCTTCCCGTTCCAGGGCTCCGTCCGTTTCGTGGACATCGAGAGCATGGCCAGCGTGCAGGCCGACGCCGACGCCGTCGGAGCAGATTACCGCCAGGAGGTCCGCCGCTTCATAGAACGCTACCGTGAGGTCTGCCTGGATGAACGGATAGATTACGTCTCGGTGGACACGGCCGATTCCTTCGACCGGGTGCTGCTCTCGTTTCTGAAGGCGCGGCAGGCGAAGTTCTGAGGGGAGGAGGACGGTATGAGTTTCCTGCATCCGGCTTCGCTGTGGCTGGCGGTGGGTGCGCTGCTGCCTTTCATCGTGCATCTGTTCCGCCGGCACAAGCCCCGCATGGTGCGCTTTCCGGCGGTGCGGTTCGTGCGTAGCAGCCGCCGTCGCAGCGTGCGCAAACACCGGCTGAAGTACCTGCTGCTGCTCCTGCTGCGCATGGGGCTGGTGGTCCTGCTGGCGCTTATCGTCGCCCGTCCTTTCGTGGGGGGCCGGGCCGAGGCCGTGCACGACCCCGCCGGGACTCCGGCCGCCGTGCTGCTCATAGACGACACCCTGAGCATGAACTACACGGTGGGCGACAGGAGCTGGCTCGACGTGGCGCGCAACCGCGCCCTGGACCTCGTGAGGCAACTGCCGCAGGACGGCGCGGCGGCGGTGATGACGGCCACGCGGCCCACCGGCCGACTGGTGCGAGACATGGAGGAGGTGGCCGGCCGGGTCCGCGGGCTGAGGTCCACCAATCACGCCGCCCCCCTGTGGCGTGGCCTGCAGAGCGCCGACGAGCTGCTGTCCGCCGAGGCCGCCGGGAGGCGGGACATCTACGTTTTGACCGACATGACCAGGGGTGCCTGGGCCGGCTACGAACGGCGGACGCTGGAGCTGAGCACGGACACGAACGTCTTCATTGTTGACTGCGGCTCGGAGGGGGCAGTCAACGCCGCGCTGACGGACGTCCGGGACGAGGGCCAGCCCGCCCTGCGCGGCAGCCGGCTGGGCTTGGAGGCGACAGTGCTCGCCTCCGGCGGCCCCGCTGAGCGAACCGTCCAGCTCGAGTTCAACGGGCGCACCGTCGGCCGCCGGACCGTGAGCCTGGCCGCGGGTGAGGAGGCGACCGTCCGCTTCGTCGTCGAACTGGCCGAGAGCGGACACCAGCACGGCCGGTTCAGCTTTCTGAGCCCGGATTCACTGCCGCAGGACGACCAGCGGACGTTCACTCTGGAAGTGGCCCCCGAGGTGACCGTCCTGTGCGTCGAGGACGAGCCGGAGCCCGACGGTGTGTCCGACGCCTACTTCCTGAGACTGGCGCTGGACCCCTGGCGGGGTCGGGGGGGAGGGCCGTTCCGTGTGGACACGGTGACGTCCGGCGAACTGGCCGAGGTCTCCTTGGCGCCTTACGACGTGGTCGCCCTGGTGGAGGCGGGGGGCATCACCGAGGATGCCTGGAGGCGGTTGGGAGCTTTCGTCAGCGGCGGCGGGGGGCTGCTGGCCGTCTGCGGGCCCCGGACGGGGGATAGCTGGCGCGCCGACGAGGCCCGGGGCGTGCTCGGCGCCGAGGTGGGGCCCAAGGTCGAGGCCCCTTCCGAGCAGCCGTTCGGCCTGCGCATCGTGCAGCCGGAGCATCCCCTGGTCGAGGCGCTCTCGGAGGCCGGGGCGCCGCTGGGCCAGGTCAGGCTGTGGAGCGGCCGCAGCCTCTCGCCGGGCGGCACCGCCGAAGAGGTCTTCCGCATCGGGCCGGACCTGCCGGGCCTGGTTCTGGACCGCCGGGGCGGCCGCGTGGCGCTGTTCGCCTCCACGGTCAGCGACCGCTGGGGCGTCTTCGCGCGCACCCCCGCCTTCGTGCCGTTCTGGCAGGAGCTTGTGCTGCACCTGGCCGGGCGGGCCACGGCGGGCGTTGAGGACTACACCATCGGCGCCCACGTGCCCATCCGCTTCGAGGAGTCACGCTGGCCCACCATCGTCAGCGTGCGCCCACCCGGGGCGGAGTCAGCGGAGCGACTGCTGCCCGGGGCGACGCCCGGTCGCCGGACCTACTGGAGGACGCACGAGCCGGGCTACTACGAGGTCGAGTTCGAGCGCAGGGAGGAGCAGTGGACGGGCGGTTTCGCCGTCAACACCCCCGCCACCGAGAGCCGCCTCGACAGGGTCCCCTTCGAGGCCGTGGCCGATGCTGTCAGCGCCGGGCGCGTGGAACTGCTGGACCGGGACCTTTCCCCCCGCGACCGCACCGGCCCGGCCGGCGCCGTGGAACTGACGCCCTACCTGGTGGCGCTGGCGCTGTTGATGCTGCTGGCCGAATCCTACCTGTCCAACCGCTTCTACCCTTCCCCGCAGGGGTGAGGGGTCGCTTGCCCGGGGCGCCATTGCGCGGACCTTTTTGCTGAGCCCGGCAAAGCCGATGATGTCATTCTTAGTTCGCCGAACGGCGCAACGAAGAATCTCGCCGTTCAGGCGCGCAATGGACTATGGCGTAGAGATCTTTCGTCAGGGCTCCGCCCCCTCCTCAGAATGACAGCGTGCTTCCCGGCTAAACACTGGTTTTGCAGGTCTCCATAGCGCGTGTTGGGTCCGGCGGGCCACGGGGGGTAAGGGTGTCCCCGCGGGGCGGGCCTCGCGCCATTGCTCAGGCGTGTTGGGCTTCCGCGGCCAGGTGGACGCCCTCGGCCAGGGCCCTCTTGTTCACATCCAGCAGGTCGGCCTTCCGGTCGGAGAAGGCGGTCTCCAGCGCGGCTTCGCAGCTCTGTCTGCTCACCAGCGAGCTGGCCTGGGTAAACGCGCCGAGCATCAGGACGTTTCCGACCCGCACATCGCCCAGTTCGGCCGCCCGCTCGGCGGCCGGCACGCAGACGCGCCGCGCGCCCGGAGGGCACGGCACCTGCTCGAGGTCCACCCCGGAGCTGTTGACCACCAGCAGGCCGCCGGAGTTCAGTCGGGGCAGAAAGCGCTCATAGGAGAGCTGGTTCAGGATGATCAGCGCGTCGGCCTCCTCCACCAGCGGGCTGTAGATGGTGCCGTCGCTGACGACGACCTGGCAGTTGGCCGTGCCGCCGCGCACCTCCGTGCCGTAGGAGGGCAGGTAGGTGACCTGCCGCCCATCGGCCATCGCGGCGGTGCACAGCAGCCGGCCGAGGGTCAGGATGCCCTGGCCGCCGAAGCCCGCCACGATGGCGCGGTATTCCCCGCCGCCGGCTGCCGGGCTCAGTTCGCTGGGCTCAATCTGCTGCATCGTCTCGGTTCCGCACGTCGCGCACCACACCGAGGGGGAAGGTCCGGACCATCTCGTCCTCGATGAAGCGGAAACTGTCTATGGGCGACATGTGCCAGTAAGTGGGGCAGGGCGAGAGCACCTCCACCATGCTGAAGCCGACGCCCTGCATCTGGTAGCGGAAGGCCTTCTTGATGAAGCGCTTGGTCTCGCGCACGCGGCGCGGGGTGGTGATGGTGACGCGCGCCAGCAGGGCCGGCGATTCGAGCTGGTTCAGCAGCTCGCACATGCGGATGGGGTGTCCCTCCGTGGCGGGCTGCCGGCCCAGCGGCGTTGTGGCCGTCTTCTGCCCCACCAGCGTGGTGGGCGCCATCTGGCCGGAGGTCATCCCGTAGATGGCGTTGTTTATGAAGATGGTCGTTATGTTCTCGCCGCGATTGGCGCAATGGAGGGTTTCGGCCATGCCGATGGAGGCCAGGTCGCCGTCACCCTGGTAGGTGAAGACGATCTTGTCCGGATGGACCCTCTTGAGGCCGGTGGCCACGGCCGGGGGCCGGCCGTGAGCGGCCTCGCTCCAGTCTATGTCAATGTAGTCATAGGCCAGCACCGCGCAGCCGACCGGCGCGATGCCGATGGTCTTTTCCCTGATGTCCAGCTCTTGCAGCACCTCGGCTACCAGCCGGTGGACGGTGCCGTGCCCGCAGCCGGAGCAGTAGTGCGCCGGCACGTCCAGCAGGGCGGCGGGACGCTCGTAGAGCGGGACTGTTCTCGACGGGGTTTGCTGTTGTGTCCTCATGGTGTGCCTTTCCGTTCCTGCGAACCGAAAAGGTAGCGGAGCTTTGCGGCCACCTCGGCCGCCTGCGGCACCGCGCCGCCCGGACTGGGCAGCAGTTCGACCCGACAGGCGCCCTCGACGGCGAGCCGCACGTCCTCCACCAGTTGCCCGGCGCTCATCTCCACCACCAGGATTCCACGCGTGCCCTGCGCCACGTGCGCCAGCGCAGCCGCAGGGAAAGGCCACAGCGTGATGGGGCGGAACAGGGCCACTCCGAAGGGCAGGTCTCCGGCCATCCGCTCCGCAACCTGGCGGCAGACGCGCGCGCTGGTGCCGTAGGCGACCAGCAAGACCTCCGCCTCCTGCGGCCCGGTGAGCTCGAAGCGGACCTCCTCGCGTTCGATGCGGGCGTACTTCTCCAGGAACCGCTTGTGGAACTCCACCATGTCCTCCACCACGGGCTGGAAGGACTTGATGACATTGCGCTTGCGCCCCGGCTCACCGGTCAGTGCCCAGGGTTTGGGAGGGGGGGCGGGCGGGCCGAGGTGGTCGAAAGCAACGGCCTCCATCATCTGGCCTATCATCCCGTCGCTGAGCACCATGACCGGGTTGCGGTAGCGGTCGGCCAGGTCGAAGGCCAGGTAGGTCAGGTCGGCGAACTCCTGCACGGTGGCGGGGGCCAGGACCGGCGTGCGGTAGTCGCCGTGGCCTCCGCCGCGCGTGGCCTGGAAGTAGTCCGACTGGGCCGGGGCGATGTTGCCCAGGCCGGGGCCGCCCCTCTGGACGTTGATGATGACGGCGGGAAGCTCGCTGCCGGCCAGATACGAGATGCCTTCCTGCTTGAGGCTGATGCCGGGGCTGCTGGAGGAGGTCATGCAGCGCGCCCCCCCCGCGCTGGCCCCGTAGAGCATGTTGATGGCGGCCACCTCGCTTTCGGCCTGCACGAAGGTGCCGTCACGCCGGGGCAGGTGCTCGGCCATGTAGGCGGTCAGCCTGTTCTGGGGGGTGATGGGGTAGCCGGCATAGAAGGTGCAACCGGCCCGGAGGGCGGCCTCCCCGGCGGCTTCGTTGCCCGAGACCAGCACTCGTTCAGCTTGTTTCGCGCGCATGGGGGGGAACTCTACTCGGAAGCAAGACGGCCGCCCACGATGTCTTCGACGCGGTTGACTTCGATGGCGGCGTCCGGACAGATCACGGCGCACCTGAGACAGCCGGTGCACGGGTTCTCCGCGCGCACGCCGGCCGTCTGGATGCCCCGCCGGTCCGGCTGCTTGTGCATGTAGAGCCTGGCCGGCTCGCAGAACTCCACGCACAGGGCGCAGCCCTTGCAGTACTCCGCCAGTATGCGGACCTCGAACCTTCTCTCCTCAGACATATCGCGGCTGCCCCCTCCAGTCCAGTTTGTTGCACAGCGTTTCGAAAAACGTCATCCGCCCGGTGCGGATCAGCTTCAGCGGCGTCTCGCAGCGCCGGATGCGTACCCGGTCCGTCTTGCGCAATTCCCGGTTCATCTGACCGTCCACCGTCAGGGCCGGTGGCTCGGAGAACTGAGTCGTCGTCAGCGTGATCTCAACTTCCGGCGGCAGCACAAGCGGGCGGTTGCTCAGGGTGTGGGGGCAGATGGGCGTGACCACCAACGCGTTCAGCTCCGGGTGGACTATCGGCCCGCCGGAGGCCAGGCTGTGCGCCGTCGAGCCGACCGGCGTGGCCACTATGAGGCCGTCGGCCCGGTAGGTGGTCACCCGTTGCGCGTCCACGCGGAACTCGATAGTGATGAGCCGGGACAGGGCCGTGCGGGAGATGACCGCGTCGTTCAGTCCCGGCGTGTCCAGCAGCACGTCGCCGTCCCGCTCCAGCACGCACCTGAGCATCATGCGCTCGGCCAGGCGATAGTGGCCGGCCAGCACGTCGTTGAGTACGTCCTGGAACCGGTCGGCGGAGGTCTCGGTCAGAAAGCCGAACTTGCCCACGTTGATGCCCAGCAGCGGGACGCCGGCCCCGCCGAGCCGGCGGGCGGCCCGCAGCATAGAGCCATCCCCGCCGAGCACCAGCCCGAAGTCCACCTGCTCGGGCTCGAGCGCGGCTTCCATCTCCAGGTCCACCATGACCTCGGCCCGCTCGGCCAGCCACGGCCGGATCTCGTCCAGGGCCTCAAGCACGGACATCTTCTCTTTGTTGCCCAGGATGATGATGCGTCTCACGAGCCCGCCTCCCGGTCGCCGGACGTCTCATCGCTCTCGGCCGACGCGTCGAAGGGCTCCTCCTCCAACTCGCCCTCCAGCGTCTCCACCAGCTTCTGCACACGCGCATCGGCGTCGAGCAGCAGCTTCTGGCAGCGCCTGTAGGCGCCGATGCCGCGCTCGTAGAGTTCGAGGGACTCCTCCAGGGGCAGGTTGCCCTCCTCCAGACGCCCGACAATCTGCTCCAGCCTGCGCAGGCTCTGCTCGAAGGTCTCCGAATCGGACTGGTCCCGGCCTTCGCTCTCTGG
This sequence comes from Candidatus Brocadiaceae bacterium, assembly GCA_003551305.1. Classification (GTDB taxonomy): domain Bacteria; phylum Planctomycetota; class Brocadiia; order SM23-32; family SM23-32; genus B1Sed10-231. The sequence goes on from PUMJ01000121.1 coordinate 23,063, forward strand.
TTGGTCGGTCATCTGCCCACCCGAAACCTGCCGGAAAGAGCCGCCTCGCCACGCGGCGCGGCGGATGGGCCAATACGTTGCCCTCAGGCGAAGACGCCATTATAGTGAAATGACGGGCAGAATCCAAACCGAACCTCAACCCGTGGGGTTGGCCCATGTCCATCCGGCCCGCCGAACAGACCGTCGCCGAAGCCTACGCCCTTGCCCGTCCCTGCGTCATCTGCCCCCGGCTGTGCCGCGTGGACCGACCGGAAGGGGAGCGGGGCTACTGCGGCATCGGGGCCCTCCCGCGCGTGGCCAGCGCCGGGCCGCACTACGGTGAGGAACCGCCCCTGGTCGGTCGGGGTGGCTCCGGCACCATCTTCCTGGCGGGCTGCAACCTGCTGTGCGTCTTCTGCCAGAACTACAGCATCAGCCACGGCCGCTCCGGCAGGTCGGCTGACCCGGCGCGCATTGCGCAGATCATGCTGAACCTGCAGGAGGACGGCTGCGAGAACATCAATTTCGTCACCCCCTCGCACGTGGTCCCCTGGCTGATGGACGCCGTGCGCAGGGCTCGGCTGGACGGGCTCCGGCTGCCCATCGTCTATAACTGCGGCGGCTACGAACGGCTCGAGGCCCTCAGGCTGCTGGAAGGGACAGTGGATATCTTCATGCCCGACGCCAAATTCTGGTCGGCCGGGACGGCCGACCGCTACACGGATGCCCCGGACTACCCCGAGCGTATGCGCGAGGCCCTGCGCGAGATGCAACGGCAGGTGGGGGACCTGCAGGTCGAGGACGGCATCGCGCAGCGCGGCCTGCTGGTGCGGCACCTGGTCATGCCCGGCCTGCTCGAAGAGAGCAAGCGCATACTCCGGTTCATCGCCGAGGAGGTCTCCCCCAACGCAAGCGTCAACGTCATGGAGCAATACCGGCCGATGTACAAGGCATGCGATTGCCCCGAGATAAACCGGCCGCTGAGGGCGCAGGAATACGCGGAGGCCCGACTCTTCGCTGAGAAACTGGGACTTCGGCTGCTGTAAGTGGTCCGCGGCCGGTTTGCGTCTTGACATGCCGGCATGTCCCCGTAAAATGCCCTTATTGCGTTTCAATTTTGGGCTTTGCCCCACGCCAGGGCGCAGCCGCCTGTGGGGCGGTATTCGGCGTCGGTTTCATTGACCGGTCACCGTTGGGAAGGAGCGGCACATGATGGGTGATATCGGGCCAGAGGACGTGCCGGAACGCCAGGAAGGCGAAGAAGAGGAACTGGAACTTGAGCCGCTCAAGGAGCCGGAGCCAGAGCCGGGCGAAGGAGAGCAGGTCCCGCCGGACGAACCCGGCGGAGAAGTAGCGGCCGCGCCCGAGCCGGAAAGGCCGCCCAAACCCGACATCGGCGCTTACCTGAAGACGTCCTGGGACCTCGTCATCCAGAACCCGGTCCTCACTATCGTCGGTTTCCTGGTGGTCTGGGCGATTATCATGGTCTCGGTCGTCACCATCGTGGGGCCCATTGTGCTGGCCGGGCCCCTGCTGTTCGGCTACCTGCGCGTCATGCAGACACGCCTCAACGGAGAGCCCGCGGTCTTCGGCGACCTCTTCGGCGGGTTCAAGGACTTCGGCAAGGGGCTTGTCACATTTGTGCTGGCTTTCCTCATCTCCCTGGGCATCAGCATGCCCGCGCTCTTGCTCACGCTCGGTCTGGGGTTTATCCCCTGCATCGGATGGGTGCTGGGCGTGCTGTTCAGTATAGCCGCCAGCATCTTCATCGCGGGAGCTCTATTCTTCCTCTTCCCCATCGCGGCGCTCTCTGACGTCGGGGCCGGGCAGGCGGTTGCCGCCAGCTTCCGTTTCTGCTTTCGCCATCCGGTGCAGGTGTTCCTGCTGGCGCTGGTTACCAGCATCGTCGGCACGGCCGGGTCGGTCGCATGTGGCCTGGGCTGGATACTGACCATGCCCATCGCCCTGGCGATGACCGTCGTGGCCTATAACCGCTACTACCTGCCCGCCGCCGAAGCGGCGGCCTGAGGCCGTGAGGTTTCGTCGCCTGGACGCGGCGGCCCGGGTGCTCTGTCTGCTCGGGCCCCTGGCGGCGGTCTTCCTGTTCGTGACGGGGCGGTTCGTGGTGCCGCTTCTGGAGCGGGTCCCGCTCACGGCGGCGCTGCTGGCTCGGGTCTGCGTCTGGCACTCGGTGACGTACATACCGTGTCCCCTCTGCGGCGGCACACGGGCGCTGGCGCTGGCCGCGCGCGGGCGCTGGGGCGCCTCCCTCATGATGAACCCCCTGGCGACTTGCCTGCTGGCCGGGGCACTGGCGGCGGCCGTCTGGCTGGGTCTGTGCGCCGCGACCGGCCGGGACGTCGGGCTCACGGCGGCGGGCCGCCTCCTGCGCGCCCGCCCGACCCGCTACATCGCCCTTGCGCTGCTGGCCGCCCTCTGGCTCCGGCAGGTCCACCTCGCCCTCAACGTCCGGCCCCTGTGAGGCGCTCGACCCTGCCGTCGGCGTAGAGCGCGTGCCTGCGAGGGGGCAGGTCCCCGAACATAGCCGCTATCCGGTGGCGGCGCCTCCACAACTGGTGGTTCTCCGCCGCCTCCGTTACCACCGGCGTTTCGGGGTCAGACCAGCCCTCCGGATGGTAGCGGTAGGCACCTTCCGCGCCGGCGCGCCGGGCGGCAGGGCAGTGCAGGTAGTCGGCATCGAGCAGACCCTCATCCACCAGGACCTTGAGGTCCGCCGGAGGTCGCGAATGCTCCTCATCGTAGGCCGTCAGGGCCAGGTGTATCTGCCTCAGGTTGTAGCCGCACGATGCCCTGAGCGCCATCTCACCAGCGCGGGGCGCCTCGCAGCTTTTCACCAGGCCCCAGCCGACAAGCAGCAGGAGCATTCCGATAAGAATCCACGCAGGCCATCCTCGAGGCCACCACCGCAGACCGGTCGTCTCATCTGATCGCTGCCGTGTCAACGGGCCTTCCTCCAGAGACCTTGATGCCGCCGGCAGACCTCTCCGCTGAGGCTACCCGCTCGCACGCTGAGCACCGGTTCCCCGCCGGCACGGCGGCGGCAGCCGCCCGCACCGGTCTCGTCCCGCGGCCTCAGCCGGTGTAGCGGCGTACGGGGCCGCGGAGCACCAAAAACAGGATCACCATGGCCACCGACCATAGAAGACCTGCAGTGCTGGCCACCAGAACCTCCTGCATCTCCACGTCTCCCCGGGCTACCGCTACCCAGACCCAGGGGAGGAAAACGAGGCCGAGCCCATTCAGGAGTTGCAGACAGCAGAGGATCTCGAACACTGCGCGGCTCCAGGGCTCGCCTCTCAGAAGCCTGCGAGAAGTGAAAACGATAAACGCGCCCACGGCAGCCGGGAGCACTATCAGGATGATCATCGGGTTCGTGACGAACCACGCCATATAGCGGCCGACGTTCACGTCCGGCGGCCTGAACCAGAATCCCAGGCCAGCTATGAACATCACGCTCATACCTATGCAGAAAGCGCCGGCAATCGTGAACAACCAGCCCACGACCTTAACCGAAACAGGCACCTTCCGGTCGGGTGACATCCTCTTGTCCTTGCTTACGTGCTCACAACGTCAGGATGGGTGGCCGCGTACTCACGCACTCAGTGCTCCTTTCAGACCGGACACCGGACCATCACCACGATTCAGCAACGGCCAGGAGCGCGACAATGCCGAGGTTTCCTTCGGAGCGGGCAGCATCCAGAGGAGTCATACCGAGCCCGCACTGCACGTACCGATGCGGAACCGCTCTTCATCCGTTGTCTCCCCGTCAACCCTCACGGCCCACACCTCAAAGGGCAGTTCGGAGTTGAACGTCAGCGGCCCGAACAGCTCTTCCTGCTCGGCCGGCGTATCCAGCGGCGCTTGTGGCATAGAGCCGGCATCACAGTTCTCGCCAGGCGAGTCTCACCTCCAAAGATTCAGGAACGAAGTAGGCCACAATCAGCAGGCCGTCCAATGCGATGGCGGCCGTCGTGCCGCCCAGGCCGACCTGCTCAATGGTCTCAAGCCGCCAGGCCCCCTCATGCTCTCGGGCGTGCCTTATCTCTCCGGCTATCGGGTCCCAGAACACCACGTGGAGCCCCCCGCTGGTGTCCACCGCAGCACTTGGGGCGAAGAAGTGCATTCCCGCAAGATCATCTTCTCCACCAATGGGGCGCACAGTAGGGCACGCGGACTCGAACCCGCCGATGTCCTCGGCGCGATCGTTGAGGCGCAGGATGCGCGCTTCGAACGTGTAGGGGGATGTGGCCGCCAGCCACACCAGGTAGAGTGCCTGGGCCGACGAGGCCAGCGCGAAGTCGTCTACTGGGGACCCGGGTGCCCCCAGCGGTTGCGCCTCGAAAGGGTTCGTTCCCGCATCGGGCCCCCGGCGAGCCAGCTCTGAAGTGAGTGAGCGTTCAGGGGCGTGGTACAGAGTGACGGCCGCCCGGTCCGCGTGAATCAGACATATCGCATCTCCGTGCAAGTGCACGAGAAAGCGACGTGCCCGCGGGAAGCTCACCAACGACCACAGGCCGGTGAAGGTATCCAACACGGCGTACAATGCCTTCTCCGGCGTCCTGACTGCCAGGTGGACGACGCCATGGAGCGGGCTGTGCGCCATCTGCACGGAGCTCGCGAGGAGCAGTTCCTCCGGTGCCTCATGGCGCGTCGAAGTGCCGGTCAGCACGTCGTGTTGGACAAGCTGGTTGGCGGCGGGGTCGTAGTAGAAAAGGACTGTTCGGCCTTCCACACGGCCGAAGCAGGCCCCTTCCCAGGGAACGAGAAGCGGTGCATCATCGCTGTGGAGGGCTGAGGAAACACCCGTCCTCTCACGCACGGTCGGCGGCGGGCCCGTCTCGATCTCGGCCACGCGAAGCCCCATGGACTCCGCCCGCTCCAGCCCTGCAGGGGATGGGTGATATGCGAGGCGCAGAACCTCGTCATTCTCGCGATGCAACCAGAGGCGCCCGCCCTCGATCAGAAAGGCCCAGTAAACGTCGGGGGCTTCTCGCAAGAGCCAGTCCACGTCATCCTCAAGGCCGACCCAACCGGCGCGGTCAAGCACGGCGGTCTGCCAGGGGGCAGGTCGCTCACTGCGTGCGCCCGTCCCGTCAAGTGCGCAGGCCGACAGAATGCAGCCCAGACAGAACACGACAACAAGGCAAAGTCCGGTGAGCAGCGAGCATCGTTCACCTACACGGCGCACCGCGGGCACGACACCACTCCCCGTAGCCTGCGCTGGCGGTTCTTTCACGCGCATAGTCGAGCAACTCCCGTTCGGGCACCTCGGCCGGGTGTTCTGCCGGGTCAGCCCGTCTCCTTTGCTCAGCGCGACACCCTTAGCTCGGGCAGGGCTTTTTCCAGCTTCTCCACACCCGCCCTTGTGACTTGAGTGCGGCTGAGTCCAAGAACCCGGAGGTTTTGCAGTCCCTGCAGGTGTGCGAGACCCGCGTCGGTGACCCGAGTGTCGACGAGCCCGAGCGCCCGCAGGTTGTCCAGCTCTCGCAGGTGTATCAGGCCCGCGTCAGTGACCTGAGTGTGGCTGAGCGTAAGGCGTCGCAGGTTGTGCAGCCCCTGCAGGTGCTCAAGGCCGGCGTCAGTGACTTGAGTCGCCGTGAGGCCAAAACGCCGCAGGTTGTGCAGCCCACGCAGGTGTTCAAGGCCCGGGCCGGTGACTTGAGTGTCCCAGAGCCAGAGACTCTGCAAGCTGTGGAGCCCACCCAGGCGCTCCAGCCCCGCGTCGGTGACCTCCGTGCGACTGAGGTCAAGCTTCTGGAGGTCATGCAGCTCGTGCAGGTGCTCCAGGCCCCCATCGCTGACTTGAGTCTCCCAGAGCGAAAGCGCCCGCAGGTTGTGCAGCCCCCGCAGGTGCCGAAGCCCCGCGTCGGTGACCCGAGTGCGGCCCAGGTGAAGCACCCGGAGGTCCTCCAGCCCCCCCAGGTGCTGAAGCCCAGAGTCGGTGACCTCAGTGCCGGTGAGGGCGAGGGCTCGCAGGTTGTGCAACGTCCCCAGGCGCTCCATGCCACCATCGGCGACTTGAGTGTTCGAGAGCGAAAGCGCCTGGAGGTTGTGCAGCTCGCGTAGATGCTCCAGACCGCCGCTGCTGACCGCAGTGCCCGTGAGTTCAAGCTGCCACAGGTTATGCAGTCCCCGCAGGTGCTTCAAGCCCGCGTCGGTGACCTGAGTGCCACTGAGACCAAGCGTCCGCAGGTTGTGCAGTGTCCGCAGGTGCTCAACGCCCGCGTCGGTGACTCGAGTCCAGCCAAGATCGAGCGCTCTCAGGCTGTGCAGCCCGTGCAGATGCTCAAGGCCCGCGTAGCTCACCGGAGTGCGGCTGAAGTTCATAAGCCGCAGGCGCTGCAGGTGCCCGTCGCTGGCGCCCGGCATCCGGAGGCCCGGGATTTCCTGGCGGCGCACCTCCCGCGCCACGGCCTCCCAGCTCGGCTCGCCGCGGGAATATACCCCCCAGTAGGTGCACTCGGGAATCCGCAGGGGCTCGGCGGCCGGCGTGCGACCGATGCGGAACCGCTCTTCATCCATGGTTTCCCGGTCAACCCTCACGGCCCACACCTCGAAGGGCAGTTCGGAGTTGAACTTCAGCGGGCCGAACGGCTCCTCCTCTTCGGCCGCCGTGTCCTGTGCGGGCGGGCCATCCCGATCTGGCCGGGCGCCGCCGGCACCGCCACCAACATCCTGCCGTTCAAGTTCGGCCAGGAACTCCCGGGCCCGCGCTATGGCGCGTTCGACGGACCGGCGGTGTTCGTCACTCATCATCTCCCGTAAGCAGGACAGGGTCTCCACCTGGTGCTCGAGCCGCCGGCGGACGAAATCCTCGAGCGCCTCGCGGTCCGCATGCCCCTCCTCCCAGGCCTCCATGTAAGCCTCGGCAAGGGCCACCTCCCCGTGCCAGCCCATCCGGAGTATCCCGTCCTGGTTTCCATCCAGCCATCCGAGCTGGTAGCCGAAGTACGCCGCCACGGCACCCACGACAAGGCAGACCAGCACGCCGCAGACCGCAAACACAAGAACGAACCGTTTGGAAGCCATCCTCACACCTCCCGGAACCCTCTTCTACGGCGAAGTCAACCACCACGCAAGCAAAACGCCCCAGACCGCCATGACAACGAGCGCAAGACCGACACATACCCACAGACCGGCAGCGCCCAGCCGGCTCCTCCACGGCTCATCCGGCTCAGCCCACGCCTTCGTGACCACCCCGGCCGTCCCGTCCCGCCCCCTCAGAACCAGCAGAACGGGCACAAGCAAGACCGCGAAGAAACCCCCGGCGAAGAGAAAATGCCACATCAGGAAAGCGACCAACCAGACAGCCGGCAGTGAGCGAAACGTCTGCATCACGAGGGGATCGGATACGAAGCGAGGCAGCACAAAGGCGACCAGGGCGCGATAGGGCAGGTAGAGCGCCGCCAGGCCCCATACCAGCCGCGCCCGGCGAAGGGCGCCCTCGGGGAAGCCCGCCGGCACGAACCGCGCGCTCAGCTCGATGGAAGCTCCCCACCATACCCAGCCGACCAGCCACGCCATCAGCCAACCTCCCTTCTGCGCACGCTGCCGGCACGGCTCCGAAACCCGTGCGCCACGCGCCCGGCCCGCGCCTCGGCGGGGGCCCGCTCTCCGGGGCCGCAGCCCTCACGCCTCCGGCTCGAGGAACAGCGTGCGGGCATGCTCCTCCACTTCGGGTTGCCACTCTCGCTTTTCCATGGGTCCATAGTCGATGATATCGAAATCACGCGGGTAGCGCAGCACGCCCTCACCGTACCCCGGTCTTGTCACCCGGATCGTCAGGCTGATTCCTCTGTCCTCCAGCAGCCTGCGGCCGAAAAGACGGACGGATTTCCCGCGTGTAAGGATGCGGGGAAAGGACACCTTGATAAGGCCATCTTCCTGCGTCCTAACCTCGTAGTTCGCAAGCCAGGCATCAAAGCCCGTCACCTCGACCGTGGCGTCGTCCGCGCTAAGAATCTCCCGATGCTCCGCGCAGCGGAGGCGGATTGTGAACTCGGCCGGACCCCACGCCCGCGTAACCGACCGCACGGGCAAGGCAAACAGGACGAGCGCCAGCGCTGCCATTGCCGTCACGATAAGCCAACGACCGACTTCGGCGGACGCCGCGTGCTCTTGCCCGGCCTCATTATCCTGCTCCGTCGTTTGAGGATGATCTCGGCTCATCGGAGGAGACTCACTTCAGCCAGCCGCGCGAAATAGCGGCCTGCAAAAAACCACGTGTCCAGGAACGTCCCGACCGCAACGAGAAACGCGATAACCAGAAAGGCCCCGCCGATCAAGCGCAGCCGCGTGCGGCGCACGAACGCATAGCACGATGCGCCCCCGAGCACCGCCCCAACAAGAGTGCAGACCGCCGCGCCCAGCAGGAACCTCGTTTCGGTTCGCAGGTGTCCGGCCAGACCCACGTGCGCGCCGAACAGGGCCCCGAGCACAACGCCCGGGAGCACGCGGACGACGGCCCAGGTGACACTCAGCCATCGAGAAGAACTCATGTCTGCGGTCCCCCCTTCAGCGCGGCGGGCCTGGTCGCCGTCCCGCTCGTTCTGATGTTGCTGCACCGGCCGCGGCCGGGGAAGCCCTCCGGCGCACGCCGGTCACTCCTCCGCCCCGTCCTCCCGCAGCAACCGGACCAGTTCATCGTGCCCGCGCCTGCGTGCCAGGGTGAGAGGAGTCACCAGGTCGTCGTTCCGCACATCTGTGGTAGCACCTGCTCCGAGCAGCGACTCTACCGCGTCAAGGGCCTTCGCCTCTTCAGCAATACTCGCAGCATAGTGCAGCGGTGTCAACCCGTCCCTGTCGGCCACGTTCGGGTCGGCCCCATGCTGCAGGAGTAGCCGGGCGAGCCTGACTCGGTGCATACGCAAGGCATGATGTAGCGGCTTGAACCCGTGCCAGTCCTGCACCTCAACCTCAGCGCCCGCGTTGAGCAGGAGTTTCACGATACCCTCGTATCTCGCTTCTGCCGGATACAGGGGATGCTCACGCGGAAACTCGGGCATCCCGCACGCCCCTTCAGGGATTCCGCGTGCCGCGTACGTGATCGGCGGGGACCCTGAGACCGCCTCTGCACTCGGGTCTGCACCCCTGTCGAGAAGGAATCGGACCATATCCAGGTCGCCTCGATAAGCCGCAATATGCAGAGCGGTTTCACCGCTCGTATTGCGACTGTCAACCGACATCCGCAGCCTTAGCACCCTCTTGAGCCGTTCTACGTCCCCCTCGCGCGCGGCGATGTGGATTGCGGTTTGGCCCCGATGCTGGAACATGGGTATCCAAACCAACACGAGCCAGCGGGCAACCACTGCGAACACGAAGATGCCGCCCAGGGCGACGAGCAGAACGACAAGCACCTTTCGCTTCTTTCCCGTCATCCCTTCGTTCTCCTCGGCGTGTTGGGGCCTTCCGCGGACTGAGCCCGCCCCGCCGGCAGGGGCCGCTTACCCGGCACCGGGCAGTTTGACAAAGACAAACGTGGCCAGCACCAGCGGCCACAAGACTATCCCCACAGCGGTGAGAACAGCAGCCCACGCGACCTGGGCACGGCTGACCGCCCCGGCCCGACTCGAGCGCAGCCGCGCTGCCCTGATGTCGCGCCAGGCTCTGAACCCGTAAACGGGTACCGACAGTATTATGATGCGCGGCATGGTGATCCCGAAAATGCGCCACGGCAGGATAAGATCGCGCACCTGGGCTTCCCATCCCACACCCCGCCCGAGCAGCAGATACAGAGGCGTGCCCAACACGGCCAACGGACCCAAGAGGCCTAGTAAGGGAAGGAGATGGCGCAAATCCCGTGGCCCGAACACGGCGGCGGCTGTCCAGGCCAGAACCACGCCGACCGCATAGACCTGCAGAACCACCAGCATGGCGGTCACCAGCCAGGACGGCCCAGGCGGAGGCGGTTGGTGCCGGGGACCGCGGCCCGCAGTGTCTCGGGACGGGCTCTCGATCCCGCGGCGCCATGTCCGGAACCAGAAAGCAACCGGGCCGACCGGAAACGCCAGCCAGAGGAGGGCATACCACGCTCGACGTTTCCAGGTTGAGGGGATGCCTTCGGCCACCAGCGACGCGAGGACGACCGTCGGCATCCATCCCAAAAGCCAGAGATAGCCCACGAGGAGCCCCCATCCACCGTGCCAGGCCCATTGCACCTCGCGGCCGTGAGTCGCTACAGTCCGCTGCACGTGCCAGAGGGCCCACCAGCCGGCCCCGGAAAACAAGGGGTAGACGGCAAACCAAAGGTCCAGGTAAAGTCTTCCCGGTGCTCCGTCGGGCGGATCTGCAGGCATCACTGGTGCCTTTCGGCAAGAGGTAGTCTGTCACGCGCACGAACTGAAGAAGGTAGTGTCTTGCACGCGCCCACCGCCAGCGGCGCTCTGGCTCATCCCGGTCTGCGTTGCTCATGCAGGCCCTCTCCGGACTCTACGTAACTCCCCAAACCCGACCGAACCTCGCCGTGGTGAAGGTGGGGAGCCGAGCGGGGACATACAGAAATATAGTTATCCAATCCTTTCAACCGCACGTCAAGACGCGCGTTACGGAACGAGAGCATTCAGCAATGCCACGAGCAGACAACCTAAAGCCAAGAGCAGGACCGAGAGACATAATGCCAGCTTCATCTGCCTCGTTGCTTGCCGGTGCAAAACCTGCCATCCAGCCTCCGCTGGAGGGCGCGGAGTGCCATTCCTCCGCACCATCGCATCGAGTTCCTCCGCAAATGCCTCAGCGGCCTGTGCATTCTCAAATGCGGCGTGCGGCACAAACACAGCAGCGCCGGACTCAACTTCAATTTCGAGAAAGCTGTTTAGTCGTCTTATCCCTTGCACGCCAGCCCACTGGATCGTACGCGACTCGAACCGACGTGTTATCCGTATCCCGCCGTCCGAGATTACGATCTCAGTGCGCTCAGGTACGATCTCGGCCTCGGGGCCGACGGTGATTGCCTGGATAACCTCATGCCCCAACCTGCGAGCAAGGACCCGCCAGGCGGGGAGCCAGACGATACTGGAGAGCCCCACGCTTATGCCCGCCCAGATCAGGGCCTGTGAGAGGCCCATATTCGCCGGTTCAGCAAGGATAAAGAACAACACGAGCCCTGCCACAGGTCCAGCAGCAAACCCCACGCGATACAGGTACCTTACCGGTGGGCTGCTACCCAGCGACTCTTTGGCGGCGGCCACGAAGTCGGCTTCGGTAATCTGGTAACTCAGATGAATTTCGCGATTCATCGGTGCATCTTCTCGCCCCATTCTACCCGTAGTATATCACGTTTCCGTCCTGCCGCTCGACGGCGGCCTTGCGGCCGGGGAAGCCCTCCGGCGCACGCCGGTCACTCCTCCGCGCCGTCCTCCCGCAGCAACTGGACAAGTTCATCGGAGCCCCGCCTGCGTGCCAGGGCGAGAGGAGTCATCCCTCTGTCGTTTCGCACATTCGTGGTCGCGCCTGCTTCCAGGAGAGACCGCGCCATAGTGATGGCCTCTACCTCGTCACGCAATTCCACGGCATAATGCAACGGCCTACGGCCTTTGCTGTCGGCTACATTGGGGTCGGCCCCATGGCGCAGAAGCAAGATGGCTATCTCGATTTCGCCTTGCCGCAAGGCCAGGTGGAGCGGCGTCACCCCGGTCGAGCGGTCCTGAAAATCAACCTCCGAGCCTGCGTCGAGCAGCAATTTGACCACTCTCACATGACCAAGGTAAGCCGCGTAGCTGATAGGGCCTCCTCCAAACATGTCCGCGGCATTGACATCGGCGCCCCGGTCCAGCAGAAATCGGACTGTCTCCAACTGCCCCCGTGATGCGGCCATAAGGAGAGGTGTTACCCCGTCCTTGCCCTGCGTATCAACGGGCATCCTCATCACGTCCAGCAGGAACCGGACGCGGTCCGCATCTCCCTCCATGGCCGCTACGTGGATTGCCGTGTAACCGCGCGTCAGGATGACGGGTATCATGTAGAGGGCGCTATACCAGACTGCGATAGCCGACACAACCAGAACCGGCACACCGATTACGACCAGTGTGCACACCCGTTTCTTTCCAAACATCTGCTATCTTCCCTGTGTTTGCGACAGTCCAGCGGCGTCGTCGCTCTGCGCGGTCTCCATGTTCTACTCGGTTCTGAGTTCCTCTGCTGTCCTGGAGCCGTGAGCGCGCAGGAGTTCGGCCACGTCATCGTTACCCCGGCGCAGGGCGACATCCAGCGGGGTCTGGCCGTTGTCATTCCGCACGCCGGGCAGGGCGCCCGCTTCGAGCAGAAGGCGGACCATGCCCCTGCGATCGGCCGAAGCCGCAGCGTGCAGCGGCGTGTTGCCGCTGTGGTCCTGTGCATTCACGTCCGCGCCGGCCTGCAGCAACACGCGGACCGTGTCCGGGAATGCCGAGCCCGCTGCCAGATGAAGCGGGGTCTCGCCCGTTGCACTTTCGCCGTCAACCCTCGCCCCGGCCTCGAGCAGCACAAGCGCATTCTGCGTGCTTCCCCCCCATGCCGCCCAATGGAGCGGCGTCTGCCCGGTCTCCGTCAGTGCCTCGATGTTGGCCCCGTGAGTCAGCCAGAACGCCACGAGTTCCGGCCGGTCGTGGCTGGGCGCTGCCCGGTGGAGAACCGTCGCCCCACCGCCGATGTCCGCGTTCACGTCCGCACCGTGCTGCAACAGCAGACGGATCACGTCCCAATGCTCCCCCATGGCGGGCAGTTCCAGCGTGCTCGGACCGCTCTTCGGGTTGACCTGCGGGTCGGCCCCGGCCTTCAGCAGAAAGCGGGCGACCCTCACATCGCCATTCTTCACCGCAACGTGCAGCGGGGTGCGACCTATTTCTGTACCGCAACACGCACCGGCGTGCGAGCGAAGCGCTCTCTCTTCGGACACCGCACCGCCCAGCCCGACGGCAAGGCGGCAGAGCGTCACCGAGCCGGTCGAGGCAGCCCAGTGCAGAGACGAGCCCCACCACAGCGATGCTGTTGCCCACATGCCCGCCAGAACGACAACGCTCAGGCAGACTCCCGCGACGCTGCGCCATACGTCTCGCCGACGCCACAGGGCGACGCACCCCGTCACCAATGCCGCCACACATGTCAGCAACGCAGCGACAGCCAGCAGCGAAACGCGCGGATGGGGCCCCAGAGAGAGATCGGCCAGGATGGCCATCAGCAGCCCGAAGCAACTGAGAGCCAGCAGGTTCCACAGAAGCCGGCCTGACCGCCCCTCCCCGTCGCGCGGACCGCCGGTGCCGGGACTGCCCTCCGTGTCGTGGCCACGAGCCATTAGCTTCCTCCCCGTCGCTTCAGGCAACCACCGACGACCGGGCGAACAGAAGCCGCTGTGAGTGCTGAACGTCCTGCCCACGGCATGTCTTTCCGCCTTCGAGCCCGGGCACCGCCTGCCGGCCCGTCGGCCTCATCCTACCCGTAGTATATCACGTCGCCGTCCTGCCGCTCGACGGCGTTATGAGCTCACTCGCAAGTCTTGGAAACCACTTACTGCGCCTTGCGGCGAAGTGCGGCTACTCTAAGGCCAGCCAGCACGCCAATCACGGAAGCGACGGAGTAGAATACTATCCTTGCCTGAGCCGCAATTTCCGTGCGAAATCTGGACAGGAACAGTTCGTAGGGAACACCATCGATGACCACTCTGTCAAAGCCGTAGACAAGTGACTCAACCCAGAGCTGCACAGCACCCCAGGCCGGGCCGGCCAGAATCACGCCGAGGGCAACGCCGGCCAAACTCCGCCATATAACCGAACCTTGAGGCGTGCTCACGCCATAGGCCGTCAGAGCGCCCATGGCACCAACACGCAACGCAAAGATGAACTGAGGATCGGGGCCGTGCCACATGTTAATCTGGCCCATCCATGCGAGACGTGTGTAGGAGTAGCTCACCGCAAGCGAAAGTCCGAGGTACGCCAACCCCACCCACGCGGGGAGCAGACGAGCCGCGCGTCGCCCCGATAACCCCGATATGTAGGAAGCGCCACACGCAAACAATAGAAAACATACAACATTACCAATGAGGACTATCAACTCAGCCGCAAGCAGCATAGTACCCATCCGCTGAGGTGAACCACGCGTTATCTTTTGCAGCACTCACGGAAAGCGCTGTGATCGTAGTCCCACTGGAAGGCGTAAAGGGGCGTCATCTGCCAATCCTACCATTGTTCACCTGTCAGCCTATCGGCCTCATTGCAGGCGTTCCATCAACTCTTCGTCGGCCTCAAGCAGCACCTCTATCACGGCGAGGTGTCCCCGACCCGCGGCGAACTCCAGGGGAGTGGACCCAAAATCGTCCCTCGCCTCGGGGTCGGCGCCCGCGGAAAGCAACACCTCAGCGGCCCCAGCGGCGTTCGCCCCGGCGGCCCAGTGCAGCGGGGTGCGGCCATGCTCGGTTCTGCGTAAGGCGAGGGATTCGTCCTGCGCCAGCAAACGCCGCAGTTGCTCGGCATCGTCAAGGGCTGCTGCCGAAAAGACGCTCGGCTGCGCCCCATGGGCGGACAGTATGCTCGCGACATCCCCCTTGCCGAACAGCGCCGCATGGTCCAACGGCGTCAAGCCATCATCCGTCTGGGCCGATGGCGTGGCCCCGCCGTCCAGCAAAGCCTGAACCACCGGCGCGTGGCCATTGCGAGCGGCAACATGCAACGCGGTCACACCGACATCGTTGGTGGCCCCGACTTCGGCTCCTTCTTCGAGCAGCAGGTTCACCATTTCTGCGTTGCCCGCGAGCGCTGCCAGGTGCAAGAGCGTGAAACCGCTCTCGTCCCTGGCTGTGAGCAGTCCCCGGTCATGCGCCAACGCTTCGGCCACCTTCTCGGTTGTCAGGTCCAAAGGAGCCGATAACAGTTCCTCGCGCACCTGCTCTATCCGCGGTTCATCCGCTTCGGGTGTCTCCGGTTCGGGTCTCGCGCGTAAAACGGACCTTCCTATCACGACGCCGACGATTGCCAGGATGGCAAGCCCGGTGCCTGCGGCCATAAGAGCGCTCTTGCCCCGGCGGTTCCGAGCCGTCGCGCCCGAGCGCCCGTGTCCCCGCAACCTTGCTCCGATGATCAGCCACAGCGGCAAGGCAAGGAATCCTTCAAAGGCGAGGATCAACCAGGGGTTCACGGAGTCAACGGCGAAGATTGCCGTTGTTCCATCCAGGTAGAACAGCCTCCAGCTCGCCGGGTCGGCTCGTCCCAGCAGGAAGACGACAGCCGCCAGCACAACAAAGACCCCCGTCAAAGGTGCTTTGACGATCAGGTACACCAGCCCCGAGAACCTGGAAATCGTGGGCTTCGATCGCAAACCGAGATGAAGCGACGCAAGGGATGAGAGGGCCGCGCAGAGCCAGAGGTACATCGGCAGACTATGAAGTGACAGCCAGACAAAAGCAACGAGAGGACCGGTCCTGGCGTAGTCCAGGCCGGCATCCGGCTGGAAGGTAAACGTCACGACTACGGCCACGGCCCCAACGATGGCAGCGTGCACAACCGTGAGCCAGAACGCCAAGCCCGCCTTCCGCTTCTTTTCCTCTATGGGCAGTCCGGCCACGGGTCATCCTCCGGTTTCATGGTGCAGCAGTTCACCCGGGCACCTCCGACTCGCCAAGCAAATGTTCCCCATCTCGTGTCGTTCATTCGGCGGTCACTCGCCATCGTCCTCAGCCGGGGCGAGATCAGTCATCAAGATTCGAGCCAGTTCATCCGCCTCGTCTTGTGCTATGTCGAGCGGCGTGCGCCCTGTATCGTCCTGGGCGTCGGGGCGGGCTCCATGTTCCAGCAGCAGCCGGATCACCCGTTCATCCGGCGGGCGAACCATCTCGCCATCGCGAGTCAGGATCACCGCCTTGTGGAGGGGATGCTGTCCTTCCGGTCCGGGAATATCGGGGGAAGCACCAGCGAGCAGCAGGGCTTCGACCACCTCCGCACCGCGTTCCCATGCCGCAACATGCAAGGCGGTTCCCGTGCCTGGAGCGTTATGATCAACCGGAGAGCCTGCCGCGATCAGGGGCTCGATGATGGACGGTCGCCGCATGGAAGCGGCCACGTGAAGAGGAGTCCAGCCGGTCTGCGACGTGGCCGCCGGGTCTGTCCCCTCGGCGATCAGGAAGTTGACCAGCTCAACGTGGTCCGTTCGAGCCGCCCTGTGCAGCGGCGTGGTCCCCGCCTTGCACCTGGCGTTTGGATCGGCGCCGTGTGCAACGAGTAGCTTGACCGTCCTGTAGCGTCCGAGACCGGCGGCCCGGTGCAGCGGAGTGTCGCCAAACCTATCACAAACTGCAGAGACGTCCGCTCCGTGCGCCAGCAGTACCCTGGCCAC
>PUMJ01000191.1 GCA_003551305.1 Candidatus Brocadiaceae bacterium
ATGCCGGTGCTCGCATCTACTCACCGCTGATCGCCTCGATCGCCGAAACCGGCGACATGCTTGGCGTCATGCTGCGCGAGGGCAACGTAAGCGGGCAAACGAACCTGTAGTTGACTAAGCGTCCCAGTCAGCCGTCATGGGCTGGTCGGCGAACAGTTCTTTCCAGCGGCGTGGCGTCAATTCCTCGACACGTTTGGCTGGGTGCTCGCCGACGCGCTGCAGCACATCGACCAGGTAGGTATAGGGCTGCACGCCATGCAGCTTGCAGGTCGAAATCAGGCTCTGAATCACGCCGACATGTTCCGCACCGACTTCTGTCCAGCAGAACAGCCACGCCTTGCGACCCATGGGAATGGGCCGTAACCCGCGTTCCAGTGCGTTGGTGTCCAGGGGCACGGCCGGATCATCCAGAAAGACGTCCATCTCCTGACGACGATCCAGGACGTACTTCAGCGCCTTGGCCAGGGCGTTGCTTGGCTCCAGACTCAGATCTTGTTGCTGGTCGCGGCACCACGCCCAGAAGCGTTCAACGATCGGTTTGCATCGCTCGGCTCTGGCCTGGTGTTTATCAGGGCCTTCCAGCCGCTTCTCGCGGATCCAGGCCTCCTGCTTGTATAGCTCGGCAATCAGGACCAGCGCTTCGCGCGCTTTCGGGTGCGCATCCTGCGCATGCTCGAACTTGCGGCGCCCATGCGCCCAGCACTGGGCATGAACGACCCGGTTATGCTGTTTGACGTAGCTGGCGTAGGCGCCGTAGCCATCGGTGACCAGCGTGCCCTGGAACTGTTCCTTCAGCACACGCTCGATATGCATCCGCGCTCGGGTGTTGGCGAAGGTGAAGCAGATCTCACCGGCTTCGCCCATCACCGGCCAGTAGTAGCACTGCTTCATCCGCCCCTTGCCGTTGCGGCCGGCCTTGATCGGCGTTTCGTCCATCAGCAGCGTGCTGCTGGTCAGCACACGCGAAAGCTGGGCGTCGTAGATCGGCTTCAGCAGCAGTGACGCTTTCGCCACCAACTGGCTCAGCAGCGAACGGCTGACCTGAATGCCAGCTTCAGCCATGCGCTGGTGCAGCCGGTACAAGGGTTCGTGATACTGGAACTTGTCGACCAGCATGCCGGCCAGCAATGTGACATCCGCAAGGCTGCGCTCCAGCACGGCGTTGGGTGCATAGTTGCTGATCAGCGCGCCGGACGGCTTGTGCTTGATGACGTAGTTGCGGTGTTCGATGACCACGTAACTGGTCTGCTGCTGACCCAGGCGGTGGGTCTTCTGGACGCTGACCACCTCGTAGTCATCGGCATCCGGCCCCAGCAATTCGGCGGGCTTGTGGTCGACGGTCCGAATGGGCGTTATCTCGTCGAAGCGCAAGCCGCTTTCGGTGACACAGCCATCGCGAAGCTTGGGGCCACGCTTCTTGCGCTCGACGGTTTCAGTTTCTGCCGGAGGCGCGCTCGGCGGGTCATCCACCAGACCCGTCAACAAGCTGCGCTGCAGCGCCGGATCCACTTCCTGAAGCTTTTCGGACTTGCGGCCGAAGAGCTGACGATTGAACCACGCCAGCTGCGCCTGCATCTCACCAATCAACGCCCGGGACTCGGTCAATGCCGCCTTGAGCTCGGCATTTTCCGCAACCAGGGCTGCAACATCAGACTGGTTGGAAGTCGAAGACAAAGGGCGCTTTCCGTCCTGAATTCAGGTGCTTATTCTACCATGCGCAAGGTCAGCCTGCGTAGGCCGAAGCCACCGTTTGCGCCTGCGCTTGATCTCCAGATCCAGCCCTTCCAGCAGTGCCTCGAACTCGGTTCGAGAAAGCGAAACGGTCGCTGCCCGACGACTGTGTTGAATGCCGAACTCACCGCGTTCCAGCCGCTTGCTCCAGATGCAGTAGCCGCCCGATTCGAAGTACAGGCACTTCAACTGAGTGCGGCGCCGATTGATGAAGATGAACCCGTGGCCGTTGAGCGGATCACGCCCAAGTTCCCGGCGCACCAGCGCCGCCAGGCCGTCGTAGGATTTGCGCATGTCTGCCGGGGCCGTGCACAGCCAGAGCTGAACGGGTCGACCCAGCATGGTCACGCACTCTGCCGGATGCGCAAGCAAATGCCAGGCCCCAGCTGCAGTTCAATATCCCATTGTTGGCCAGCGCCACCCGAAGCGGGTTCTTCCGTTGGCCAGGCCACTTCGGCGAACAGCGGCACGCTGGATTTTGCGGATTCAGTTGTCGCTGCCGATGGGCCCTCAACATCCAGCGTACGTTTCCACTTCTGGAAGGTGCTGTAACCGATGCCGTGATCGCGGCAGAAGTCCGCTTGCGTCTGCCCACTCGCGGCCCAGTCCGCGAAGATCTTCCGCCATTCTTCGGCTCCGCGACGGATCCGGGTCATCGTCTTCATCTGCCAGCCTCCAGGTTGTGTTCAACATGGAGGCCAAGGTACGGACGCGGTGAATCTCCTGGAAGAACGGGTCAGAATGGGCGGTTACGGTTCAGCACTGGTGGGCCGCTATCACTTATTCGGAATATCTGGAGTTGATTCGATGGACAATTATGAATCCGGTCTCGGTGATCAGTTCGAGGAACAGGCGCTGAATGAGGCGGTTGCTCCAGTGGACAGCACG
>PUMJ01000220.1 GCA_003551305.1 Candidatus Brocadiaceae bacterium
CGCCTTCCTCCCCGCCAAGGGCATACAGCATCATGCCGGCGTATATCATGTCTGATCCGCAGTTTATGAACGTCAGCCCGTCCCCTTCAAAAAACGGTTCCGGATCCTCAAACTCGTTGTCCCACAGGTCACCCCTCTCCTGTCCGTATGCCCCGTGGCGATTCATATCCAGAGTGCCCCAGTCCAGGATGTGGGCATTCCAGAGGGCGCGGATGAAGCGGGCCGTCGCGCCGGCGTCCACCTGCCACATAAGCTCGTAACAGGGGAAGTTGCACTTGAACTCGTGGTGGCCGCAGTCGAAGCGCCCTACCGGCTGGAGCGTCTGGAGGTCAACAAACCGGTGTCCGCCCCAACGCAGCAGGCCGCAGTCGGCCGCCAGATGGTCGAAGTGGAACCGAATTGCCGCCTCGGCGGTGTCCTTGTAGCGCGCCTCGCCGGTCAGGTTCGTCAGTCCGGCCAGCACACGGAAGAGGTTCTGCTGGCCGGCGAGGTTGTGAACTATGAACTCCTCGCCATCATACCGCCAGACGGCAGGGCGGCCCGTCTCCAGGTTCAGGCCGTCCGCCAGAAGCGGTGTGCTGCGGCCGGTCCAGCGGTCCCGGCCCTGTTCGAGCACGTTGTCAGCGAAGCGGCGGACGGCGTTCAGACGGTTCTCGTCGGCGTCCTGGGTGCTGGCTCTGTCGGGTCTCATGCGTTCATCTTCCGGCTGAGTTGGGCGGCAAAAGGGATATTTGAGGGCGCGTCGTGCCGGGATGGCGCTGTGGCGCAGGGGGCGGCCTCAGTGGACCTCAACGGCGATGAGGCAGACGTCGTCGGGGCGGCGGCCGGCGCCCATGAACTCGTCGGTCTCGGTGATGATGCGCTGGATGAGGTCGCGTGGCACGAGGTGGGCGTTCTCCGCCACCAGGCGCTGCATGCGGTCCAGCCCGAACATCTCGCCCTCCTCGCTGATGACCTCATAGGCGCCGTCGGTAAAGCCGAGGACGATGTCGCCCACGGAGAGTTCACGCTCGACGGTGACGTATTCGGGGTCACTGACGAACCCGAGCGCCGGGCCGCATTCAGTTAGGGACATGATGGGCTCGGCGGTCATCTGCTCCTTGCTGACCACCAGTGGGCAGGGGTGGCCCGCGTCGGCCACGCCCACGGTCCGGCGCTCGCCGTCCACGATCATCATCACACCGGTGGCGTAGATCTGGGGTGTCATGGGCCCGAGCACACTGCGGAAGCGGGAGTTGAAGTCCCGCAGCGCGTCGCTGGGGGTCTTGTCGTCGAGGTCTATGTAGTCTATCACGGTCTTGACGATGCTGGTAACCAGGGCGGCGCGCACGCCATGACCGCTGACGTCGGTGATGAAGATGGCGGCCCGCCCGTCGCTCATGCCGCTGAGCTGGAAAACGTCCCCGCCCACGGCTTCAGCGGGACTGTACTTGTGGGAGAAGCTGACGTTCTTGACGCGTGGGTATTGCTGCGGCAGCAGGGCCTCCTGCAGCCGGTGGGCCATCTCCATGCCCTGTTCCAGTTCGCGGTTGCGCGCGCTCAGTTCCTGGTTCAGCCGGTCCAGGCGGGCGTTGACCTCGAGCAGTTCCCTGTTCTGCACGGCCACGCGGTCGTGCAGTTCTTTCAGGCGCAGCAGGGTGCGGGTGCCGCTGAGCAGTTCCGCCTGCCGGAAAGGGCGCCGGATGTAGCCGTCGGCCCCCATGGTGAGGACGAGTTCGGGGTCCACCTCGTCCCGCTCGGCCATCACGATGACGGGTATGGCCTCGGTCTCTGGGTCACCGCGCAGCTCACGGCAGAAGTGGACGCTGTCGGCGCCGGTGATGCCGATGTCCAGCAGCACCAGGTCGGTCGAACGGGCCTGGATAATCTCCATGGCACCATCGGTGTCGGAGGTGCGGACGAATTCGGTCCGCTCATCTCCTATCTGTTCCCGCACCACCTCCACATCGGTCGGGTCCTCGGTCACCACCAGAATGGTCCGGGTGCCGCTGTCGTTGATGGGCGCTGGCGTCATGGGTGGAACGATTCGGATGGAGACGGGAGCCAAGGCTCATATCTTATCGGGAGTCTCCTGCCAAAGGCAAGGCTCCCGTCGCCGCCGGGCATCGCTGTCAAGGCAGGTAGCGTTCGGGGTTGACGGGGCGTTCGTTACGGAACAACCGGAACGCCAGCCTCGGGCCGGCCGCCGCGCCCGTGGCGCCCACCGTGCCGATGGGCGTACCCTTGCCGACGCGAGCGCGCTCCTGGACGAGTGTCCTGTCCAGGTGAGCATACCAGCTCACCCATCCGTCGGAATGAGCCAGAGCCACCACGTTGCCCCATGCACTGCCGCCCCGGATGTGCACGAGCACGGTGCCGGCATCCACGGCATAGACTTCCGTGCCCGCGGGCGCCGAGATGGCCAGGCCGGGGTCGGGCAGTCCGCGCAGCAAGTCCCCGTACCGCCGCACCACCTGCCCTTGCGTGGGCCACCAGAAGCGGGCGCCCGGATTGCCCCGGTGCAGGGCTTCACGAGAGACGGGCTTCCTCTCGATGGTCTCAGGGGGCGGGGGGGCCGGAGCCTCGGGGGGGCTCTGCGCCCCCTCGACTCTCGGGATGAACAACACCTGGTCCGTGCGAAGCCGGGTCGGGTCGACTATCTCGTTCTCGGCCGCTATCTCCTGCCAGGGCACGCCAAAGCGCCGCCCCAGGCTGCTGAGCGTGTCACCGGGCTGCACGTGATAGACCATCGGAGTGGCGCGGCGCGCCGGGGCGGACAGCAGGGGCGGCTCCGGCGTAGCCTCGGGGACGGTTGCGGCCGTGCGGGGAGCACAGCCGACGAGCGCGGCGAGCGTCCAGACGGCCAGCACGGCCGCCATGCCGGTGAAGGAGGGCCGGCGCGGTGTGCGTGGTGCAGCGGGTGATCTCGTCGGCTGCGGCGGGCGCTCGCGCACCCGCGCAGCGTCGTCAGGCAGACCAGCTTTCACCTTCTCTCTCGCTCCTTGCTCGCTCAGGGGGCCAGGCGCGTCTGCAGGCGCTGCACGCGCGTGCGCAACTCCGCTCCAAGCCCTTCGGTGCCGGCCTCCTGGATGGCCTGCAGGATCTGCTGCGCCGGCTCCCGGCGGCCATCCTGCAGGAACATCTCGGCCACCTCCAGCGCCAGGTCCAGCAGGGCGTCCTCGGCGCCGGGGGCCACCCAGTCTTGCAGCGCTTCGACGACCCGGTCGGTCTGGCCGGCCTTCAGCCAGCTATCCACCAGGCTGCGACGTGTCTCATCGGGGGCGTCGGTGGTCTGGAGAAGCGTCTCGTAGACGCCGGCGGCCGCCGCGTAGTCACCCTGCAGCCTCATGATGCGGGCCAGTTCCCGGCGCGCTTCGGCGACGCCGGCTGCCATGCCCTCATCATCGGCGAACATCTCCACCACGCGTGCCAGCACCTGGCGGCTCTCGTTGAGCAGGCCGCGCTCCTGGAGGGCGTCGGCGATGATCATCATCCTCTCGTAGTCGTCCACTGCCAGTTGGAGCAGGGCGCCCGCCGCCCGCTGGCGCACCCTTTCGCTGGTGTCCTGGAGGGCCTGGCGCAGGGGGGGCACCCCGGCCGGCTGGCCCAGCTCCCCCAGGGCGCTGGCCGCAATGGCCCGCACTCGCGGGCTGGCGTCCCGCTGCAGCACGGTCGAAATGCGCGGGATGGCCTGCACCGCGTCCAGGCGGCGCAATGCCTCCACGGCCAGCCAGCGGACGTTCTCCTCCGGATCGTCCAGGGCGGCCAGCAGCACGGGCACGGATTCGGGATCCCCGAGAGTGCCCAGGGCGCCGGCGGCGGCCACCCGCACCTGCGAGTCCGGCCAGTCCGCAAGCAGCCTTTCGATGCGGCTGACGGCTTCATCTCCCGTGGTCGGGCTCGTCGCTCCTATTGCAGGCACCAGCACCTGCGGGTCCTCGTCCTGCAGGGCCTTGCGCACCAGATTGTCTTTGAAATCTCCTTCCAGCGCAGCGACGGCTTCGATAACGTTGCGGCGGATAGCGGCGTCGGGGTCGTCGAGGGCGTCCCGCAGGGCCATGTAGACGGTCCGGTCCCCGAGGGAAAGCACTCCCGGGCGGTCCCTGACCAGACCGGCCAGGCGGAAAGAGGCGTAGCGGCGCACAACCAGGTGGCGGCTTTGCAGGGCGCGGACAAGTGACTCGGCGGTCTCGGCATCCGGCCGGCCCACCAGCCGCATCAGTTCGTCGTGCTGGGACTCCAGGTCCCTCAGGCGCGTCTCGTAGCTGTGCACCTCCTCGCTCACACTTCGCAGGTGCTCCTCCAGGACGGCCTCGCGGCCCTTGGCATGGTTGGCCTCCCACCATTCCCGCCAGATGTCCACGTCCGGCGGCAGTTCGCGGTTGGCGATGCGCCTCAGCGCGGCCAGGGCCGCCTCGCGTGAAGCCGCGTCGGTGGCCTGGAGGCCTTCTATGAGCACAGGCACAGCGCTGACGGCGAACCCCTCCCCCAGCGCGTCGTAAAGGAGGCGGCGGCGGGGGGCGTCGCTGCGGGGGGAGCGGATGTAGTCAGAGATGGCCTCGACCTGCTCCGGCTGCGTGAAGCGCGCCAGCGCCGCCGCGGCCTCTTCATAGACCTGCGGCTCGGGGTCTTCGACGGCCTGCAGAACCGCTTCGAACGCGCGGTCATCTTCCAGGAATGCCGCCGCGCGCACCATGCTGGCCCTCACGGCCGGCGACTCGGCGTTCTTCATCGCGTCGACGACGGCCCCCAGGCCCGCCGGGTGTTCCATGGAGAGCAGCGCCACGGCGGCGCGTTCTCTGGCGGTGGGGTCGGCCGCCAGCAGCTGGCGCTCGGCCCGGGCGTAGCGCTGCTGCTCGGCGGCACCCAGCGCAAGCTCGGGTGGCTCCGCAGGCGCCCGGAGCGGCCCGGGGCAGCCGGTCAGCGCTGCCAGAACCGCGACAAAGCACGCCGCGACGAGGACTCTCACCATCTGAGGGCGCGATTCGTTTCGCTCCGCCATTGATGGACTCCCCCCGCAAGAGGTATCCTGCAAAGGCATGTTAGTGGATATTTTGCGCCGGGTCAATTCGCCCGGCCGGACTTACGGCGGGAAAATCACACAGACCATGCCAAAACGGGCTCTGCTCATCGGGCTGGCCGGCGGGGCAGCCG
Source organism: Candidatus Brocadiaceae bacterium (assembly GCA_003551305.1). Taxonomy (GTDB): domain Bacteria; phylum Planctomycetota; class Brocadiia; order SM23-32; family SM23-32; genus B1Sed10-231. Next base: position 5,134 of record PUMJ01000220.1, read on the forward strand.
CCCTGTTGCTGGCTGGGGTGCTGGCGGTCGGCCCGCGCAGGCGTCCCATCCCGGCCCCCCCGCTGCCTGAGGACTATCTGGCCCCCGCCCCGGGGGTGGGCGTTAGCGTGCGGCCGGGCCATGAGTTGCGCTACCTGGTGCAGCTCGCAGGCGCCCCCCTCGGCGTCATCGTCCTGACCGGCGAACCGGCGGACAACTCCTCGGCGGCCATCAGCTACCGGCTGCAGACCCTGCCCGCGCTGAGCAGGATATGGGAGTTCGAGGCTACCGGCGCCACGGTGGTGGATGCGGTTACGCTGCTGCCGCTGCGCGCCGAGAGCCGCGCCCGCGACAAGGACGGCGTCACCGTGAGGACGTCGCGCTTCCGCCCGGCGGGGGGCGGCGTTTACGTGACCAGGCAGAGACCAGGCCAGGAAGAGCCCGACCGAGAGTTCGTGCGGGCCCGCCGGGCGACCGACCCGCTGGCCGCGCTGCTCATGCTGGGGGCCGCGCGGGAGAGTGGGCGCCTGACCGTCCTGCGGGGCGCTGATGTCTACCACGTGAGAGCGGAACCGGCCGGGCTGGAGGAAGTGAGCCTGCCCGCCGGGGGCTTCCGCGCCCGCCGGTGGGAGCTGGGCCTGCGCGCCTGGGACGAGGATGAGGGTCTGGCCGAGGCCGAATACGAACTGACCGCCTGGGTGGATGGGCAGACGGGACTGCCCCTGCAACTGGAGGCGCCCCTGCCGCTGGGAAGCCTGACGGCGCGCCTGACCGTCCTCTCGGAGCCCGAGCCCGTGCCGTAGCGGGTCGGGCGGGCCGCCGGGTGCGAGGCGACGCCCCCCCTCCGCGGCTCATCCGGCTTGACCCCCGCGCCCGGCCGCTGTAACCTGACGGCAGGCTGAACTTCAGGCGCCTGCGATGCCCCTGTTCGATGAGCAATCCGGTGAGGACCCCTACGCCGTCCCTGCGGACGCACCCCTGGCCGTGCGCATGCGCCCGCGGACGCTGGAGGAGTTCGTCGGGCAGGAGCACTTCCTGGACGAGGGGCGCATGCTGTGGCGCATGGTGCGGGCCGACCGCCTCAGCTCGGTCATCTTCTACGGCCCACCGGGCACCGGTAAGACGGCCCTGGCCTACGTCATCGCCCGGCGCACCGAGGCGTGGTTCGAGCGGCTCAACGCCACCGCCGCCAGCGTCTCCGACGTGCGGGACATCATCTCCCGTGCCGCCGCCCGCCGTCGCCGCTCCGAACGCCGCACGGTGCTGTTCCTGGACGAACTGCACCGCTTCAACCGCGCCCAGCAGGACGTGCTGCTGCCCGACGTGGAGCAGGGCACGCTCATCCTCATCGGCGCCACAACCCACAACCCCTTTCACTCGATCAACTCCCCGCTGCTTTCGCGCTCTCAGATCTTCGAGTTCAAGGCGCTGACGCAGGATCAAGTCCTCATCCTGCTGCGGCGGGCCCTGGAGGATGAGGAACGGGGGCTGGGCTCACACGCCATCCGGGCGGACGGGGAGGCGCTGGAGTTCCTGGCCGAGATGTGCGAGGGCGACGCCCGCCGCGCGCTCAACGCCCTGGAGGTCGGCGTGCTCAGCAGCGAGGCCGGTCCGGACGGTTTCATCCGCTTCGACCTCGAACTCGCCCAGGACACCATCCAGCGCAAGGCCATCCTCTACGACCGGGACGAGGACGAGCATTACGACACGGCCAGCGCGTTCATCAAGAGCATGCGCGGCAGTGATCCCGACGCCGCCCTCTACTGGATGGCCAAGATGCTGGAGGGCGGGGAGGACCCGCGCTTCATAGCCCGGCGCATCGTGATCTGTGCGGCCGAGGACGTCGGCAACGCCGCCCCCAACGCCCTGGTGCTGGCCACCGCTGCCCAGCAGGCGGTCGAGTTCGTCGGCATGCCCGAGGCCAAAATCCCCCTGGCCCAGGCGGTCACCTACATCGCCTGCGCCCCGAAAAGCAACGCCAGCTACACTGCCATTGCCGCCGCAGAAGAAGATGTCCGAGAAGGCCGCACCCTGCCGGTGCCGGAACACCTGAGGGACGCCAGTTACCCCGGGGCCGAGCAGCTCGGCCGCGGTGAGGGCTACAAGTATGCCCACGCCTACGAGGGCCACTGGGTGGAGCAGGACTACATCCCCACTACGCGCATCTACTACGAGCCCACCGAACAGGGCCACGAGAAGGCCCTCAAGGAGCGCCTCGACGCCATCCGCCGCGCCCGCGGCATCAAGAACGCCGCGGAGCCGGAAGGAGGCCCGCCGGAGGCTGAGGACTGAGACAGACGATCGGGGAAGACGCCACCCTGAGGGCTGTGGCGGTTACATGCGTTCGAAATAGCGGGGGCGGCCGGTGGCCTCGGCGACCTCAGCGGCCAGGTTGAACAGCTCCAGCGTCGAGTCCTGCCACCCATCGGCGACGCCGTAGTCGTGGTAGCCGCCTTTCTGCCACTGCTGTCGGTGCCCGCGGCCGAACTCCCCGTCAAGCCACAACACGGCGGCGCGCTCGCGCAGCAGGGCGCGGACGCGCTCGGCCAGTTCGCCCCCGATGAGGTCATAGGCGAGGGCCGACTCGAGTTTCACGCGGGCCTCCACCTCGAGGAATCCCTCCCGGAGCATCTCGAAGCGTGCCGTCGAGACGGGTCCGTCCGGCCCCGGGGCGACCAGCCAGAAGGTGTTGCGACGATGGAAGGGACGCTGCCAGGCGCGGTGGTTGTGCCGGCCCAGCAGCGACCGGCCGTCCTCGTCCTCCCAGAAGTCCAGGGGTATGTGGGTCATCCCGCTGGAGGACGTCAGGTAGTAACCCGCACGGCCGCGGACGCTTGCCACGCTGCCCGAGGGGAAGCTGCGGTACTGGTCCAGCCCGGCTGTGTGGTACATGAACACCCGGAAGGTGGTGGCGCGGGGAGGTCGGAGGTCCCATCCGCCGACCACTCCGCCCGCGAGCCGCTCGCCGGAAGGTACCGCGCTGTAAGGGTGCGCGAAGAGGCCGACCTCCATGCCGCCGGTGCTCATCCTGCCGTCGCCCTGCCGCACGTCCCGCTCGGCGCGGGCATGGGAGATGGAGAGCCAGCGCGCCGCCGGATAGAGCTCGGAGAAGAACTCGAGCTGCCTCTCGGTGGGGCGCTGGTCGGTGGGCACGCCCAGCATCAGCGCGTCCTGCGGCCAGCCCCTCTGCTCCAGACGCTTGAGCATCCCCTCAAGCAGGGGGCCGAAGACCTCTTCGCTGCCGGGCTCCTGCGGCATGGGCACGGCCATCGCTGCGGGCTCTCCGGATTCGTCCGTCGTGGCGACTTCGATGGTGGCGACTTCACTCTCATAACGCTCGCGCACGCGACGCATGTTGCCTTCGGTCATGCGCTCATCCCAGACGTTCAGCAGCACGAAGCGCGGCTCCCCGAGGACCTCCTCGTAGAGGTCCAGGTAGCGGTCCACCGCCTCGAAGTCCACCCGGTAGCCCTCGCCGTCCCGGTGGAAGAAAACCCAGGGCCGGGGGGCGAATTCGTTGCGGTGATAGACGGGGATGTTCACCATGTCGTTGCCGAGCGCGGCGGCGAACTCGAGCTGGCGCCGCACAAGGGCCATGTGCTCCTCGGACCACAGCTCGACGCCGTAATGGCGGGCCAGTGTCTCCGGTGAGGTTACGAGGTTCATGCAGGTGGTCCAGTCGGCAGGACGGGGAGCCCGCCATGCCGCCACGTCGAGCACGAGCGGCACGGCGTGGCCGTCCACTTCCACGTGTCCGGTGTAGCGGCCAGCGGGCTGGTCCCGGGGGACCGCGGCCGTCACCCACACGGGGGTCATCTCGGCTTCGGGGTCGGGCCGGTCCTGCAGAACGTCATAGTAGGGCAGCATGGCGCCGGCATCCGGCAGCCAGGGCTGCACGGCGCCGGGCAGGGCCTGGTAAGGGGAGTCCAGGATGGCGTAACGCACACGCAGTGTCTCGGCTGGCAGCACGGCGCCGTCCGGCCCGTTCAGCGCCGAGACCGCGGCGTCCTGCGGCGTGCCCATCACGACGACCGGCGCCGAGGCCACTCCGCCGCGGGCGGCGACAAGGCGTATCTCCTCCCGCTGCTCCACGGTCAGCAGGTCCACCGGGTCGCGCAGAACCGTCAGCGGGTCAACGACCGTCGGGCCGTCGCCGGTCAGGACCCCGGCCGTGGTGCGCCCCGTCGGGACGAAACACAAAGTTAGAACGACCGCCAGGAGCAGACGGCCGCGGGACGACATTGCTTTCCTATCTGCTGGTCTCATGGTTCTCTGCCGTTGCGCTCTCGGAGAAGACGTCGCTATCGGGTCAGGACGAGGCGGAAACCGGTGTGGTTGTTGCGCTCATCGGGTTCCTTCCATATGCGGAAGTCAACGGTCAGCATGACCGGTTCGGCGTGTGCCCAGCTTGCCCCTCGCGCGGCATAGCGGCCGTTCCTCTGCTCCAGGGTCCACTCGGCGACGTTGCCGCCGACGCCATAGAGGCCCCAGTCGTTGCGGCCGGCCTCGCGGACGGGGCACGTGAAGGGATGGCCGTCATCGTAACCCCGGATGGTCCTGCCGACGCCCGGGATGAGGCGCTCGCCCATGGACTCATCGGCGTAGTTGCCGCGGGTGGGGGGCCAGTCCGAACCCCAGGGGAAAGGGCGCTCCTGATCGCCGCAGCGGGCGATGACCGTCCACTGGTCTCCGTCGGGCAGATCGAAACGGTAGCCTTCGGGCAGGCGGCCGGCCTTGCGCTCCCGCTCAGTCAGCCATCGGGCGAACCGGCGCGCCTCGGTCCAGCTCACTTCAACGACGGGATGGCCCTTCCTGGCGAGGTCAGCCGTGCCGTGGGGGTCGCCGTACCAGCTCCCGTAGCGGTATTCGGCCTCTGCCTCGTGGTCGGGCTCGAACTGGCGGTACTGGCAGAAGGTCACCTCGAAACGGCCGCCCCAGGCCCCAAGCGCCTCGACCCAGAGCATTTCCAGGTCGAGGTCGGGTACGGCGAGGCGGTGTTCGATGGTAAGCCGCTCTTCATCTTTCTCTTTGTGTCGGCGCTCCACGCGGGTGATCTCGTAATGCCCGGCGCCCTTCCACTGCTTCAGGGACATCGGGCCGGGCGCCTCCTCCGCCACGGCGAGCGCCGCCGGCAGGGCCGTCAGGAGGGCCACGGCCAGGATGCCGGGCCACGCGCCCGCCCCGGCCCGCTTTGTTGATCCGCTCATCTGCACCCCTCCTTCCCCTTATCTTGACGTCTCGGCGACCTCGGCGGCGAGTTCGAATAGCCGGGCGGAGAGTTGCTGCCACTCGGGGTCCACGCCCCAGATGCGGCTGACGAACGGGTCGTCGTGGGCGGCGTGGCTGTGGCTGAAGACGCCGTCGCGCATCCGCGCCCGGTGGCGTTCCTTCAGCAATTCGGTGCAGCGCTCGGCCAGTTCCCCGGGGAGCCGGCCCTCCAGGAGCGCCCGCTCGATGCGTATGCGTGCCTCGGCCTCCTGGATGCCCTCGCGCAGCATCTCGTAGCGGACGGTCCGCACCGGGCCGTCGGGGCCGGGGGCGAGGATGTTGCGGGGGCCGTCCCGGTACATGTTGCGCCAGTTGCCCGTGTGATAGCGCAGGTAGAGGGAGCGGCGGTCATCCACATCCCAGAAGTCGGTCAACAGCCGGGCAAAGCCGCTCGCGGGTCGGCCGCCGGCCCCCCATCGGCCGATCAAGACCCCCTCGGCAAAGTTGCGATACTGCGAGAGAGGGGAATACTGGTAGAGGTACTTCCTGGGCATGGTGAAGGCCGGGAAGCCCGCGTTCCAGCCCCCCACGGTCCCCAGCTCACAGATAGGGCCGGAGGGGCAGTAGGGATGGTGGTAGTGGCCGATTTCCATGCCGCCCAGCTCGAGCCGCCCGTCCTGCGGGCGCGGGTCACCGCGGAAATGAGACCATATGGACCACCGGGCGTAAGGGGCCAGTTCGGCCAGCATCTCGACGGTGCGGCCGGCCGGGCGCTGGTCGCCGGCCAGCCCGAGCATCACCTTCTGGGCCGGGTCCCAGCCGCGCTCCAGGACGCGCTCGCGGATGCCGTCCAGCACCGGCCGCCATGCCTCCTCGCTGCCGACATGCCCGGCGACGGGCAGGCGTTCGGTGCTGTGACTTCCATCCTCTTCTATGACCGTGACGGGCAGCCCGCCGCGCCGCTGCTGGTGGCGCTCGGCCCCAGGATGCCAGAGGTAGAAGATGAGGTAGCGGGGGCGACCGCCGACGGCCTCGTAGATGTCCAGGTAGCGTTCCAGGATGGTGAAGTCCGGCTCCAGGCCATCGCCCCGCCGCCGGAACCGTATCATCGAGTGGGCGTTGCCCAGGTGCGTCTGCGCGACCGCGGGGAAGAACAGGTCCTTATTGCCTAGGGCCGCGATGCGTTCCAGCGAACGGCGGATGAGGTCGAAGTGCTCCTCCGACCACATCGGCACCTCGTAGGTGCGCGCCAGGGTGTCCGGCGAGTGTTTCAGACCGACATGCATCGCGAACTCGGCCGGGTCAGGGCAGAGCCAGCGGCCGGCCTCCAGCCGCACCGGCACTGACTGCTCGCCCACGCGTAGCGTCCCCTCGTAAGTGCCCGGCGCCACGTCGGCCGGGATGCGCACGGTCAACCAGAGGGGCGCGAAGGAAGCGTTCCGGGGAGGCTCCGGGCGCAGCACGTCGAAGTAGGGGCGGTTGGTGAACGCCTCCGCCAGGCGGTGCGGGTCGGCGGGACCGCCGGTCTCGACCGTGAAGCCCTGCTCCACCTGGTGGGCGAAGCGCAGGCGAGCATGCTCGGGCTTGATGACGTCCTCCGCGCCGCGCAGGGGGGAGAGTTCGACACTGACGTCAGGCGCCCACTGTCCGCGCATTATGACCTGGCCCGAGGCGTAGCCGTTGCGCGGGCCGACCAGCGTGATGCGCTCGCGGCCGGAGACGGCCTCCACGTCCGCGTCCGCCTTGATCTCCGTCAAGGGGTCGGGCACGATCAGTTCCACGCGGGCATGGGCCGCCCCCGGCGCCGGCAGTATAGCCGCCAGGAGGGCCAGCCCCACCAGCGCGCTGCACCATGTTCGAGTTCCAGGTCTC
>PUMJ01000018.1 GCA_003551305.1 Candidatus Brocadiaceae bacterium
AATACACGGCATAGCCGCCGGCAGGGTAATACCGCTGATAACCTTCTCCGATGAAGGAGAGATGATCGCAGGAGTAATTCTATCAAGGATCAGGAACTACAACAACAATATGCTCTGGATAGACTTCTGCTGGGCAAAAGAGGGCACAAGGGGAGCAAAAGAACTCCTCAAGGAAACAATAAAAGTAGCAAAGGAAACAGGAGCCGCAAAAGTATCCGGAATGATGATAAGGGGAGAAAACGCGGCAATGAGGTCCTACGGATTTAGAACTACAGGCCACATCGTTGAAAGACCTGTAAAAGGAGAATAATATGAGTGGAAGTTTTTGGAGAGACACAGAAATACAGCCGATTGAAGTGCACCCTGAAATACTTGAAACAGACTGGGGAAAAGCTGCCCGGGAATTAATGGAAGGACTCGCAAGGACCGAACTTATGACTCCGGACCTGTCTCCATACAGGGACAGGCTCGAACAACTCGGAGAAGGAGCGTTCAGCCCCCCTGCCGAGCTAGATATGGCATCTGCAGAGGTTCAGCGATCCCTAACAGGTCACTACGACCCTGCGACCTCGCCATACTACGCAGGACTAAGAGATGAAATACAGCGACAAACCCAAGATCAAGTATCCGATATGCGCAGAGGTATGCAGGCAGGAGGAATGCTCATGTCTACCCCCGCAGCAAGAGCAGAGGGAGACATTAGAGCAGCCGGTGCAGGTCAAACCGCATCGATACTGGGATCCTTATATGACCAGGAAAGAGGACGGACTACTCGCACCGTAGACCAGGCGGGACAATTAGCACAGATGAGAACAGGCCTCGAAAGCGCAAGAATAGGGTTAGAGGGAGACAGAATACCGCAGCTAATGAATATATCTATGATGCCAAGACAGATGCAGATGGAGAACATACAAATGCAGTCAGGACTACTCGGTGGATTAATGGATTATCAGCCCTGGTATACCCCGGACATGTATTATCCGCAATCCCAGCGAGCCGGGTGGAAGGACTTAGCAGGACCACTTGCAACAGCAGTTGGAATGATCAGCGATCGCAGGCTCAAAAAGAACATACGAAAAGTAGGACAAATGCTCGGAGTAAACCTATACGAGTATGAATACACATTCAGGCCCGGGAAGTTCGTAGGACCGATGGCACAGGAGGTCGAGCATATTCCCGGAGCGGTTATGCTAATCAACGGAATCCGATTCATAAACCAGGCGGTCCTTGGGATCCCGAGAATTCAGGTAGGAGGTTAATATGAGCGTAAGAATAAACAGAGGAAGACTACCGCAGCCGATACCGGGAGCAATGCCCGCACCCGGAGGGTTTGGAGACACTCTCGGAACCATTCTCGGAGCCGCAAACCAAGTAATGCCAGCGATCCAGGAATCTCAACAGAGAAGACAAAGAGCCTCGCTGCTGGACAAAATAGCCGATGCCGGAAAAAAGGGCGATACCAAGTGGCTAAAAGACGCATACAAGAAAGTAGAGGGCCTTGAACCGGAGGAAAGGACCCCGAGCACTCTCCTGGGGATAATACAGGAAAGTATGCCGGAGGATCCCTCAAGACCGATAATAGACCACGTATCAGACAGAGCAGCGGCACTACAGGAGGGCCAGGGACTAATGGGAACACTAAGAGGCGCATTCGATCCAACCGCACAGCCAAGGAATCTGCTCCCCGAGGAGGAGGAAGTTCTATCAAGAGCCCCGCAGGTTATGCAATCCAGGCAGGAAAGAGAACTCGCCGTCCTTTCTGATATGCTGACGCGGTTCCCCCAGGACCGGCTGAAAATAGCAGATGAAGAAAGAACCGCAGGAGAACCGACCAGGGGAGGAGTATCACCACGCGAAAGAGATATCGGGCAACTCTCGTCCGCTGACCGGAACAGACTAAGACAGACCGTTGCCGAGGTAAGGTCAGGCATAGAGCAGGACCAGCTCTCCACAAAAGACGAGATAATCGACTACATAACGATGAGAGCGAATCACCCGTTCAGCCCGGAGACAGACCCAGACATATGGCCCATAATTGAGCCGATCATAGGCAGGTTCGCATGGCAGATGGAAAGAGCACAAATGGCCTCGCCGGAAGAAAGGCCGGGACTCATAAGGAGGGCAATAGACGGAATAATGGGACTTCTCGGAAGGGAAGGAACCGGAATAGGAGTGCAAACACCTTAAAAAATGGACTACAGACAATTTGCCCAAAACGTAAAGAGAAAATACCCGGAATACAAAGGGTGGGACGACCTTGACCTCACAAACAGAGTAATAAAGCGCTTCCCAAAATACAGGGAAGCTCTTGGTCTCCCGCCAGAGCAGGAAAAAGAGATAGAGAGACCTGCGGCAAAACCCGAAAAGGAAGGTTTAGCTCCCATGGCAATGGAGGGTATCTTTGAAAGAGATCTCCTGCAGGGAACATCAGAGATAAGAGCCGATGAGATAGCAGCACAGGCAGATAAAGAAATACCGGCGCTTGATATCCCTCTTGAGATAAGAGCCCCAAAACCGAAGGAGCTCGGACCCCTGACCCCCGAAGAAAGAGCCATACAGAGGTCAGTATTCCTCCAGGAGCTACAAAAAGGCATTTATGGGAC
>PUMJ01000070.1 GCA_003551305.1 Candidatus Brocadiaceae bacterium
GCCTGTGAGTTCGCCGGCGCCGGCCGCCCCGCCGCACGTCCCGACGAGGTCACCGCCGAGGCCGATCTCGTTTTCATCACCACGCCCGACGACGCCATCCGGCCCGTCTGCGAAGAGCTGGCCGGCGCGGGCGCCTTCCGCCAGGGCGCCGTGGTCGCCCACTGCAGCGGCGTGCTGCCCGGCACGGTCCTGGCCGCCGCCCGGGAGGCCGGCGCCCACGTCGGCAGCCTGCACCCGATGCAGAGCTTCGCCACCGCCGAGCAGGCCGTGCGCATCCTGCCCGGCTCCTGCTGCTGCGTGGAGGGCGACCCGCCGGCCGTCGGGGCGCTCGAAGAGGCCGCCCGCGCCCTGGGCGGGCACGTCATCTCCATCGCCACCGATGCCAAGCCGCTCTATCATGCGGCGGGCTGCGTGGCGTCCAACTACCTGGTGGCGCTGCAGCACGCCGCCCTGAAGCTGACCGACGCGGCGGGCATCTCGCGCCGGGATGCCATGCGCTTCCTGGTGCCGCTGGTGAGGGGCACGGCGGCGAACTTCGCGGAGGTCGGCCTGCCCGACTGCCTGACGGGCCCCATAAGCCGGGGGGACGTCGAGACCGTGCGGCGGCACCTGGACGCCATCGGGCGCAGCGCGCCGGAACTGCTGCCCCTCTACCGCGAGCTGGGCCGGCAGGCGGTCGAGGTCGGCCGCGCCAAAGGCACCCTCCAGGCCGTCCCCGCCGAGGCGATCCTCGACCTCCTCACCGCCGAGTGACGTTGCTTCGCAGCGCCAAGCAGAGGGTCGCGGAGGCGGCTCGCCTCAGCCGACCAGATCGGGCTTCGCGGTGCCGCGCAGGGCCACCAGTGTTCGGGGCGGCACCCTGATCTGCCCGTCCTGGCCCACGGAGAGGTCCTCCGTCCGGTCCGCCGGTATCCCGAGGGGCACCTCGGAGCCCGTCCAGTCCACCAGCCGGAGGATGCAGTCGGCCGGCTCGTCGCGGAAGTTCTCGATGACGGCCACGTCCTCGTCGAACAGGTAGAGGGAGACCTTGTTCGGTGCGCGGAACGTCACGCCGAGCGGTTCGCACGCCGCATCGCGCAGTTGGTCCAGGGCCGTCCGGTCGAGTTCGTCGAGGGCCGGCCACTCGTCCCGCTCGGAAAGGCGCGGCACGAGGACGGCTCGTTCGCGCAGGGCGGTCAGGTCCAGCCGGTTGCCCTCGGCGGCCGGGCGGGCCGTGTCCAGGAAGGCCGGCGTGGTCACGATCGGCTTCCCCGACGCCAGCGCCTGCCTGACGGCCCACTGCCATTCGGGGTCGCGCAGGATATGGCAGCCGAAGACGAAGCCCGGCGCCGTCGGGTCGAACCGGTGCGCGGCCGTGACGGGGAAGCCCGCCATGCCCAGCAGCAGGTGCAGGTTGTAGTCGGGGCCGGGGCTGCTGTTGGGCGGCTTCCAGCCCAGCAGCCCGCGCGGCGCCTTGCCCCGGATGAGGCGGGCCAGGGCGAACTGCTCCGGCATCTCCTCCATGAGGGCCGCCAGGTCCTCGGGGCCGCGGTGCTTGTCGCGCTCCCGCCCGTCGTATATGGCGCCGAAGTTGAACAGGAATGCCTCCCGCGCGCCGCCCAGCACCGTCTGGCGCGCCTGCTCGACGTAGTAGGATGGGCTTGTGCGGATGGTGTCGTACCAGCCGCCGCCGCACTTCTGGCCGCCGATGCCCAGCAGCCAGCGCATCAGCCAGTAGCCGCGGTACGGCGGCTCCTGCCGCAGGCGGGATTTCTGCTCCTTGGCGGTCATCTGGCCCGCCTCCACGCCGCGCGTCTCCGTGCCGACCCATGTCCGCGGGAACAGGCGCGTCTGGGCTTCCACGTCGTATCCGCGCTCCTGGTACATCTCGTGCCAGCCGGGGTACTTGATGATGAACTCGACGTTCGGGTTGACCGCCCGCCCGGCCTCGATGATGTGCGTGCGGCTGACCTTGAGCATCAGCTCTCGCTTGAACTGCTCCCACTGCCGGCTGCCCCTGGCGGCCTCGCAGACCTCGCAGGGGCAGTCAGAGCAGAGGAAGTCATCTATCATCACCACGTCGAACAGGCTCGCGGCGCGCTCGGACATGGCGCGCAGTTGCTCCAACGTCTCCCCGGAGGTGTAGCAGGAGAACATCGGCCAGCCCTCGCTGCGCTTGCCGTAGGACGCAGGCGTGATGCAGCCGGAGACGATGAAGCCCGCCTCCCGGAGCCTGTCCCGGGCGCGTGTGATGAGCTCCGGCTCCGGCGAGAACTCGCTGCGGAAGGACTCCAGGTAGACGTGCGTGATGCCGTGCTCGCGGCACCACCGGGCGGCGTCCTCTATGCCCTCGTCGTCGGAAAGGTATTCCGGCACCTGTCGGGCCGTGAACAGGGTGGAGAAACGCAGGACGTCTTCGTTCTTCTTGGCAAGGTCCCACATGGGGTGACTCCCGTGGAAGATCGCAGTAACTGACACCGGTCATTCGACCTCGAGCCGTATCTCGCCGCCTTCGGCCGCGTCGAACCGAACCTCGGTGCCGGATTCGGACACTTTCCAGTCCACCTCGAGGTCACCGGCCTTCACCTCCCCGGCCCGGACGCTGAGGAACCGGGCGCAGACGCTCATCGGAACGGCCTTGACCTTCAGCCCGACGTCGCCGTCGGCCGAGCCCCCCGTCAGGCGCACGCGGACTCCTTCGTCCTTGAACGAGACGGTCTTGCCGCGGGGGCCGGGGTAGACGTCCACCTCGATGGCGGACGCCGGTCCGTCTTTCAGGTGCTGCGGGTCTCCGGCGAGCCGGGGGATGACGGCGCCCTCGCGCACCAGCACGGGCAGCTTTCCCAGCGGGGCGCGCATCTCGACGAATCGACCGCCCTCGTAGTTCACGGAGGGCCGCTCGAGTTCAGTCCACGTGCCGCCGGGCAGATAGACGGGGCGCGACCGGGCGCCCTTCACTAGCACCGGCGCCACCAGCAGGTCCGGCCCCAGCATGTACTGGTCGTCCAGGGTGTGGACGTTCGGTTCGCGCGGGAACTCCAGCGCCATGTGCCGCATGATAGGCACGCCGGCGCGGGCGCTTTGCTCGGCGGCGGCGAGCAGGTAGGGGATCAGGGAGTAGCGCAGCCGGGCGTACCGGCGCACCACGCGCACGGCTTCCTCGCCGTATTCCCACGGCTCGCGCGGCGTAGTGCCATGGAAGCGGCTCAGGGGCGTGAGCAACCCCCACTGGGCCCAGCGGATGTAGAGTTCAGGTTCCGGCTTCGGCCCGGTGAAGCCGCCGATGTCGTGGCTCCACAGGGAGATGCCCGTCATGCCGGCCGAGAGCCCGCCGCGCAGGCAGCACTTCATCGCCCGCCAGGAGACCTGCGTGTCGCCGGCCCAGGTGCCGGGGTAGCGCTGGCTGCCGATGTAGCCGGAGCGGCCCCAGATGATGCGTTCGCCGGTCTGCTCGACGGTCGCCTCGAAGACGGCCTGGTTATAGAGGAAGAGGTAGAGGTTGTGCATCTCCGCGCCCGTCTTGCCGTTGTGGAAGATGCAGTCCTCGGGCACGCGCTCCCCGTAGTCCGGCTTGAAGACGGAGGCGCCGGCCCGGAGCAGTTCCTTCAGGTGGTCTTTCCACCACTCCCTCGCCTCGGGGTTGGTAAAATCGGTGATGCCGACCGGCTGGTTGTGCTCGTTGCGGGCGGGCTCGCCGGCGGGTGTCTTCGCCAGGTAGCCCTTCGCCTTCGCCTCCTCGTAGATCTCGGTTCCCTCGGGCAGGTAGGGGTTGACCCAGAGGCAGACGTTGAAGCCGTCCTCGGCGAAGCTGCCGAACATCTGTTCCCGCTGCGGGAAGTCCTCCTCGTTCCAGTCGAAGTCGCAGGCGTCCACGCCGATGATCGGGTAGTAGTGGACCTTCATCCAGGGCGGGTCCAGATGGACGACGTCGCACGGGATGTGGTGCTGGCGCATGCCGGCGGCGGCGGTCTCGGCTTCCCGGCGCGAGGTGTACTGGCAGCGGCTCAGCCAGACGCCCAGGGCCCACTTCGGCGGCACGGGCGGGCGGCCCGTCAGGGCCGTGTAGCGCTCCAGCAGCGCCTTCAGGTCCGGCGCGGCGAACAGGAACAGGTCCAGCTTGTCGTCTTCTGTCAGCACCGAGCCGGCTGTGTAAGAGAAAGAGCCGATCTCCCAGTAGCTGCGGAAAGAGGAGTGCAGCATCAGGCCCCAGCCCCGGGTGCTGAACAGGACGGGCACGGCCATGTAGCTCAGGTCGGTGGTGTTGAGGCCGCAGGTGTCGGCCGTCCAGATGGTGGCCCGGGTGCCGGTCTTCTCGACCTTGTTGAACTTCTCGCCCATCCCGAAGAGCCGCTCGTCGTTCTCGATGCGCCAGGACAGGAACGGCTCGGCCCGCTCCTGGCGCCGCCTGAGGCCGAGGTGGGGGGCGACCAGCGCCCCCGCCGCCCGGTCTTCGGTTTCCAGCCGCCAGAGCACCTCGCCGGCTCCGTCCAGAAGCTGGACCGAGAAAGGCCCGTCGGTGATGCGGACGCTGCCGGCGCCGCTGGTGAGCGTCCAGGAGCCCTCTCGTTCGCTGGACTCGGCCGGCATGGGGGGCAGTTCCTCGGCCTCCAGCATGGGGCTTGTGTCCATGAATTGCGCGCGCCCGCGCCAGACCCGCAGGCGGAAGGTGCCCCCGGCGACGGCGTGGACGGAGAGCTTGAGCTGTTTGCCGGACTCGAGCCGGAGCCGGGCGGTCAGGACGTTGTCCCGGAACTCCGCCCCCAGCACCTTCTGCACCCAGTCGTAGTCGTAGCCCTCGCGGTGGAAGATCCGCGAGTCGTCGGTCAGCAGGTCCGCGATGTTCCTGGACATCTGGTCGCCTCTCGGATGAAGTCGCGGGGCATTCTGGCGCAACGCCGCGCCGGGCGCAAGCGCAATCCGCATCGCCTCGGGCCCCGCCCCCGGCGCCGTCTTGCAAAAGCGCGCTCCTCGCCGTACCATTGCCAGTGGGGAAGGAAGTGAAATGCGGTCCCGCAGGCGGAGGGGCAGAAAGTGAGCGGACCCGGAGCAATCGAGGCAGCGTTGCTGGGCGCGATGCTTGCGGCGCTGGTCCTGGTGGCGCCGCAGGGCTGCTCGCGCGAGGAGGCCGAGCGCATCTCCCCGGAGCCCGTCCGGCTGGCCCTGCCGCTGCAGACACCCAGCGCCCTGGCGATGCTCGCCGCAGAAGAGGGCCTGTTCGAGCGGGTCGGTCTGAGCGTCGAGGTGACCGAGCACGTCAGCGGCAAGCGAGCGCTGGCCGCCATGCTGGCCGGCGAGGCCGACCTGGCCACCGTCGCAGAGGTGCCCATAGTCTTTAGCAGTTTTGAGCGCGACGACTTCCGCATCCTGGCGGGCGTCGGCTCCGTGACCGGCGAACACCGCGTCGTCGCCCACCGCAGCCGCGGCATCGAACAGCCCGCCGACCTGCGGGGCAAACGCATCGCCACCCAGCGGGCCTCCGCCGTGCACTTCTACCTGCACCTGTTTCTCATCAAGCACGGCATCTCCGAAGAGGACGTCGAGCTGGTCTTCCACGACGTGGAGGAGTTGCCCGAGGCGCTGGCCGCCGGCCGCATTGATGCCTTTTGCATGAGGGAGCCGTTCGTGAGCCGCGCCCGGGAGCTGCTGGGGCCCGATGCCGTTGTGCTGGGCGAGCCCGGCCTCTACTTCCACACCGATTACCTGGTGGCGCGCACGGACTTCCTGCGTGAGCGGCCGGAGGCGGCGCGCGCCGTGCTGCGGGCACTGGGCCGCGCCGAGGAGGCGGCCGGGCGCAGACCCGGACGCACGCGAGCGAGGATCGCCCGCCGGCTGGGAGCGGAGGCGCTCCGGGCAGCCGACCCGCCGGCGCGCCTCAGGCTCAAGGTCTCGCTCGATCAGTCGCTCTACAGCAGCCTCGAAGCCGTCGCCCGCTGGGCGATGGAGACGCGGCTGGTTGACGCCGATGAGATGCCCGACTTTCTGGAGCTGGTGCAGGCCGACTGCCTCGACGCCGTGCAGCCACAGGCCGTGACCATCATCAGATGAGGGAGTGGGCTCGATGCGCATAGCCACCAAGCTGCGGGTCATGAGCCTGCTGCCCATCGCGCTGGCCCTGCTGGTGGCCCTGGTCACGATGGAGGCTTTCCGCCGCGTGCGCGCCTCGGCCCGGCGAAGCCGCATGGCCAACCAGGCCGTCATCGGGGTGTTCGAGCTAAACATCCTGACCTACGACTTCCTTCAGTACCGTAGCGAGCGCGCCCGCCGCCAATGGCAGCAGAGGCACGGGTCGCTGCTGAGTGACCTGGCCGAACTCGACTATCCCCGGCCCGAATCTCGCGAGAGGCTCGCTGAACTGCACGAGGGGCTTGCTGAACTGCACGAGGGGCTCGGGGAACTCGCCGTGATCTTCGAGGAACTGGCCGCCCATCCCGGCGAAGATGACCTCGCCCATGAGTACCGCACCATGCTGGCCGGCCAGTTGCTGGCCAAATCCCACGCCCTGGTGTCGCTGGCGGCGCAGCTGGGGGCCCAGGGCGAGGCCCGCGCCGCCCACCTCCAGAACCAGGCCGCCATCCTCATAGTGGCCCTCGTTTTCGCGTTGGCCGTCGCCGTCGCGGCTGCTTCGCTCCATATCGGGCACACCGTCATCCGCGGCATGGCCCGGCTGCGCCAGGGGGCCGAGACTCTGGGCACCGGCGACCTGGAGCACCGCCTGAAGGTGGAAACCGGGGACGAACTGGGCGAACTCGCCGACGCCTTCAACCGCATGGCCCGCAACCTGCAGGCCATCACCGCCTCCCGCGATGAACTGGACCGGGAGGTGGCCGAGCACCAGCGCACCCTGCGCCGGCTGGAAGCCAGCGAGGAGCGCTTCCGCTCACTGGTCGCCAACATACCCGGGGCCGTCTACCGATGCGCCTGTGACGAGCAGTGGACCATGCAATTCATCAGCGACGCCATCGAGGAGCTGTCCGGCTACCCGGCCTCCGACTTCCTGCACAACCGCGTGCGCAGCTACTCGAGCATCATCCACCCGGAGGACAGGCCGCTGGTCGCCGAGGCCGTGCAGGAAGGCGTGACGACTCGGGAACCGTACGCCGTCGAATACCGCATAGTCATGGCCGACGGCCACGAGCGCTGGGTCTATGAGAAAGGCCGGGCCGTCTTCGACCAGGAGGGCGGGCTGCAGTGGCTCGACGGCGCGATATTCGACGTGAACGAGCGCAAAGAGGCCGAACAGAACCTTCGGGACGCCCTGGCCGAGCTGGAGCGCTCCAACCGGGAACTGGAGCAGTTCGCTTACGTCGCCTCCCACGACCTGCAGGAGCCGCTGCGCAAGATACGCGTTTTCGGCGAACGACTGGAGACGAAGTGCGCCGATGCCCTGCCCGCGAAGGGGCGGGACTACCTGCAGCGCATGGTCAACGCGGCGGAACGGATGAGCGAATTGATTGACGACCTGCTGGCCCTCTCGCGGGTGACAACTCGCGGCGAGCCTTTCGTGCCCGTGGACCTGGAGAGGTTGACCGCCGAGGTGCTGGCCGACCTGGAGGCGCGCATCGAGCAGGCCGATGCGCGCGTCGAGGTCAATAGCCTGCCGACCATCGAGGCCGACCCGACCCAAATGCGCCAGCTGATCCAGAACCTGCTGAGCAACGCCCTGAAGTTCACCCGCCAGGGCGTCCCCCCTGTCGTGAAGGTCAGCGCCGAACTCGACCACGATGCCCCGGCCGGAGAGGTCTGCCGACTCACGGTGCAGGACAACGGCATCGGTTTCGACAAACGCCACCTGGACAGGATGTTCGACGTCTTCCAGCGGCTGCATCCCCGGGGCGAGTACGACGGCACCGGCATCGGATTGGCGCTCTGTCGCAAGATAGCCCTGCGCCACGGCGGTCGAATCACGGCCACCAGTCGTCCCGGCGAAGGCTCCACCTTCATCGTAACACTGCCCGTACGCCACACCGGTGAACGGAGGAAAGATGCAAGAAGCGATCACGATTCTGATGGCCGATGACGACCCCGAGGACTGCATGCTGGTGCGGGAAGCCTGGGAGGAGAACCGCCTGGCCAACGAGCTGCGGTTCGTCTCCGACGGCCGCGAGCTGCTCGACTACCTGCACCGCCGGGGCGATTACTCGAACCCGGAGGACGCACCCCGCCCGGGACTCATACTGCTCGACCTGAACATGCCGCGCATGAACGGCCTGGAGGCGCTCGAGCAGATCAAGAAGGACTCCTGCCTCAAGGCCATACCCGTCGTCGTGCTCACCTCCTCGAAGGCGGAGACGGACATCGTCCGCACCTATAACCTCGGGGTCAACTCCTATATCATAAAGCCCGTCACCTTCGAGAAACTGGTGGAACTGGTCAGGACGCTTCGGTGCTACTGGCTGGAGATCGTCGAGCTGCCCCCGGGCAACGCCCGGTCCGCCCCCAACGGCCCTGCGTAGGATCAGAACATGACCGGGAAATCCATAAGCGTGCTGCTGATCGAGGACGACCCCGACGACAGCCTCCTGATACGGGAGATGCTGGCCGAATCGGGCGACGGACGCTTCAGGGTGGAAGCCGCTCAACGGCTCTCCGAAGGGCTCCGGCGCCTCGACGAAGGCGGGGTGGACGTCGTGCTGCTGGACCTGGGTCTGCCCGACAGCGTCGGCCTCGAGACCCTGGGCGCCGTCCAGCAGCGCGCACCCGACGTGCCGGTGGTCGTGCTGACGGGCCTGGACGACGAGGCCGTCGGGCTGCACGCCATGCGCGAGGGCGCCCAGGACTACCTTGTCAAGGGCCAGGTGGACGGCGAACTGCTGGCCCGCGCCGCGCGCTACGCCATCGAGCGCCAGAGGCTGGAGACCCATCTGAAGAGCGCCCTGCGCCAGCTCGACCGCGAGTTCAAGACCGTCGCCAACGTGCAGGTGGCCCTGCTGCCGGAGCGGGTGCCCGACGTGCCGGGTTTCGACATCCTGGCTCACTACCGTCCCGCCGAACGGGCCGGCGGGGACTACTTCGACTTTCTGCCCCTGCCCGAGGGGGCGTGGGGAGTGCTGGTGGCGGACGTGAGCGGGCACGGTGCCCCCGCCGCCGTGCTGATGGCCATGGCCCGGGTGCTGGTGCACACCTCCGGCCTGCTGCGCCCGCCCGAGGAGGTGCTCCAGCGGCTGAACCGCCGTTTCATCGAGCACATCCCCCGCGGGCAGTTCGTCACCGCTTGCTACGGCGTGCTCGACGCCGCAGACGGCACGTTCCGCTACTCCAGCGCCGGCCACCCCCCGCCGCTCTACGTCAGTCCCTCCGGCCAGGCCGGGCCCCTGCCCGTCGAGACGGACCCCGCCCTCGGCATCCTGCGGCAGGCCCGCTACTCCGCCTCGACCCTCGAGTTAGGGCCGGGCGGCCTGCTGCTGATCTACACAGACGGCATCATCGAGGCGCTGAACGCCGCCGGCGAGGAGTTCGGCGAGCCGAGGCTGGCCGGCCTGCTCCGGGAGCACCACACCGAGGAGGTCGAGGCGGTCCGCGACGCCATCATCGCCGCCGTGGACGCACACCGCGGCCAATACCCCCTCGGCGACGACACCACCTTCGTCATCATACGCGCCGGGCACGATGCCCCCGCTCTCGGGGGCCGCAGTCGCGGCCCGCTTTGACCGGCCGTGCCCGCGCGGCTATACTCCCCCCCTCACCCACCCCATCGAGGAGAATGACGGCATGGGCATCAGCATCGGTATGGTCGGGCTGGGCAGCTTCGGCTCGCAGTTCGCCCCCCTGTTCAAGGCTCACCCCGCCGTGGACCGCATCGCGCTCTGCGACCGGGAGCCGGACCGCGTGGCGAAGTTCGCCGAGCAGGAGTCCTTCCAGGACAAGTTCGACCCGGCGGACGCCTACGGCTCCCTGGACGAGATATGCGAGTCAGACCTGGACGCGCTGGTCATCATCACCCAGCCCTGGCTGCACGCCGCCCAGTGCATCCAGGCCATGGAGTCCGGCAAGCACGTCTACAGCGCCGTGCCCATCGTGAGCCTGCCGGACGCCGACGAGATACTCGACTGGTGCGACCGGCTGGTGCGCACCTGCCGGAGCACGGGCCGACACTACATGCTGGGCGAGACGACTTACTACCGGCCCGAGGCGATGTACTGCCGGCGGCGGGCGGCCGAAGGCGCCTTCGGCGATTTCGTCCATGCCGACGCCCAGTACTTCCACGACGTGGACCTGCCCGCCTGCAACCTGCGCGAGGTGCAGAAGGCGCGCGGCGCCAGCAAGGCCGGCCACGAGTGGGCCGAACTGGCCGAGACCTACTGGCGGCGCGGAGTCCTCAACGGCCCCATGCACTACCCCACCCACTCGGTCAGCGGGCCGGTCAGCGTCATGGGCGCCCACGCCGTGGAGGTGGTCGCCTGGGGGCAGCGAGACGAGACCGGCGACCCCTACTTCGCCCACAGCCTGATGAACGAGACGGCCCTGTGCCGCATGAGCAACGGCGCCACGATGCGCGTCTGCGAGTGCCGCAAGATAGGGCACACCGGTGAAGAGATGTTCCGCCTCTTCGGCACCGAGGCCTCCTTCCGCGAAGGCAACTGGGTGGACAAGAAGAGCTGGCACGAGGTGACGCGCCAGGAGATGCGCGAGCCGCTGCCGGAAGAGGTCTCGGCGGCCTTCGCCGAAGCCCACGGGGAGGAGTTCTACGGCGGCCACGGCGGCTCCCACGCCTTCCTGGTGCACGAGTTCTGCAGCGCCGTCGCCGAGGACCGCGTGCCCGCCATCAACGTCTGGGAGGCGGTGCGCTACATGGCGCCCGGCGCCACGGCCCACAAGTCCGCCCTGGCCGGCGGCGAGCTGATGCAGGTGCCGGACTGGGGCGACGCGCCCGGCGCAGGCTGATCGCTGCCGACGCAGGCCCGCTGCAGAAAGATCCGCTGCAAGCAGGCCACATACCAGCCCCGGGCACGGCCCGGACGATGTAGGGTTGTGCGCCATGCACGAACGGCGTCCTCTGGAGTGCTGCGCCGCCGGCTGCCGCTGCCATCTGCAATCTGCCTCACGCCGGAGGCTGCAGCGGCCTCGGTCCCGTGCCGCGCCGGAAAAACCCCTTGACCTCCCGCCCCCGCGCCATTACTATACGTTCGAAAGGCGGAAAAGGCAGCGCCGTTGGTCACAGCCGGAGGGGACCGGTCATGGCAGCCACCGTAGCGGCGGTAGACGTCAGGGCGAGCCGCAGCACCGAAGCGCCGGCGCACCCGCGCCCGTCCGTCCCCTCCCCGGCGCCGCCTCCCCCATCCGTCGCCGCTCTGCGTCGGAGATTCCCGTGTGGGGCGGCGCACGGACCGGCACGCGCGGGGCGGGCAGGCGGCAGGCGCAAGACTCCAGGGGCATGGCCCGGGGGGTGACGATGGAGCTTATAGCTTTTGCCGTATGGGTGCTGGTCGCCGTCGCTTGCTGGAATCTGGCGGAACGCAAAAACCGCAGTGCTATCGCCTGGGCCGCGGCGGCGCTGCTCATCAGCCCTCTGGCGCTCCTTCTCCTCGCTGTTCTGCCCGAGGTGGAGCAGAAGCCCCGCCCGGGCGCGGGCGAGGCCGGGTACCCGCCCGACTGGCAACAGCGGCGGGAGCAGGTCATCGAACGCGACAGGGCTGTCTGCCAGACGTGCGGAGTCGGAGTCGGTGATACCGGCGCCGTCCACCACGTCGTGCCGATCTCCCGGAACGGCAGCCACGCCCTGAGCAACCTCGTCCTTCTGTGCCCCGTCTGCCACTCCAGGGAGCACCCCCGCAACAAGCTGCTCAGGATGAGCGCCGCCCGATGGCGCCGCAGCCGGCAGAAGGCCGGGGAGGCATCCGGCCGGGCGGCACCGGGGCGGCGGGAGACTCTGCCCCTCGAGACGGCCGGCCTGCCGATGGACCACCCCCCGGTCGGCCTCGCGGTGGGCTGTCTTGCCATCCTCATTCTGCTGGTATCGGCCCCCATCTTCGGGCTGAGGCTTCTGCGCGAGGAGCCTGCCCCGGAACCTCCTGCCCGTGAGCCGGACAGGGACGCCGTGGCCGAGGCGCCGGCCGTTGCCCCGCCCGAGCCGCCCGCCCCACCCCCCGCGCGGCCGATGCCGGCACCGCCCATCATCGAGCGTCCGCCCCTCCC
>PUMJ01000130.1 GCA_003551305.1 Candidatus Brocadiaceae bacterium
ACAGCACGAAGACCACCAGCGGCCAGCTGAAGAGCACGATATAGGCAAAGGCGTTCGGCATAGGCGGTGCGAGATGGCTCACGGAACAGGGTTAGGGAGTCCCATGCTCAGGGTGTCTTACATATCCGAGCTTGGTGAGGATATAGCAAACCCTGTGCAGATACTCTAACCGGAACACCGCCTGTCGGGCAGATGCAAGCCGCCACATCGGTGTGGTGGTCGCAAGGGCACTCCACGGAAAGGGCAGGACGAGGCAGTATGGACAGCGCGACGCCCGCGGAGGTCTCCGTCATCATCGTCAACTATGGTACCGCTGCCCTTGCCATCGAGGCGGTGGAGAGCGTGCGTGCTCGCCGCCACGGAGGCCGTGTGGTCGATATCCACTTGGTCGACAACGACTCGCCCGGTGACGACACCGCCATTCTGGCCGAGGCACACCGGGCGCGCGGCTGGGGCGCGCAGGTCACCCTCCATTTGGAACCAGTCAATCACGGTTTTGGCAGGGGCAACAACCTCGTGCTGAAAGTGTTATCGTCGCGAGAGACCCCGCCCGACAAGGTCTTCCTTCTCAACCCCGATGCAAAGTTAGACAACGAGGCTCTCGCCATCCTGGCCGATTTTCTCGACACCCACCCCGAAGCTGCCTGCGCCGGCCCGCGGATCACCAAACCCGACGGGACATTGGTCACCGCTGCTTTCCGCTTTCCCTCTCTCATCAGTGAGTTCTCGGACACGCTTGCGTTTGGTCCGGTTGCCCGGCTGTGCGCCCGCCACACCGTGCCACTTCCGCCCGATATAGGCACCATGCAGGTTGACTGGGTTTCGGGGGCCGCCGTCATGTTCCGACGAGAAGCATTGGATGCAGTCGATGGCTTCGATCCGGTATTCTTTCTCTACTTCGAAGAGGTGGACCTCATGCGCCGCCTGACCACAGCCGGCTGGCAGGTCTGGCACGTCGATGGTGCCAGGGTTCTCCACGCGGAGGGTATCGCAACCGGGGTGCGGAGTAGCGACCGACGGCGTAAACCGGACTACTGGCATGCCTCCTGGGCCAATTACACAAGGACCGGTCATGGCCGGGTATTCGGGCTGAGCGCGATGGCGGTGAAGCTGCTCGCGGCTGTGCTCAACCATCTGATCGCACGCCTGCGCCGCCGCAGCCCTTCCGTTCCCGAGCATTTCTTCTCCGATTTCATCCGCGTCGCGCTGCCCCTAATGCTGGCTTCTTCTCCACTCCGTGACGCGCACCAAGCCTGACCGGGTCTGGGGTCGAAGGTGAAGCGCGATGGAAACCCCGTGGGCGTGGTCGTCATCGGCCGAAACGAGGGAGGCCGTCTACTGCGGTGCCTCGCCTCGACTTCGGGGCAGGCGGCACGGGTAGTCTATGTGGATTCTGGGTCGTCAGACGGCAGCCCGGAGGCCGCCCGCGCCACTGGGGCCACGGTTGTCGAGCTCGACCTCAAGCAACCCTTTACGGCCGCTCGTGCACGAAACGCCGGCTTTGCAGCACTGACCGCATCCGGGGGATGCGCATTCGTCCAGTTCATCGATGGCGACTGCGAACTGCAGCCCGGATGGCTGGCGGCAGGCCGGGAGTTCCTCGCAGCCAACCCAAGGGTTGCAGTCGTCTTCGGCCGGCTGCGCGAGCGCTTTCCAGAGGCCAGCGTCTACAACCGACTTTGTGACCGCGAATGGCAAGGCCCATCAGGGCAAAGCCGATCCAGCGGTGGTATCGCAATGATGCGGTGTACTGCCTTTGCTGAAGCCAGCGGGTTCAACCCTGTGCTGATTGCCGGCGAAGAGCCCGAGCTTTGCGTGCGGCTACGCGCCGCCGGGTGGGAGGTCTGGCGGCTCGACGCAGAAATGGCACTGCACGACGCTGCAATGACACGGTTTTCGCAATGGTGGCGCCGGGCGCGGCGGGCGGGCCATGCCTTCGCCGAAGGCGTGGCGCTGCACGGAGGCTACCCTGAGCGCCACTGTGTGCGGCAGGTCCGCAGCGCCCTCGCCTGGGGCCTCGCTCTGCCGGCGACAGCCCTGGCTGGCAGCCTTCTCACGCCATGGGTGCTCGCTCTTCTGGCAGCCTACCCAACCCAGGTCTTGCGCTTGGCCCTGCGCAATGAACCCGACCGACGCGATACGTGGGAGCACGCATTTTTCCTGGTTCTCGCCAAGTTTCCCGAGGCCTTGGGCGTACTCGAATATCACGCCCGTCACCTCATCCGCCGCCCGAGGGGGCTGATTGAATACAAGTGACGGATATGCCGGGCATTCCGTCGCGAAACAGGGCAAGCAGCTTTGCCGCCTCGACGGCCACATCGTGCTGCGCCAGGACGGCGTTGCGCCCGGCCTCGCCCATGCGTCGGCACAGCTCTGGGTCGGACAGCAGCTGGTTCAGGCGGTCCGTGAGGCTCTCGACGTCGCCAGGCGGGACGAGAAAGCCCGTCTCGCCGTCGCGCACCAGTTCCGCCACGCCGGCCACCTGGGTGGCGATGGCCGGTATGCGGCTCGCCAGCGCCTCCATCAGCACCACAGGCAGGCCCTCGGCAAAGCTGGGGAGCACCAGCATGTCGGCCTCAGCCAGCGCCGCG
>PUMJ01000222.1 GCA_003551305.1 Candidatus Brocadiaceae bacterium
CCGGCGAAGAAGTCGCGGGCCAGCGGCACCGTCCCGCCCGGCGCGAAAAGCACCTCGGCTCCGCGCGCCCCGACCTCCGTCGGCAGCGTCACCTGCTCCCAGACCGTGTCCATCACGTGGGGGCCGTCCAGCGCCACCACATGGCACGGGACGTCCCCTTGTGGCAGGCCCGGCGGGTCTTCGCCCGGCAGCAGAAGCGTGTAGCGCAGATCACCACCTCCCCGCAGCAATGCCCGCGTTATGCCCCGCAGATAGAAGGCCGTTCCCGTCCAGTACGCGTGCCAGAGCCGGGCATCCACGGCGACATGGACTCTCATGGCGGGTTCTCCCGAACTGCGGTCGCCTCCCGGTACGCCCCAGCCGTCAGCCGGGCGATCCGGCGCCAGCTGTAGAGGTCGCGCGCCTTGCCGCGCCCTGCCTGAGCGAGGTCTCGAAGCAGCGTTCTGTCCGAGAGCAACCGAAGCACCGCTTCGGCGAGGTGCTGAGCCGAGCCCGTCGTGAACTGCAGCCCGTCCACCTCGTGCTCGACGATCTCGGCAAGGCCTGTTGTGTCAGAAACGACCATCCCCAGGCCATTGAGCATTCCCTCAAGGGCGACGATCCCGAACGGTTCGTAGGTGCTGGGGACGACCTGGATCTCGGCGCACCGGTAGAGCAGCGTCAACGGCGCCCGCCCCACATAACCCAGGTAAACCACGTGTTCGCCCGTTCGTTCAGACCGCGCCAGCCCCCTGACGTGCTCCTCCAGGCGACCCGTTCCCAGTATAACGAACTTCGCGCGCGGCTCTCGCCGTATCACGGACGGAATGGCATCCAGAAGCAGATCGACGCCCTTTTCCGGATCAAGCCGGCCCACGTAGAGTATGATCTTCTCATCAGGATTCGCGATGACCTCCCTGAACGCCGCCAGATGCTCCGCAAACCTCGACTCGAAGGTCCGTTCGTCAACCCCGCACGGGATGACCGATACACGTTCAGCGGCAGCGCCGTAGCGGTCCAACACCTCATCCCGCATGAACCCGCTGCAACAGACCACGCGCTCCGCCGTGCGGCAGCCCCACATCTCCACGTTGGCGATGAACTTCTGAGCGTCTGCAAGCTCTCCGGCCGATTTCCCCACGATCGTGTCGTGCACAGTCAAGCAGAGCGGAATGTCGAAATGCTTCCGCAGAAGATAGGCCGCCGGCAGCAGGTACCAGTCGTGGGCGTTCACGACATCCCATCGTCCCTCCCGGGCGGTGGCCGACAGGGCGCGCGCAATCACGGACACGTTGAACTGAAGCACCTGCGTCTCCGTCAGGGGCGGTTTCGGTGGAGGCGGGTACTCGATTCGACAGATCCGCACACCGTCCCTGACGACACCGTCGTCTTCGCCGCCCAGGCTGTTTGTGACCACCGTGACCCGGTCGCCCCGCAGGGCCTGCGCCCGGGACAGGTCGTGCACGAACCGCCCCAGCCCGTAGACTTTCTGGGGCGGATACTCCGGTGACAGATGAAGGACTCTCACCCTCGGCCTTCTCCCTGGACTCGTTCGTAGATATCCACCAGACGTTGCGCGAATGCCTCCTGGGTGAACCTGCGCACGTGCTTCAGACCCAGCTCGACGCGGCGCTCCCGTTCGTCCCCGTCCTCCAGCAGCAGCAGGGCCGCCTCTTTGAAGGCCTCCACGTCCCGGGCGTCGGCGTAGAGGGCGGCTTCGCCTCCGGCCTCGGGCAGGCTCGAGTTGTCCGCGCTCACCACGGGGCAGCCGCACGCCATCGCCTCGACGATAGGCAGTCCGAAACCCTCGTAAAGGGAAGGGAACATCAGCATCTCGGCCTCGCCGTAAAGCCCCGGCAGGTCCTCGTCCTCGACGTAACCGAGGTAGGAGACGCGTCCGGAAACGTTGCGCCGGGCCGCGTGAGCAATCGGGTCGTAATCGCCAAACAACGTCCGGCCGGCCAACACCAGCGACAGGTCGCCGGATGACGGAGCGAGTTCCGCCAAAACGTCAACAAGCGTCAGGACGTTCTTGCGCGGCTCGATGCTGCCCACGTAAAGGATATAGCTCTCCGGAAGTCCCAGCTTCTGACGCACCCGCGCGCCATCCTGCCGGGCAGCCTCCAGGCTGAATTGCTCGGCCAGCGCCTGGTGCGCCGAGTGCACAGGCCTGCCGCCCAACTCCAGCGTGTCGCGGATGTCCTGCCGCGAGAACTCCGATACCGTCAACACCGCGTCGCACGCCCGCAGGGAAGGCCCCAGATAGCGCCGCCACAGCCGGAGGAAGTCCGGCGGGGTCTGGCCGGGGAACCTCTCGGGGATAACATCATGCACGGTAATCATCTGGGGACAGACTCGTGCAAGGGGGCCGACAAAGAGCGGCGAATGATAGAGGTCAGCCCCGTAACGCTCCAGTATTCCGGGAAGCTGGAACTGCTCCCAGAGGGGGCCGCTCGGGCGGCAGGTCACCACGGTGACGGCGCGTGGCAGGGGCTGAGAGACCAGCTCGGATTCCTCGCGCACCAGCAGGACCAGGTCGATCCCGCTGTGGGCGATGAGGCTGCCGGCGGCGTTGGCGGCGAAACGGCCGATCCCGGCGGC
>PUMJ01000003.1 GCA_003551305.1 Candidatus Brocadiaceae bacterium
CTATCGGTCTGGCGGTGTCCCAAAGCCATGAGTGCCCTGCAACCTTGAGCAACGCGTATGATCCAGAAATCCAGCGGCCATAGTCTAGTCCAAAGTGCACGACTTTTTCAACAGGCTGTTAGGGGCAGCAGGTAGCTGTTGAGCACAAGCAGGTAGACGTTCCCATCGTCATCCTGCGCCAGGTTGGGATCAATCAGGTCGGTCAGCGGCCCGCCCGCCGGCTCCACCCACGGGCCCGTGGGTTCGCCGCTGGCACTGAGCAGCAGAAAGGTGCCGCCGAAGATATCGCCCGGCACTCGCCTGTCCTCGGGGACGCCCATGTTGTAGCTCATGCTGCCGAGCAGCACATACGTCTGCCGGGACTTCAGGTAATGGAGTTCGGGTGCCCAGCAGCCGCGGTGCACGCGGACATCCGCAGGGGGTGGGGCGGCGTGGAACTCCTCCGGGGAGACTATGCGCGCGCCCTCCGGCCAGTACACGCGGAAATGCCGCTGCCAAGAGCCGTCCTGCTCGACAGACCAGATGAGCCCCAGGTCCTCCCAGGAGCGCAGGTCAGCAGACCTCCACAGACGGAAGCCGTCGCCCACGCAGTGGGCGGGTCCCGCGGCAGGCTCCTCCGGGCGTGTGGTGCCGGTCAGGTAGTAGTAGCCGTCCCGGCCCACGCAAACAAAGGGGTCCCGCATCCATACGTCCAGCGTGGGACGCACACAAGCCGGGATCTGCGTGTGCGGGTCTCGGATGTCCACATCCCCGTAGCCGTCGGAGTGCTCGTCCATAGTCCGTCCTCCTTACTTTTCGCAGGTCCCGCTATGACGGCCTCCCGATGAAACGGGCTCGCCTGCGGCGTTTTCTGCTGTCGTTTCCGGTCCGCCTTCGGCAAACCTATGCTCGGGTCCACGCCGGCCCACGGCCTGGAAAAGCTGCTCATCGAGCTTTCCCCGCTCATCGTCAGCAAATGCGGCTGGCCCGGCTGGCACCAGAGAGAGGGCGCACAGCACCCAGATCATGAGGCACGTGAACGCCAGCTTTATGGACCGGCTCCTGCACAACATACCATCGCTCCTTTGGAAGAAAGGTGCCGCTCAGGGCTTTCCTGTCGGGTCATCGGCGCTCCCGGGAGGCCGCAGGTCTGCCCGCTCGCTAAAGCGCCCCCAGTCGGTCATCGCAAACTCCGTGTCCAGGTCGAGGAAATCCTCGGTCTCGCGCATCCAGGCTCGCAGGCGGCTATGGAGTTCGGCGCGCACAACATCATGTTCCGGGCAGTCAACCAGCGACGTCGTCTCGTAAGGGTCGGCTTCGATATCATAGAGTTCTTCCACGCCCAGGCCGAAATGGTGGATGTACTTGTGCCGGCCGGACACGATCGCCCGCATGGGCATTTCGCGCGCCTGGTCGCCGTGATACTCGATGAACGCCGCATCCCGTCCGGGCAGCTCGGGGTTTTCGACCTCCGGGCGCAGCGACCGTCCCTGGCCTCCCGCCGGCGGCGTGACCTCCGCGTAGTCGCAGAAGGTGGGAGCGAGATCGACATGTCCGGCAAATGACTGCCGGCGGCCGGGCGTTGCGGAGCAGGATTTCGGTGGTTTGACAAAGAGCGGCACATGCGCCGATTCCTCGTACGCGGTCATCTTCTGGTATAACCGATGCGCACCCAAGCTCTCGCCGTGATCCTGGGTGAAGATCACCAGTGCGTCGTCCCAAAAGCCCCTCTGCTTGAGTGCGTTGATCACTCGCCCAATGGCCTCGTCCACCATCGTCACCAGGCCCAGATACTTCGCCCAGATGCGCCGCCAACCCTCCTTGTCCAGGTGCACGCCGCGTGTGATGGCGCCATTGTGCATGTGATGCTTCGGCTGCCCCTCATACCATTCGGCGATGTTGGGCGGCAGCTCGATGTCGGCCGGGTCGTACATGCTGAAGTAGGGTTCCGGCGACCAGAAGGGCGGATGTGGAGCCCAGGCAAAGAACAGCCATGCGTGAGGGACGGACGGATCGGCCGTGCGGATCTTCTCGGCGGTGCGGTTGGCCCAGAACATGTCCAGAAAAGACTCGGCGTCGTACTCCGTCTTGGGGCAGAACTCCGGCGGCTCCGCCCAGCGCATAGAGGGGCGGCCGTTGCAATAGGTCGGCACCGGCACCCTCCAGGGCACCGGCGGCCTGGGCGTGGGATAGCCCTTGTCGCGGAGATAGCTGTGCCAGTCCATGTCCCGGTTGATGTCGGCGCCGGGCATCCGCTCCGTCAACGGCGGTTCCGAGTGGACATGCTGCACGCCACTCAGCGTAAACCGGTAACCCGCCTCAACCAGCGATTCGTAGAAGGTGCGATGCTCGGAGCCGAGCGTGCCGAAGGGCATCGCGGGGTCCTCCACCCGACCTCCGTTGATGAGCACGCCCGAGCGGTGAGGCCAGAGGCCGGTTGCGATGGCCGTGCGCGTGGGACAACACAGGGGCGATGCGCAGTAGGCGCGTTCGAACACGACGCTTTCTGCGGCCAGAGCGTCGAGATGCGGGGTCCGAACGCCGAGCTTGCGCCCGGAGGCCGCCAGGCAGTCGAAACGCAGATGGTCGGCC
>PUMJ01000048.1 GCA_003551305.1 Candidatus Brocadiaceae bacterium
CGGCCATCCGGCCGCTCCAGCCGGTGCGGTGCGGGTTGCCTGGCGGACCGACGTCCACCGTCAACTCCAGCCCGTCGAGCGCCTCGACCGGTGAGCTGGTCACGCCGCTCCACCGGCCCTGCAGCGATGCGCCGAAGCGGTAGACGTAGACATCACCTTCGCCGGAGTACCACAGCAGGCTTCTGCGCCGGGTGACGCCGTCCTCGTGCGTCCAGACGCATGAGCCTTCCACGTCCCAGCGGTTCGGGCCCGAAGCCGCCCCGGGTGCGTCGAACGCGAAATCAACCCAGTGGTACAGCTCAACTTCCCTGTGTGTCTCGGAGGACTCGGCGGCTGCGCCGCCCGATTCCAATGCGGAGAAGCCGCAACTAAGCAGCAAGAGGATGCCTGCACCGCCGGAGAAGGCACGTAGCAGGCGTCCGGAGGGCGCCGAGGCGGCGGGGGCTTGTCTGTTCATACCATCAGATGACGGGGCCATGGGGGAAACTCCTTGCAGCGAGCGTCTCGCAAGATGACAAGAGGCGGCGCTTGCCCGTTCCGCCGAGTACCTGGGCGTCGAGTGCCGGCTGATCTCGTGACTGCGTTGCTCTCGTGCTTCGGTGCGTTTTCGGTCAAGGCCACCGTGATGTCGGCGGCCTCCGACCACGACAGTGCCACTTTGCCCTCGGCGCCGTTCCAGGGTGGCGGGAGGCCCCGTGGCCGCTATAGGGCACTCCTGACGGCCTGTCCGTACAAGGGAGTGGAGCGGGCGATGGGATTCGAACCCACGACGTCCAGCTTGGGAAGCTGACATTCTACCACTGAATTACGCCCGCTCCATCATTGCTCAATATAGGCCGCGCCGACCCGCGTGTCAAGGCGTTGGTCGTTACTCTGCCAAAACATGGTGCCCACCCATCGGGGAGTAGTCATCGTGTGGGTTCAGTGGGGTCGCGCCCGCCCCGGGGCGGCGCGTTTGACCCGCATCGCCGGACCGCGTAGACTCCGCCTCCCTGAGAATGCGACTCTTGACCACGCGAAGGGAGGGGGAGAATGAGCGGAACTGTGCAGCATGTGGCGTTCAACTGCCGGGACCGGCTGGCCCAGGAGGATTTCTTCACGCGGTTGTTCGATTTTGAGCGGGTCCGGGTCTTCAACGCCGGCCGGCCCGACGAGTTCGTCATGCTCCGGCACGGGGGCGTGTGCGTCGAGCTTTTCCAGTCGGACAGGCCCGAAGCTTCGGGCGGGGAGCAGCCGGTGGGCTTCAGGCATCTGTGCCTGGAAGTCGAGGACGTTGAGCAGAAGGTCAGGGAACTCAACGCCGCCGGGGTGCGGACGGACCCGGTCATAGACTGCGGCGAGGAGGTACCGGGCCTGAAGATTTGCTTCTTCAATGACCCCGAGGGCAACCGGATAGAACTGCTGGAGGGCTGGCGCGACGACCCGGCTCCTCCGGCGCATCCTTGAGTGGCAGGGGGGCGAGAGGGTTCCGGGTGGCCCCCAGCCGCCGTGCTCACTGCAGAGCCCGCCGGCTACTCGATCGGTCCCCAGAGCAGGTGCACCACGGCCCAGCCGAACAGGGCGGAGAGGCCGCCCATCATCAGCGACCCCGTCCACAAGAAGATGGCGTGTGTCAGGAGGGCGCCTGAGCGCCCTGCGGGGACGAAGAGGTCCTGAACAAGCCTGAACAGCCAGGTCTCCTGCAGCAGCCGGCTTCCGAGCCTGTTGGCGCCCAGGTAGATGGGCAGCGCGGTGAGCGGGTTGGTGACCCAGACGGCGGCGACGGCGGCCGGCAGGTTGACGCCGAGCAGAATGGCTCCGGAGGCCGCCAGCAGCATCTGGAAGGGGATGGTGGGGGTGAAGGCGATGAAGAGGCCGAGGGCCAGGCCGCCGGCCACGGTCTGCTGCTGAGGGCGCCACAGGTTTTTGCCGAACAGGTGCTGACCCAGCACGCGGTGGGCGAGGGTGTCCTTCAGGGCCCTGGCGACCTTCCTCTGCCTGCGCAGCCAACCCGTTCTGAGCACGGTCCCTCCGGCGCATAGCCTGCGAGAAAAAACAGAAAGGGAGTGCGGGCAGTAGTTCGCCCGCACTCCCTTGATGTTTACACCTTCTAAGTCAGGCGCTAAGCGTCAGCACCGTTCTTAGAATTCGAAGCCGACGCTGGCCAGCAGAGACTTCGAGCGGCTGGCGTTGCGCCCCGTCAGGGGGTGCTGGTAGCCGAGCTTCACGCGCACGTTGTCGTCCACCATGATCTTGGTGCCGACGGTGCCGGCCACGAACACCGAGCTGCCGCCGCCACTAACCCATTCACGGCCGTAGGACAGCTCGACGATGGGCTGCAGTTCGGGCATAGCCTGGAAGCCGACACCGGCGTTGGCCTCCAGCACACCGCGCAGGCCGCGCCGCTCGGCGCCCATCAGCGTGGAGTAGTGGTGACGGCCTTCACCGAACGGGAGCATGAAGCCCACGTCGGCGTTCCAGATCAGGTCGTCCATCCGGCCGCTCGCGGCGACGGTGTTGTCCAGGCCCCAGTAGCTGTTGCCGGGCCCGATGCGTCCGCTGCGCGAGTTGCGGCCGCAGGGGATGGACAGC
>PUMJ01000177.1 GCA_003551305.1 Candidatus Brocadiaceae bacterium
AGCTGCGAAAGCAAGGCCTGAAGCTGCCCGACTCCTTCGCTTTGCCGCCCCCGATTGTGCTGGACAAAATCGCCGGTAAAATCGTCACCCAGGGTGGGGAGGATGTCCTGGCAAAGTACAATCCGGCGATTCACCGGCGTTTTCTTGACAATTCCGCCATGCCATGGACAATGCCGGCCTGCCGAATCCCCTTCCCTCAGGTTACACAACATGGGCATCGAGATACTTACCGAAGACGAAGGCAGCGGCCACCTGCGACAACTGCGGGTGGACGGCGAGCGGGCGAGCCGGCTCTGGGTCCTGGACCGGGACATACGGTTGGCCGGCGCCACCGTCTCCATGGCTGGTATAGGCGGCGTGCGCACCGAGCCCCAACACCGCAAGAAGGGCTACATGCGGCGCCTGATGGAGGACACGGTCAGCTACATGACGGACCGGGGCTACGCGGTGTCCATGCTCTTCGGGATATCGGATTTCTACAACAGGTTCGGCTACCTGCCCGCCCTGCCGGAGCACCACTTGACCATCGCCACGCGCGACGCTGAGCGCGCCCGCTCTGAGCTGCAGCCGGCCCACGTCCGGCCTCTGATCGAGGAGGACTATCCCTTTGTCTTCACGACCGGCGCCGCCGCGGACCGGGACCGCCCCGCGTCCGTCATCAGGGACGCCGGGACCTTCCGGGGTTTCCACCGCGGCACCGGCTGGGATGTGCCCACCAGGGCCTTCATCATGGAGGCAAAGGACGGGGAGCCGTCGGCGTACTTCGCGCTCGACGACCGTGCCGACGCCATGAGGGTGACCGACCTGGGCGCCACCGCCCGCGCCGTTCATCCCCTGTTGCTGCGTCACCTGGCGCGCACCGCCGTCCAGAGGCGTTGCGGCGAGATGGAGGTTCACGCGCCTCCCGACCATCCCTTCGTGGAGTTCATGCGGCGTTTCGGCTGCGTCAGCCACGTGCGGCATCACCGGATGGGCGGCGGCATGATGCGCATTTTGAACCAGGACCGTCTGTTCGAGGCCATCCGCCCGGGCCTGGCAGAGCGGCTGCGGAGGGGGCCCATGGCGAGCAGCCCGGTGCGGCTCCGCCTGGAGACCGGACTGGGCGTCACCGACCTGCGGCTCAACGCCGACGCCCGGGGGCGGGAGGTCTCCGCGTCTATCGGGCTCGACCAGGACGTGCTGACCCAACTGGTCGTGGGATATCGCACGGTGGGGGACGTTCTGGCGGACCGGGCGGTCAGGTGGGACGGGGAAGCCCACGCCGTGGCGGGGGCGCTGTTCGACGGCAGGCCCTGCCCTTACGCCTGGTATGCGGACCGCTTCTGAAGCGGGCTAGGTGGAGCGGCGGCGCTCGGCAATACGGTCAATCTCCTCACGACTATAGCGCCGGCCGCGGCCGATGCCGGGGCAGCGCCGGCTGACGGCCTGCCAGCGGGCGCGGTCCTCGACGATGTCCGGCCAGAAGGGGAAAGTCTGGCACTGCATCGGCCGCACGCTGTAGACGCTGCAGCCGTCGCGGCTGAGCAGGACGCAGTCTCCGTTGCTTTTCTCCTTGAGGCTGGTGCGCACCCAGACCTGGCGGCAGAATTCCCGCTCGAACTGCCGGGGAGCCATCCCCAGGTAGGTGGCCATGCGCCTGGTCTCTTCCTCCACAACCCAGACGTAACCCGGTCCGCCGCCGCAACAGCGGCTGCACCGGGTGCATGCGAACCGGAGCCCCCCGGCGTACCAGACGTCCTGAGTTGTCTCGCGTTTCTCGGCGGTCATCGGACGGCAGCAGGCGCAGGGGAGTATCAGGCGGGACTGCCCAGCGGGCGCGGATAGCCGTCGGCCGTCGGCCCTTCGTCTTTGCCCTTCTCGGCGGCGGCCTGCGCACGCTCGGCGGCGCGTTCGGCCTCCTCCGCCTGGCGGCGCTCACGCAGTTCCTCCAACGAATCGCCGTCCAGAATGGCGTCCACTTCGCCGGCGTTCAGTGTCTCCAGTTCAAGCAGCGCCTCGGCTATGCGCTGGAGGACGTCGGCGTTCTCCTCGCAAATGGTCTGGGCGGCTTGGTAGCCTCCCAGCAGGAGACTCTCGATTTCCTGGTCGATCTTCTCGGCCATGCGGTCGCTGTGGCGCTTACCGCGGGTTATCTCGTTGCCCAGGAAGACGTGCTCGTCCTCTTCGGAGTAGCTGATGGGACCGAGCGCATCGCTCATGCCCCAGCGGGTCACCATCTTGCGGGCCAGTTCAGTGGCCCGCTTGATGTCGTTTTCCGCGCCCGAGGAGATATCGCCGCAGAACATGCTCTCGGCCACCCGCCCGCACAACATCATCTTGATGTTGCCGAGGCACTCCTTGCGGCGCATGCCGTATTTGTCCTTCTCCGGCAGCACCATGGTCATGCCCATGGAGACGCCGCGGGGAATGATGGTGACCTTGTGGAGGGGTTCGATGTCCTCGTCCAGCTTGGCGGCCAGGGCGTGGCCCGCCTCGTGGTAGGCCGTGAGCTTGCGGTCTTCGTCGCTCATGACGCGGCTGCGTTTCTTGCGCCTGCCGAAGCGGACCTTGTCGCGGGCCTCCTCCAGGTCGGCCATGCGGACCTTTCTCTGCCCGCCCATGGCGGCCCGGATGGCGGCCTCATTGATGAGAGCCTCAAGGTCGGCCCCGGTGAAGCCGGGCGTGCCGCGCGCTATCTGGCGGAGGTTCACGTCGCCGTGGAGCTTGACCTTGCGGGAGTGCACCTCCAGTATCTCCTCGCGGCCGCGCACGTCGGGCATGTCCACCACGATCTCGCGGTCGAACCGGCCCGGCCGCAGCAGGGCGGGGTCCAGCACGTCGGGGCGGTTCGTGGCGGCCATCACGATGACGCCGACGTCCCGGCTGAAGCCGTCCATCTCGCTGAGGATGGCGTTCAGGGTCTGCTCCCGTTCGTCGTGGCCGCCCCCCAGGCCGGTGCCGCGTTTGCGCCCGACGGCGTCTATCTCGTCCAGGAAGATGATGGCAGGCTGGTTCTGGCGGGCTTTCTTGAACAGGTCCCGCACGCGGGCGGCGCCCACGCCGACGAACAGCTCCACGAAGTCCGAGCCGCAGAGGCTGAAGAAGGGCACGTCCGCCTCCCCCGCGATGGCCTTGGCCAGCAGGGTCTTGCCGGTGCCCGGGGCGCCGACCAGCAGGATACCGCGCGGTATGCGGCCGCCGACCTGCTGGAACTTCTCCGGGTTGCGCAGGAACTCAACGATCTCCTGCACCTCCTCCTTGGCCTCCTCCACGCCGGCCACGTCGTCGAAGGTGACCTGGGGCTTCTCCTTGCGGGCGTGCTCGGTG
This sequence comes from Candidatus Brocadiaceae bacterium, assembly GCA_003551305.1. GTDB lineage: Bacteria > Planctomycetota > Brocadiia > SM23-32 > SM23-32 > B1Sed10-231. The sequence continues at coordinate 3,307 of PUMJ01000177.1, forward strand.
CTGTTGCCCACGAACGGCATGACGCCGTCGCGGGAGTTGACGGCGCGCATCTGCCGGTTGAAAAAGTAAAGCATCAGCACCAGCAGCAGAAGGAAGGGGGCGAAGTTCAGCAGCGCGTAGGAGGCCCACCCGCCGCCGTCGTCGTATTCGACCTCGGTACCGCGCGACCACTTCTCGAAATTCTCCTCGATGACCCCCTGCGGGAAGGTCACCCGCACAACGCTCCCCGGCCCGGTGCGACCGCTCAGGGTGGCGCGGATCTTATTGCCCTGGATGCGCATGTCGGCGACCTGGCCGTCGTCCACCAGCTCGAAAAAGCGGCCGGGTTTGACCTCCTCCTCCGCCGGGTCGCGCACCCGCTGGTACATGGAAAGCCCGATCAGAATGCCGCCCAAGACGATCGCCCATATCAGCAACTGTCGTCCGATCCGGGAGCCTTGCGGCGAATCGTCATCCCCCGGGTCGGAAGGCGGCAGCGGCCGGCGCCGTTTGTGCTGGTCTTCGTTATCCATCTACTGGTGAACCTGTGCTGTAGTTGGCTGCCCCTCCACTACCTCCATTCTACCAACTGTGCTGCATCCTTTCCACCAGTCGTTCGGCCAGCCGGCGGAAGGCCTCCTCGACGGGCGCCTCCTGCGGGATGAGGTCAGCCGGAACCGGGGTTCCGCTCACATCCAGGCCGGCCTCGGCCACTTCCGTGGGCAGGCGCACCATCTCAGTGACCGTCTGCTCGGGCACTATGGCGTCCCCGGTGAGAGCGTCCTGCCACCTGAACCTGACGGTGACCCTCACTCTCTGCAACAGGATACGCCCGCGCCGGCTGATTATGTGGGCATCCTCCTCGACGGCCACCAGTTCGCCGCTGAGCACACTGTCGGCCTCCTGCCTGGGAACGAAAACCAGCGGCGTGCGTTGCCTCAACTCCTCCTGCAGCGCGCGCGTGAGCGGCACCTCCAGCCCCCTGCGGAACGTCTGGTTGTCGAAGCCCTCGACGTAAACGGTCCTGATGTCCTCCCGGTAGAGGCTCTGAGCGCGGTAGCCACACCCTGCCGCCACCAGGCAGACGAGCAGCAGCGCCGGCAGCGGCTTGATCATGGGCTGTCCTCCCGTGCGGCGGCTTGGTCGGCCGGCTCGACGCCCGGCAGCGGCAGGGGGCGCTCGCGTCCCGGGGTGGGCGCCCGAAGCTGAAGGCGGACCGTCTCGAGTTCCTCGGCGGCCCGGCGGCCGGCCTCGGTATCGGGCATCTGTTCGGCCAGGTATTCCAGGTAGGGCACGGCGGCCCAGGGCCTGCGCCGGCCACGGATATAGAAGCGGGCGACCCCGGCCTTGCGGTCAGCCCGCTCCCGGCGGGCTTCGGCCGCCAGGCGGCGGGCATCGTCGGCCTTCTCGTGCTCGGGGTATATCCGGGCGAAGTCCTCGAAGGTGCGCTCGGCCTCGGTGACTCGCTCCAGCCCCAGGCCAAGCCACCGGGCCATCTTCCACTCACTGCGGGCGATCTGATACCAGCTGTACGGCACCCATTCGCTGCGCGGGTAGAAGCTGATCAGGGTGAGGTACTCGTCCTGGGCCAGCAGCCAGCGGCGGGCGCGGAAGGCGGCGTCAGCCTTGGCCCTCATCAGATCGGCGGCCTCTTGCTCGTCGGGCGCGACCGCGATGAGGCTGTCGTACATCCGCATTCCGCGGTCCAGGTTCCGTTCGACTTCCCGGCGCGCGATGGCGCGCTGCAGCGACCAGGCCCTCCGGGCCAGGGGCTCCTCCAGGTCCTTTTGCTGCAGTTCGGTCAGCTTCTCGAAGGCTTTCTCGCGGCGCCCGGCTCCCATCAGGGCGCGGGCCAGCATAATCTGCGCCTCGGGCACCCACACCTCATCGGGATTGTCGCGGATCAGGACGCGCAGTTCCCGTATGCCGCCCGCCCACTGCCCGGCCCCCACCAGGGCATAGGCATGGCGGCGGCGCGCTTCCACGGTGTCGCGCGGCAACTCCTCGAGGGCCACTTCGCCGGTCTCGGGCATCCAGACCTCGAGCGCGCCCGCCGGGAAGGCCAGCCCCCCCAGCAGCGCCACGGCCAGAGCCCACAGGCTCAGATGTTGCACCCGGTATGCGATCAGCACCTCCAACCTCCTCTCAAGGCTCGACGGCCCGGATTCTACCAGAACGGGCAGGGCATTGCACACTCCGCCCCCGCTGGCTCATAGACCTGCGGTCGAGCGCAGCATCAGGACCAGTTCCTCCACCAGCGGCCCCCCCAGCCGGGAGGGTCGGAGCGCGAACTCCCGCTCCAGTTCGCGGCCACCCGCTGCGGCCTGGAACTCCCCGGCCAGGCTCCCGCCCCCCGGCGTCCGGCAGATGGCCACGACGGGCTGGTTGGCGAACTGCCCCGGCCCGGCCAGCAGAACGGCGCGCCGCCCGCCGGCGAGCCGCAGCGCGGGCGCCCCCATCAGGGTGGGCCAGCGCAGGTTGGACAGAAAGTCCAGGGCGGCCATGCGCGGCGCCATCGCCTGGGGCAGGGCAGCCGCCAGAGCTTCGCCCGCGCCCGCGCAGAACTCGCCCCACTGCGGGTTCACTTCATCGACCCCGAGCCGCAGCACGAACACGCGCATACCCTCGGGCAGGGGCTCCGGCTCGGGCGGTTGCTGGCCGCGCCCGGTCACGTAAAGCAGGCTGCCGGGCCCGTCCATACCCGCCGCCAGGGCGATAGCGCTCTCGAAGAACGGCACCGGCTCCGCCGCCTGGCCCTCCAGTTGCCAGAGGGCGGCCAGCATGGTCTCAACCCGCGCGGGAAAGTGCCGCAGCAGGGGGTCCGGGTCGAGCTTGACACGGCCGTCGTAGACGGCCAGTGCGGTGTAGCTGCCCGTGGGCAGAGCGCCCAGTATCTCTTCCAACACGTCCTGGGCGTAACTATGGCCGCCCGGGCCGAAGTCCGCCGTCGCATCGAACGCGATAAGGATCTGCGCGTTGCGCCCCGGCCACTCATCGGGCCGCGGCCGCGGCCGCCAGCCGACCACGGTCAAGTCCTCTTGCCCGCCGGTCAGGCGCAGCGCATCCACCATATCGTCACGCCGGGGCACGTATTCGAGAACGATCGGGCCGGCCGGCTCCACCCCCTCTGCCCGCCATGACCAGGTGAACTCGTCGCGGTTTCTGACCTCTACGCCATGGAGCGGCAACTCCAGTTCCGAGATGCCGCCCTCCACCTTCACTTCCGCAGCCAGTCGCAGGGACTCGACAGGCAGGCTCGTCCAGTTGCGTAGGTTCAGGCCCAGCGAGTGGGCGCCTTCCCTGTTGGTCAGGACGCACAGGGCCGCCGCCCGGCCGATGGCGCGCTCACCAGGTTCGACCCGCATCGGTTCGGAGACCTGGGCCAGGGGCAGCGGCAGGAGCGCCTCCGCCGGTCGGAGGGATCCCTCCCACGGTTCTGCGGCGTCATTGCGCACCCGGACCTCGAACTGCACCAGCGCCAGGGCGCCCCGCAGGCGCAGGTCAACCTCCAGATCTTCAACTCTTATCCCTGCCGGCAGGCGGGCTTCGGTATCAGTGACGGGCACCGAGGCAAGCTGACGCCGGCTCAGGATGCGCTCTCCGTCCTCGTCAAATGCTTTCAGCCAGTGCTCCGCCTCGCCGAGGCGGCTGTCCCGCGCCGGCCCGGCCGGCCGACCCTTGTGCACCATGGTGCGGCTGCCGGGGGCCAGGATTTGCTCTTCATCCCCGGACCTGACGTTGACCTCTCCGCTAAGGCAGGTTACGCGGAGCCTCTCGGGGGTCAGCACCGCCACGAAGCGCCCCTCGGTGCACTCGATGCTGCCCTGCTGGCTGAGCAGGTGGACGGGTTCGTCATCGGGGGCGCGGCAGTCACCGTAGAGACGCCCCTGCAGCAACTCGAACTCGCCGGGCATGCCGAGGGCCAGGGCCGTGAAACCATCCAGCCGCCACCAGACCGAATCAGCGCTCAGCAACGCCGCGCCGTCCCCTTCCGCGCGCACCATGGCCCCGGGCATCAGGCTCTCTCCCGCCCGCGCTTCGCGCCACCGGGAGGAGCCGGGGTCCTGCACCTGCACCTCGCCCTGAGCGCTCGTCAGGACAGCGGCCGGCGCAGGCGGCTCGTAGTCGCCCCGGAATACGACCATCACCAGCATGGTCAGGCCCACCAGGGCCAGCAGCGCACCGACGGCGATGGCCGCCTTGACGGCGCCGGGTATCTCCGGCTCCGGCCTCGCCGGCACCAGGTCTTCGTCCGGCCCTTCGGCCAGGGCCAGTTCCATGCGCTCGGCCAGAGTCTCTTCGACCTGCTCGGGCAGCGGGACCGGCTCCAGCCCCCCGACGTCGTCGCGGATGCGGCGGTAGGCCGCCAGGCGCGCGGCGCAGTCGGGGCAGTTGCGCACATGCTCCTCCAGGAGCCCTTCCACCTCGGGCGGGCCGAAGATGCGCTTCACCATCTGGCCCCGGGCGTATTTACACTCCTGTTCCATCGCCCTCGTCCTCAGTGGGTGCCTCGCCCTCGAACAACCCGGAGCGCCGCAAAAAGCGGCACGCCTTCTCCAGGCATGCCTCGGTCTTGCGCCGCGTGAAGTTGCAGGCGCGGGCCGCCTGATCGATGTTCAACCCTCCGACCGTCACCAGCAGCAGGGGCTGACGGACGGGCCGGGTCAGGTCGGTCAACTCGAAAAACAGGCGCCCGCGGCGCGTGCGCGCCTGACCGCGCTTCAGGTCTTCTATCAGGTCCATCAGCCCGAGCTGCTCCGGGTGCGTGGCCGGCACGGCATTCTGGGTCGCCACCGCGTAGAGCCAGCTCCGGAAGTCCTCGAACCCTTCGTAAGGCCGTCGGTAGCGGGCCAGGATATCCCAGACGTTCATCAGGTGCTCGGCCGCCGACTGCTGGGTGCCGGTGCTGAGCAGCAGGTACCAGAACAGCTCGTGGCGGTAGCGGCGCGCCAGTGCGCGCAACGCCTCGTCGTCGCCGTCCACGAAGGAAGCCCAGAGTTCCTCGTCGTCGGGCGGGGGGTTTTTCACATCCTCACTCATCGCTTGCCTGTCGCTTGCTTCACTTCTATTGTCCGGACGAAGCCCCGGTTCTGTCAAACCCCCGCCCCTTCGCAGGTGCAGAGAGGCCCGTGCGACGGTAGAATACGTCTTGTCCACATATCCTCTACGGAGGGCCCACCATGCGTGTCGGCATCGGCTACGACATTCACCGTTTCGGGGCGGACCGGCCGCTGGTTCTGGCCGGCGTCACGTTTCCCGGGGAGCCGGGCCTCATCGGTCACAGCGACGCCGACGCAGTCATGCACGCCGTCGCTGACGCCATCCTGGGAGCGGCGGCTATCGGCGACATCGGCGAGCACTTCCCCGACACCGACCCCCGGTGGAAGGACGCGGACAGCAGCAGGATACTGGCGCGCGCCGTCCGCCTGGCCGCCGAGCAGCGGAGCCTCACCCCGATCAATCTCGACGTGAACGTCATCACGCAGAGCCCCCGCCTGGGCGACCACAAGCGCGGCATGCGGGACCGGCTGGCCGGCATCCTGGGATTGCCGGCGGATCACGTCAGCATCAAGGCGCGCACCGGCGAAGGGGTTGGCCCGGTCGGGCGCGGCGAGGCGCTCGAGGCGCAGGCGGTCGTGCTGTTGGAGCGAACGGCGGGCTACTGAGCCTCCGGTTCCCGGGCCAACTGCGCGCACTTTTCCGTGGCGGCGGCCACCGCCTCCATAAAGGCGCGCCTCATGCCGGCCGCCTCCAGCGCGCGCACCCCCTCGATGGTCGTCCCCCCGGGGGTGGTCACCTGGTCCTTGAGCGCGCCGGGATGCCGTCCCGTCTCCAGAACCATCGTGGCCGCGCCCAGCACGGTCTGCGCCGCCAGCGTAGTCGCCACGTCGCGCGGCAGCCCCATCAGCACCCCCCCGTCGCTGAGGGCCTCGATGGCCATGTAGATGTAGGCCGGGCCGCTGCCGCTCAGCCCCGTGACGGCGTCTATCTGTTTCTCGGCCACCTGCACGCAGACGCCCACCGCGCCGAGCATCTGCTCGACCAGTTCCCGGTCGGCGTCCGTCACGTCCGCACCCGCGCAGTAGGCGGCCGCCCCGGCGCCCACCAGGGCGGGCGTGTTCGGCATCACCCTCACCACGCGCCCGGTGCCCAGCACCTCGCGCAGCGCCCCCAGCGGCACTCCGGCCGCGATGGAGACCACCAGGTGGTCGGCCGTGAGCCGGTCGGCTATGTCAGCGGCCACGACCGGCACCACGGGCGGCTTCACCGAGAGCACCACCACCCGACAGGCCGCGGCCACGGCCGCGTTGTCCGCAAAGACGTTCTCGCCGAGGCGCCGGCCGAACGCCTCCCGCCGCTGCGGGGCGGGGTCAGCGGCGTAGAGGTCCTCCGCCCGCGCCACACCGGCCTCCAGCATCCCCTCCATCAGCGCCCCGGCCATCAGCCCGGCGCCGCAGAACCCCACCTTGCGCTCGATCATCGCCATGCCCTCCGGTGCATTACCGTTCGAATGCCGCTATTATTGGCGCACGGCAGGTGATTTGCAATAAGCGACCCGGGCCACGACACGGACGGGAGGTTCCCGCCGCGCAAGAGCGTCACGGCACCGGGCCCCCGGCTTCCTTTGCAGCGACGCCCCCCGCAGTTACAATGAAACCCAACATCGGCATAGGAAGGGACACGTGAGCCGCAAGCCCATCACATTCGCGGCTTTGCTGACGACGGGGCCTTCGCCCGGGGAGGATGCCGTGGTGGAGGTCGCCGCCGTGCGCGTCGCGCCGGAGCAGGAACCCGAAACGTTCGGGCGTCTGGCCGACGCCGGCCGGCTGCCCGCCGTGCTGTCCGGGGCGGACGGCCTTCGGCCGGAAGACCTCAAAGGCAAACCGAAACCCGGCACCGCCCTGGAGGCGCTGGCCGATTTCTGCGCCGACGGGCGCGCCGTCGTCTGCGACGCCCGCACATTTGCGGCCTTCTTTGAGGCGGAGCGCCTGGAGGCCCCCGCCACCCTCGACCTGGCATCCCTGGCGCGGCTGGTCGTGCCCGAGACTTCCGACTACAGTCTGGCGGGCATCGCGGACGCCCTCGGTCTGGGCGGGGGCGACCCGGTGCGGGCCGGCCCCCGCGCGCAGTTCACACAGCGGGCCTGGGATGAGCTGCTGAAGCGCCTGAGGGCGATGCCGGCGGTGGTGCTGGACGTGCTCTGCCGGCTGGTCGAGGCGGCCGGCCACCCGCTGGCCGACGTCCTGGGCGAAGCCGCACGTGACGTGGGCTTCGAACTGGCGGCCGACCCGCAGTCGGCCATGCAGGAGTTGTTCGCCGACCACCGCGAACTGTTCCGCAGAGTGCAAAGGCACGAGGGCGAAGAGCCGGGCGACGAGCCCCTGCCCACCGACGGGATCTGCGACATGTTCCGCCCCGACGCCGCCGTCGGCCGCTGCCTGCCCGGCTACGAACAACGCCGCGAGCAGGTCGAGATGGTCTACGCCGTCTGCGAGGCCTTCAATGACCCCCATCACTTGATGGTCGAGGCCGGCACCGGCACCGGCAAGTCCATGGGTTACCTGCTGCCGGCCGTCGCCTGGTCCTGCACCAACCACGACAAGGTCGTCCTCTCCACCAACACCCGCAACCTGCAGGAACAGCTTTTCCACAAGGACCTGCCCTTCCTGACGAGGCTGCTGCCGGACAGGTTCGAGCCGGCCCTCCTGAAGGGCCGGCGCAACTACCTCTGCGTGCGGCGCCTGCTGCACATGCTGCGCCACTACGAGCGAGAACTGGGCGAGCCGGAGGAGTTGCTCGCCCTGGCCAGCCTGGTCAGCTGGGCGGCCCGCACCCGCAACGGCGACGTCGCCGAGTGCAACGGCTTTCTGACCTCGCGCGGCGCCATGGGCGTTCTGGCGAACGTGACCAGCGGCGCCGACGAGTGCGCCGGCCGCGCCTGCCGGAACCGCAACCGCTGCCTGGTCCGACGCGCCAGGGCGCTGGCCCAGCTCGCGGACATCATCGTCGTCAACCACGCCCTGCTGTTCGCTGAGATAGGCACCCCCGTGCTGCCCCCCTACCGCTGCCTGATCATTGACGAGGCCCACAACCTGGAAGACGTGGCCACGGACGCCTTCGCGGTGCGCGTGAGCCGGCCGGACGTCTACCGGGCCACCAACCGCCTCTACCGCACCCGCCCGGACGGCAGCGGCAGCGGGCTGCTGGCCACCGCCATGCACGAGGTCGAGACGGGCCTGCGCGAGGGCGACAGGCGCGCCCGCTTGACCGGACTCGTCGGCGATGCCATGGACGCCATGCAGGAGGTCATCGAGGCGGTGAAGCAGTTCTTCGAGCTGCTGGCCGCCCCTTTCGACGAACTGCCCCCCTACGCCGACCGCCTGATGCTGGCCGAGTGCGAGCCCTCTCTGGGCAGGGACAGCGAGGCATGGGAGGCCGCCGAGCGGCTGCGTTCCGTCTGCGGCGCCCTGGGTGAGAAAGTCGAAGAGCTGGCCGGGGAATTCGATGAGCTGACCGAGGCCCTGGAGAGCGCCGAGGAGCTGGCCCAGGACCTGCGCTCCGCCCTCGAACGGCTCCGCGAGGTCAACCAGCAGATATCCTTCGTGCTGGCCCGGGAGGAAGACAACTTCGTCTACTGGCTGGAGCGCACCAGGCGCGGCCGGGCCGCCTTCTACTCCGTCCACGCCGCCCCCATCCAG
>PUMJ01000204.1 GCA_003551305.1 Candidatus Brocadiaceae bacterium
CATATAATTTCCAATAAAATTGTACAGTTTTTTACCAGTAAGAAAATGACAATTGTTAGTTAGGTAGTTGATAAGGGTCACAACATGGGTTACACAAAAGGCTCACGACATAGGTTACACTTTTCCAGATGTTGGTATGGTTTTAAGGGTCATTAAGGCTCATGACATGGGTTACATTTAAGGACCAATTAGGGGTCAAGACATAGGTGACAGTCTGCCGGATGTCTAAACCATCTTTGAGGTGGTTTAGATGTCCAATCAAGAAGAAGTTCGTAAAGAAGCTATACAACGCCGTTTAGCAGGAGAAACAGTAAGCAGTATTTGCGATGCTCTCGGCCATAGCAGAAAGTGGTTCTACAAGTGGTATAAACGCTATAGTTCTGGAGATCCTGGCTGGTATAAAAACCAATCTAAAGCCCCGAAAAAGAAGCCACAGGGTATTGATTCAGAGCTTGAAAAAACGATTGTCTCCGTGAGGAAACATTTGATGGAAAAGAAGTTTGCTCAGACCGGTCCTCAAGTCATTGACTGGGAACTGCGAAGGATGGGTATTGACCCCCCGTCTTTGTCTACAATTAAGCGAGTTATCAGACGACATGGACTGGTACAACGCAAGCAACAGTACCGCAAAAAAGGTACACCCTATCCCAAATTTCGGGATGGTTCAATTTCCGTTGATGCTTGACAGTGCCATAATTTCCAATAAATACCTTGAAGTGCAGTATAAATCCGGGATAAAAAGTCGATGATCGATTTTTGTAGAGCCTTACAAGATTCTCAGGACGCTTTTCAGGGCATAGTAATCCCTGCCTTTGATCAGAGATTTTTTCTACCTAAGAATTCACTCCACCACTTTTAGGCAGCTTTATTCAGCAACTGTAGGTAGGTATCAATTTCCTCAGCATCGATCTGGGGAGCTGGCTTTGGTAGCCTTTTTCTTCCGAGAACTATTTCTACCAGGTCGATAGCCGCGAAGAAATCGGTGCCGCCTAATTCTTCTAGGACCACACCGGCACGCAGCAGTGCGCTACTGCCTTTGTTTTTACCCCGGGTCCTGATGTTGTAGTTCTCCATCAAAGCCACAGCTGAGAAGAATTCTTCCATCCGGGTACCATTCTCAAAACACTTACTGACGTTGGAAAACACTCGGAACAGACTGTTTTTCGATTCGATACTGTTGCTGGTAAGCGGTAATCCCTTTTCAGAGTAAAGCTCCATCTGTACGCCCCAAGTGGCTACGTACTTGTAGATAAACTTGGCCGTCTTTTCGTAAAACCCCTCGAGAGAAGGGAAAACTAGGGCCAGCTCTCTCAGCTCTTCTAAAACACCTTCAAGATAGATCGTGCCTACCGGAGCGTATTCAGCTTTAAACCCTTTGCTGAGTCGGTAGAGCAGCTGGTACAGTCTTTTTCGCAGCAACTTCTTTTTAAGCTGTGTTATCTCTTTTTTTCTCTGTTTACTCAGCCGACCCCTGGTCTTGACTTTCGTCCGGTTGATGACAGTTCTGGCATCCCGGTAAATGGTGCGTAAAGCATGCACAAAATCCTTACAGAGAAATATATCCGGGTTAACCGTCTTTACAATCTGAGGGTAGGTCTTATCATAATCGCTAAGAAAATAACGGACACTTGTGGGCATTGTAGAGCGTAGAAGGGATAGAAGGTCATGCTTGCGGTGAATAATAGCTTTTACACCCCGAATCAAACCGAATTCATCCATAACCACTCCCAACCGTGTGGTGCCCGATTCTTTGGTTTTAGGAAAGGTCTCATCCAATATACCCATCTCTGCCTGGTATTGGGTGCAGGTGGACAGCTGGTCCATCTTCTTTTGCGCTCGCTCAGCAACACGCTGACAGAAGGTGGTGATGAAACCTGTGGAATAGGTAGAACCAAAAGTTATCGCGATGACAGAAGAAATATTGCGAATCGACATTCCATGGGAAAATCGCAGCACGCATATGAGTTTGGCAATAAGAAGTTTCATGGCTTCTCTAATAACGGTGTTTACCTGTTGCTCCTTGCTCATGACACTGCTCCTACAATTGCTGCATAACAGCTTACCGATCTTTCTTTCAGGATTGATAGCAAGAAAGGGAAAGATGTGGATCATAAAGAGCAGAAGCCAGTTTATCGCGGAATAACTGCCGTTTTTAACTACTTGCTCGCTACCGCATTGTGAGCAGACAGGTATCTTTTCGGATTTCTTCACTGTTTGCTTTGCGGGAACAATCTTGACCACAGTCGCTTCAGTTTTTTTTTGAGAGCATCGATAGGACCTTTGGGAATAGCTTCTTCAGTGTTATCTATAACCTTTTCGCAATACCTTCTGAGTGTAGATTCGCTTATATCATGTTTTTCTGCAACTTGTTTAATATTTTCGGCCTTTAAACATTCCTTCACAGCTTGAACCTTTTTTTCATGGGGTATGCGCCGGAACATTTATCATTCTCCTTTCATACAGTTCTTCCCTTTTATAGTAAATGAAAGGAGAATGATTGTCCAGTCAGATTAGATACTTAATTGTCAAGGTCTCATTTTCATCACTTTTAAGTGAACCATCCC
>PUMJ01000151.1 GCA_003551305.1 Candidatus Brocadiaceae bacterium
GCCGCCGAGATGCTCCGCCAGGGGCGGCACAACCTGGCGCTCGTCCTCAGCCGGCACTACCTGGACTCGGCAGTCCCGGCAGCCGCCGAGCCCCATCTGCGCCTGCTGGTCGAACAGGGACCCGCGGAAGCCGCCGCGTGGGCAGGGGAGCAACTGGACGGTCTCGAAAGGCTCAAGGAATACGCCCGCCAGGAGCAGTTGCTCGCCGTGGAGGACGAGTTGCGACGCGTGCGTGAGCTGGCCGGGGAACTGGCGGCCCTCGTCGAGCAGGGGCGCATGGATGCCGCCGCCGGCGTCGAACAGAAACTGGCCGATGCGCGCGTCCGGGCCGCTGTCGCCAGGGCGCGCGACGCGCTCGATGCAGGCGCCTGGCAACAGGCCGATGATCTGCTGGCGGAGGCTCCGGTCGAGACCGCCGAGCGGGCGTTGGTCCAGCGCAGGGTCGAACCACTGCGCCAGAGCCTGCAGAAGGCGAGAGCCGCCGCCCGGGACCTGGATGCCGCCGAGCGCGCCATCGCCGAGGGCGAGCTGGAAGACGCCTCCTACCGCCTGGAAGCCGTCTGGCAGCGAGAGCCGCTGCCCGAGACCTTGACCCTGAAGGCGGAGATGCTGGCCGGAGTGCTCGAACCTGTCCGGGACGCCATGGCCCGGCAGATGGAGTTGGAGAACTGGCGCGGTGCTACGCTCCGGGAAGTGGAAGATATGCTGGCCCACCACGAGCAGCGTGAACAGGGTTGGGAAGAATACTTCGCCGCCGCGCAGCACGTGATGAGCGGGGAGCTGGAGGAGGCTCGCGCGGCGTTCTCCGAACTGCTGGCGGCGCCGGAGGGCCTGATCGAGTCCGAGCTGGCCAACGCTCGCGAGGTGGTGGCGGCGGTGGCGGACACTGAGGCCGCCGTCGAAGAGGCTCACGAAGCCCTGGCCCGCTTGCGTTCACTGGTGCAGCAGGGCGATTACGCGAGGGCGGCCGATGCCCTCGAAACGCTGCGGCGAATGGAAGGCTTTGCCCTGGAGGCGCAGATCCAGCAGCAGGCCGCGCAATTCGAAGGCCACATCCGCGAGGCCGAACGCCGGGCGGACGAACTCTACCGGGCCGCCGTGCGCGCTCGGCAGAGGGAAGATGTCGACCGGCTCAGGGAGCTTTTGCGCGATCTGAGAAGCGACTACAGCGGGACCCGCGTCTTCCAGGAAAGGCTCTGAGTCGGCGGGGCGGGGAAGTTTCCCTTGACATTCGCCTCGTTTTGCTCATTAATACCCACCGCAGTTCGAGCGCAGTCAGGACAAGATCAGTGAACCGGGAAAAATCATGCAGCATGGAACCGCGGAAAACATCGGGACAATGGGCACCTACCGGAGGCCGAAGATGCTGAGAAGAATTGTCGTGGTATCTGTCAGCTTGTTGGGGCTGATTGGATTGTCGCCGTTCATGGCCGTCGCAGAGGCCGAGCGTCCCGCCGAGCCGAGCATCAGGGAGATGGAGGAGTTCGCCGAGGTTGACCCTGACGTCGCGGCACAGAAAGACGCCTCGCTGGATGAGGCCGAGGCGAAAATCCAGGAAGGCAAACCCGCCGTCGCCCGAGAGATACTTGACAGGCTGTCGGTGGATCAGATGAGCCAGGAGCAACTGGCCCGGGCCGGCGCCCTCGCCGAGAAAGCCGACACCGCCCTGCGGGAGCGGGAAGAGCCCCTGACGGACCAGGAGCTGAAAGCCCTGGAGCTGGAAGAGGAACTGGCCCTGCGGTTCCGCGTCGAGCGAGAGGCCCGGCAGACCCGCGCCGCCGAACTGGTCGAAGAGGGCAGCTACCTGCTCTACCACGAAGCGGACGCCGAGAGAGCCTACGAGCTGGCCATGAGGGCGTTGCAGCTTCACCCGGAAAGCCTCCAGGCCCAGAACCTGCGGGTCGCCGCCGGCCTCCAGTTGGGCAAGCCCCAGGAGGAGCGCATCTTCGAGATGGAGAAGATGGCCAGGCGCCCGACCATACGGCAGCAGAGCGCCATCCAGGCGCTGGAAAACCACCTCGCCGCCGCCCGAAGGGCCTATCAGCAGGATGATTACCAGACCGCCCTGGAACGCCTGCGCAATGCCCGGCTGATCACCGAGACCCTCGCTACCTACATGGACGTCACCGCCGAACGGGAGGAAGTCGAGCGTATGCTCGAGGTCGTGCAGCGCGAGCATCGGCGTTATGAAAGGGATCTGGCCGAGCGGCGGCGCCGGGAGGCCGAAGAGCGCGCCGAAGAGCTGGCGGACCGCGTCGCCGAGGAGAAACGCCTCGAAAGCGCCCGCCGCATCGAGGAGGTCATTGACCTGATCGAGGAAGCCGAGTTCGATCAGGCCGAAAGCGTGCTCGACGACTGGGCCGTTGACGACCCCAGCGAGGTGCAGGTGCAAAGGCTGCGCCGGCGGCTCGGCGAAGCCCGCTCTGACTTCGACATGGACCGGGCCAACCTGGCCCGCGACCTGGGCGACATGCGGTGGGAAGTGCAGGAAGCTCGGCGCGAGGCCGTCCCCGAGCGGCTCTTCAACTACCCGGACAAGGCATTCTGGCAACAGGTCGTGGAAAGGCGCGAGTCTGTCCTCTACCCCTCGGAGACGATCCAGGAAGAGATGCCCGATGAGGACCGCGTCATCCACGAGGAGATGGACCGCGTCCACGAATGGCGTTTCGTGGATACGCCCCTGGACGAGGTGGTGGAGTTTCTGGAGCAGATAACGGACGTGCCCTACATCCTGCGCCGGCAGGACCTCCCTGCGGACCGGGCGCCCGTCACCTTCACCATGACCACGTCGCTTGAGAACGCTCTGGACCATATCACCGAGATCGCGAACATGGATTGGAGGATCCGCCGGGGCGCCATCGTCATCGGCGCCGCCGGGGCCCTGCGCGAATACGAACAGCGCACCTATCCGATACTCGACCTGTTGATCAGCCGCGGTGACGCCGTTGGTCTCAACGGCGCAGACGTGGGGCGCGGCGCCGCGGGGCTGGGAGGTCGGGGGACGGAAGGCACCGGGCGAGGCACCACCGGCCGGGGAACCCGCGGGCAGTTCGGAGCTGATGCCCAGGACGGAGGTGCCGCGCAGTTCGGTGGCCAGATCGGGACAGGCGCAGGTGTGGGCACAGGCGTCGGCGCCGAGGAGGACGCGATGATGTTCCGGGCCCAGAACCTGATCCTGTTGCTCAAACAGGTCTGCGGCGTCGGCACCTGGCGAACGCTCGAGCCGGGCGCCATTGACGTCACTCAAACGGGCGCCCCGGGAGTCGGTGCCCCGGCGGCACCCCAGGCGCCGTTCGGTGCGCCGGCCCAGCCGCCCGGCCCCATGTTCCCCGATGATCCTTTCGCGGAGCCCTGGGACCCGCAGCAGCCCGACGTGCCCACCCACCTGATGCCCCAGGGGGAGGCCTTCGTTCTGGGCCAGGACCCCGGCCAGATCATCGTCTACCAGAGCCCCGAGGTGCATGAGTGCATCGAGCGCCTGCTCAAAGACATGCGGGCCGCCATGAAGATACAGGTCTTCGTGGACTTCCGCTTCCTGCAGGTCAGCACCGACTTCTTCCGCGAGGTCGGCTTCCGTTGGGACAACATGACCATAGATGGCAGCGCGTTCAGCGGGCCGCTGGGTTCCCTGAGGGGACTGGGCGTGCACAGCCCCGGTTACGGTGCGTTTTCGCCGTTCCTGACCGGTGACGTGTTCGAATCGTTCTTCGTGCCGGAGGAGGACTGGGACGGTGTTGACCCGACGGCGGGCGAATGGTTCGGCGTTCCGAGCCAGCCCTACATGTGGCTGCGGCATCCCTTTGAGCAGGCTGAGGTCGAGATTGAGGATGACGGTACGATTGTCCATCAGGTCGTGGGACTTCCCGGCTCGCCGCCTTTCATCGGCACGCGGACGCCGTTTTTTGACACAGCCTCGGGCATGAACCTGAACCTGGGCTATGGCGGTGAACGTTTCAACATCGCGGGTGTGTTCCGCCTGGCGCACGAGCGGGACGCGGCCCGAACGTTGAGCGCCCCGCAGATCATGCTCACCAACGGCCAGCAGGGCTTCATCCTGAGCAGTACGGAGTTCGACTACGTTGACACGTACGACGTGGAGGACAACATCCTGGTGCCGAGCGTAGACACCGTCACCAGCTCCATCGGCCTGCTGGTGCGGCCGGTGGTCAGCGACGACCTGCGCTACGTGTTCCTGGAACTGGCCCCGCAGATCACGGATGTTGACCTGACCACGCAGGTCCAGTTCGAGACGTTCGTCGGCGTGCCCGGCGGCGAGGTCGGCGGAGCTGTCGGCGAGAGGGTGCAGAACTTCTTCACCCTGCCCCGCATCTCGGCCCAGACGCTCGCCACCACAGTCGGCGTGCCGGACAGGGGTGTGGTGGTCGTCGGCGGTCTCAGCAGTTCGACCCGCCGCGAGAGGGAAAGCGGCGTCCCCTTCCTGGACAAGATCCCTATCCTGAAGCGGCTCTTCTCCGCCAGGGGACGGGCCCTTGATCGGGACACGCAGTTCATCAT
Organism: Candidatus Brocadiaceae bacterium; assembly: GCA_003551305.1. Taxonomy (GTDB): domain Bacteria; phylum Planctomycetota; class Brocadiia; order SM23-32; family SM23-32; genus B1Sed10-231. The sequence goes on from PUMJ01000151.1 coordinate 4,516, forward strand.
GGCCAGTCCGGAGATCATCATCCTGGACGAGCAGGAGCAAAGAATGCGCTGAATGCGCAGACAGGAGCAATACAGGGGGTGAAACTATGAAGGGTGATAACTGGAAGACCGCGGTGATCGTGCTGCTGGCCGTGGCGCTGGGCGTGGTTCTGGGCGGCGGCGGGCTGCTGGAACGCGCCGATGCCCAGACCCAGGGCGCAGCCGGAGGCGTCATCGCCGTGATGGGTGAGCAGTTGCGGGGTGATGCCCCGCTCGTTCTGGTGGATACGCGGGAGGAGAGCATTATGGTTTACGATTACTCCTACTCGCGCAACACCATCGAACTGACCTCCGCCCGCACCTACCGGTGGGAAAAGCGCCTTAGCGACTGGCAGACGCGAGGACCTTCGGTGGAGGAAGTGAGGCGTGCGGTCGAGGACGAGCCGCAGGCGCCCAGAAGAAGGCGCTGACACGTCCGCTGCCTGCATACCCTGAGCAAAACGGGCCGTCCCTCAGTGAGGGGCGGCCTTTCTTTTCGCCGCCCTCCCCTGCGTTGCAGGTGGTCGGAGTTGCACGCGGTGTCGGCCCGCCGTATCATGCAGGTAGAGTACGATGACCAGAGGGGCGAGGCCGGCTGCAGTCTCTTGCTCGGTGTTGGTGCCGGTGGCTATAGCGAGCCCTGGAAATCATAAAAAGCCCGCGCGAGCAGGAGGAGAGAACGGACTAAGTGTACAGGTAGAAGAAAGCACTGGGGGTGAGGGAAGCTATGATTAGGGGTAGTTGGAAGACAGCAGGTATCGTTCTCCTGGCCGTGGCGCTCGGGGTGGCGCTCGGTGGTGGAGGACTGCTGGACCGCGCCGAAGCCCAGACGCAGGGCGAGGCGGGCGGCGTCATCGCCGTGATGGGTGAGCAGTTGCGGGGGGATGCCCCGCTCGTTCTGGTGGACACGCGGGAGGAGAGCATTATGGTTTACGATTACTCCTACTCGCGCAACACCATCGAACTGACCTCCGCCCGCAGCTACCGCTGGGACAAACGTCTGGAGGACTGGGAGACGCGGGGCCCCTCCGTGGACGAGGTCAGGACGAGAGTGGAGGAGGGACCCGTTCCGGAGGAACCCAGGCGCCCGCCGCCTGGCTGGTGATAGAGTCTCATCTGGCCATTGGGGGCCGCCCGGTGGCACGGGGCGGCCCTCTTCCTCGTCTGTGACGTGCCCTGCGACTGCGAACGGCCGCGATGGTTGCACGCGTCGTCGGCCAGTCGTATCATGCGGGTAGAGTTTCGTTTGCCAGTGAGGTATGCAATGAGCAGACGTACGAGGTGGGCGGCGGTTTTCTGCGCGATGATGGTACTGACGGTGTCGGTCGCGAGGGGGGCGCAACGGCAGGCCCCGCCCGGCGAGAGGCCCACCGTGAAGTATGCCGTGCTGAACGTGTCCGGCCCGTTGCCCGAATCGCTGCCCCCGGTCTATCTGTTCGAGCGTGAAGGTGACACGCTGCACGGCCTGCTCGAACGCATAGAGCGGGCGCACCGTGACGATGCTGTCACGGGCATCATCGTGCGGATGCGGGGATTTGCGGGGGGGTGGGCCAAGGCTCAGGAGGTGCGGCGCGCCCTGGAGCGGGCCCGCGCGGCGGGCAAGGATGTTGTCTGCCTGCTCGAATCGGCCGGCAACCTTACCTATTACATCGCTGCCGGGGCCGACCGCGTCGTGATGGTGCCCGGCGGGCGATTGTTCCTGTCCGGGCTGCGGGCCGAGGCCATTTTTGCCGGCGAGCTGCTGGAGAAGGTGGGCGTCAAACCGGAACTCATCCAGGTGGGCAGGCACAAAGGGGCGGCCGATGCCCTGACGCGCACCGACCTGTCGGAGGAATACCGCAGCACCCTGCAGGCCGTCCTGGACAGCTACTACGCCCAGTTGCAGCAGGGGTTGGTCGAGGGCCGGGGGCTCCCCGTCAGCCGGGTCGAGGTCCTGCTGCGCAGGGGCCCCTTTACGGCGCAGGCCGCCCGTGAGGCGGACCTGGTGGACGACGTGATGTTCTATGACCAGCTTCTGGAGGCTCTGGAGGGGCGGCACGAAGGAAGGCTGGTGGCGCAGACCGACTACGGGCGCCGCGCGCCCGAGAGCCCCCTGCAGGCGGGTCAGTTCAACCTGCTGCAGATGCTGATGGGAGGCCGCCGCCCCCGGCGGGAGGCCCCCCCCGGGCCGGCCGTGGCCGTCATCCACGCCTCCGGCCCCCTGGTGATGGACTCCGAGGACGGGCTGTCCCTCGGGGAGCAAGTGGTCAGCGCGCGCCGGCTCCTCAGGGTCATCGCAGAAGCCGCTGCGGATGATTCCGTAGAAGCTATCGTCGTACGGGTGGACAGCCCCGGCGGCAGCGCCCTGGCGGCAGACGTCATCTGGCACGCCCTGCGCCGGGCCGACGGGCAGAAGCCCGTCATCGCCTCTTTGGGGGACACGGCGGCTTCCGGCGGATACTACATCGGCGCCGGCGCCCGCACCATCGTCTCGGAGCCCGGCACGCTGACAGGCGCCATCGGGGTGCTCGGCGGCAAACTGGTCTTCACCGACCTGCTGGCCAAGCTGGGCCTGAGCGTGGACGTGGTCGAGAGCGGCGTCGGCGGCGGCCTGATGTCTCCCTTCAAGGAGTATTCGACCGCGGAGAAGGCCCGCGTGCGTGAACTGTTGGAGGACACCTATCGCACGTTCATCGAGCGCGTGGCCGAGACGCGGGAGGGCATGTCCTTCCGGGACGTGGAGCGGGTGGCGGACGGGCGCATCTGGACCGGCTTGCAGGCGCACCAGAACGGCCTGGTGGACAGGCTGGGGGGGCTGGAGGATGCCATCGCGCTGGCCCGCGAGGCGGCCGGAATCCCCGAAGACCAGGATGTGAGGGTGCTGCACCTGCCTCGCCCCCGGAACCTGGCCGAGATGTTGCTCTTTGGGCCCGATGAGCAGGCCCTGCTGCCGGCCCGGGGCGCCCATGAAGTGTTGCGCCACCTGCCGGGTGTGGAATCCTACCTGACGGCGCTGTTGTCCCTGCGTGAGGAAAAAGCCCTCTGCCTGATGCCGGCCGTCATCACCATCCGTTAGGGATGCGGGGGAGCCCCGGTTGCGCCCGCGGACGGGCCGGCTCACGTTTGGGCCGGTGGGCGGCTCGTCACGAAGGCGCGGATGCGCTTGCGCCTGTCGTATTCGGCCAGCGCCTCGAACATCGTGTCGCAGTCACCCATCAGGAAGCTCTCCACGCCGAAGACGTCCAGGCCGATGCGGTGGTCGGTCACGCGGTCCTGGGGGAAGTTGTAGGTGCGGATGCGGGCATTGCGGTCCCCGCTGCCGACTTGCGAGCGGCGCAGTTCGTCGCGCTTCTCCTCCTGTTCGCGCTGGTATTTCTCGAACAGGCGTGCGCGCAGCACCTTCATGGCTTTCTTGCGGTTGGCGCTCTGCGATTTCTCGTCCTGGCAGCGCACGGTGATTCCGGTGGGGCGGTGCACGATGCGTACGCATGAGCTGGTCTTGTTGACGTGTTGCCCGCCGGGCCCGCTGGAGCGTGCAAAGGAGACATCCAGTTCCTCGGGCCGGATGTCGACTTCCACTTCCTCCGCCTCGGGCAGTACGGCCACGGTGGCCAGGCTGGTGTGGATGCGTCCCTGGGACTCGGTCTCCGGAACGCGCTGGACGCGGTGACCGCCGCTCTCGTAGCGCAGCTTGCGCCAGGCCCCGGTGCTGCTCACCGAGAAGATGACCTCCCTGACGCCGCCCAGGTCGGTGTCGCTGATGTCAATCAGTTCCACCTGCCAGCCCTGTCTCTCGGCGTAACGGGTGTACATGCTGAACAGGTCCGATGCGAACAGCGCGGCCTCGTCGCCGCCCGTGCCGGGCCGTATCTCCACGATGACGTTGCGCTCGCCGCCGGCATCCTCGGCCACCAGCAGGTCAATGACCTCTTCCAGCAGCCGCTGTTGCTCACGCTCGCTCTGCTGGAGTTCCTCCTGCGCCAGGGCGGCCAGCTCTTCGTCGTCCGGGTAGAGTTCCAGCGACTCGGCGGCGTCGCGGCTCCGCTCGCGCACCCGCAGCAACTGCTCGTATTTCTCGACCAGCTTGCCCAGGGCGCCATGCTCGCGGGCCAGGCGGGTCAGGCGCGCCGAATCGGCGATGACCTCGGGGTCCGAGAGCAGTCGCTCCACCTCCCCGTGGCGTTGAGCCAGGCGTTCCAGCCTGGCCATCAGCCCCTCGACCAGTTGCTCGTCAATTGTTTCCATCGCTCACCGCGCCCCGGAGTGCGTACACAGAATGCCCTTCCGGTGACGCCGGAAGGGCTCATGGCAGCGCTGCTACTGCTCGTTGTTCTGCCCGCCGGAGATGCGTGCCTTCGTCGCCTCCAGGTGTTTGCCCCAGCGTTGCTGGAACTTCTCGACGCGGCCGGCGCTGTCCACCAGCTTCTGCTTGCCGGTGTAGAAGGGATGGCACTTGGAGCAGACTTCAATCCTGATGGACGGCGTGGTGGCGCGGGTGATGAACGTCTCGCCGCAGCCGCACAACACTTCGCACCGGACGTAGTCGGGATGAACTTCCGCTTTCATGGCTTCACTATCCGCTCGGTGAAGGAGACTCAACACGTTCATTGTAACAGCTTTGAGGGGGCGTTCAACTGCCCGCCGTGCGCGCAGGGTCATTGAGCTATCTGAAGTTGCCTTGTCGCCCGGGGCGGGCACCTCGCCCCCCCAGGCGCGTTTGATTCCTTGGCGCGGAGGCGTAGAATAGCGTGTGTGTTCAAGCAGCGACGGGAGGCGAGGGTGCCCGGTCTATCGGCCTATAAGCACGCATTGCGGCGGCGCGGGCTCAGCGTCACGCGCCTTCGGCTGGCCATCATGGACGCCCTGCACCGGCGCGCGGCGGCCGCCACGGCCGGTCAGTTGCTGGCCGAACTGCGCCGGGAGCATTCTGTCCATAAGACGACCGTCTATCGGAACCTGGCGGCGCTGGAAGAGGCGGGCCTGCTGCGGCGGGTGCCGTCGGACGGCCGCTCCTGCGTCTATGAACTCAACTGCGCCCACACCGCGCCGGTGCATCCCCACTTCAACTGCCGCCGCTGCGGCAAGGTGCAGTGCCTGGAGCCGGTGGACCTGTCGGTCCTGTGGTCTGAGCTCGCCTCGGCCGAAGGGGTCAAGCCCGAGCGGGCTGAACTGACGCTGGTCGGCCTGTGCGGCGGCTGTAACGGGGACCGGTAGCCATTCGCCTTGCTGAGCCGCTCGGGCGGCGCCCTCGCCGTGCGATGGGGGGCGAACCGCCGTAAGCGGAGACACAGAGGGGCAAAGCCCATACTACCGGGCGGCCGAACCGTGCAGCCACAGTAGAGGAGGGAAGGGGCTATGAGGAAAGGAGAGCGCCCCCTGCGGCAGCTTTCCCGCAGGCTCAGCAGGCAGTCACGGATACCTCTTGTTGTTTACGGGGCGGTTCTGGGCGGCATGGCACTGATCTGGGCCCTGCGTGCCTACCTGGGGGATTACACGCCGGACCTGCTGGCAGAGCTTTTCGGGGCCGCGTTCACCCTCTTCATCGTGGATACCCTGCTGGTGCGTTCCAGGACGAAGCGCTGGAAGGCCGTGCGCGACCACGTGGACTACCTGATCGCGCGCGAGGTCTACCGGCTGAGAGACGGAGTCGCCACGCGCGTCTTCGGCTTTGCTCCCGACGTTGACCCTTCGGCGCCGGAGGAGCAGAACGTCGCTCTCGTCCTGCAGCAAAGGGCGGCGCTTCTGACCGAAATGGAGGGCCTGGAGACGGACGATCTGGCGCGCAGGATCAACGAGCAGAAGGTCTTCACCGAGGAGAGCTACGCTTACTTCAACGAGAAGGCGCAGGGGCTCTGGAGCATCGTGAACATGCGGTATTCGGAATACCTCAACCCCGAACTCATATCCCTGCTGATGAACCTGCACACGGGGTTGGAGGACGCGGGCGCCTCTATCCGGCAGTACCGGAAGATGGAGCGGTTCGCCGAAGACGGGGCTTACTACCGCGCCGCCGGGTTGGAGGGGATGGCGGGTGCGCTGAGACGGATACTGAACCTGACGGCGCGCCTGAAAACGGAAGGCTACTTCGAGCCGGCGCTGCCGGCTCCATCAGCAGGGGAGGCCGTCGGGGCGTAGAGGGAAGCGCTCCGTTGTGTCCTGTTCTGCCGTTCGACGGCAGACCGGTCGGCGTTGCATGGGCGGTGGTGTGCGTTACAATGACTTAAGCGCACCGCACCGCAAGGGGCGACCGGTCGACTTGAGAGAAGATGGACGCTTCACATGGAGCCGCTCACCACGCCCACCGCACCCGATACCATTGAGCCCTACGGCTTCTGGCCGACGGTGCTCACGTTCGGACTGCTCATCCTCTGTGCCGTGGGGGCTATCCTCTACCTGAAATGGAAACTCCCCCGCGAGCGCGACGATTCCTCCTGAGGCCGGCGCCCGGCCGGAAGTCACCTTCGCACGACGAGGAAGCGGCGACGCCCTGTCTCGGCGTCGTGGATGCGCAGCAGCGCGCGGGAGGCCTCGGCGATCTGCTCGACGCGCTCGCGGTAGGTCTCCACGTCGGGCACGGGCTCCCGGTTGATGCTGATGATGACGTCCCCCGGGCTGATGCCGGCCCGCGCGGCGGGGCCGGCCGGGTCAACGTCGGCCACCAGGACGCCGGTGAGGTCCTCTTGGCCGAGGCCCCGGGCCAGGTCAGCCGTCAACGTCTGCACGCCCAGGCCCATCCAGTCCATCTCGTCGGCGGCCGTCTCCTCGGGGGTTCCGGTTGTTACCCTCAACGTGCGTTCCCGTTCGTCACGCCATATCCTCACGTTCACCCGTGTGCCGGGTCTGGTGGCGGCCACGGCGTTGCGCAGTTCCTCGGCGGTGTGCGTTGGCCGGCCGGCGAACTCCAGCACGATGTCGCCGGCGGCCAGGCCCGCCTCATCGGCAGGCGAGCCGGCGATGACATCTTCGACCAGCACGCCGCGCCGGTCCGGCAGGCCGAAGGTCTCGGCCATGGCGGGATCCAGCGTGCGGATGTACGCGCCCAGGTATCCGCGCGCAACCTCGCGGCCGGCCAGCAGGTCGTCCAGCACCTCCAGGACGCTGCCGATGGGGACGGCGAAGGCGACGCCGGGGCCGTGCAGGCGCTCGGTGCCGACCAGCACCGTGACACCGACGACCTCGCCGTCCAGATTGACGAGGGGGCCGCCCACGTATCCGGTCTGCAGGGCCATGTGGGTCTGCACCAGCGAGGCGAGGGGGGCCGGGTCGAGGCCGCGGCGGTCCAGAGCGCTGACAACGCCGGCCGCCACGCTGAGGTGAAGGTCCGGGGGGCTGCCCACGGCCAGCACGCTCTGGCCGACGCGGAGTTCGTCGGAGTCTGCCAGGACGGCCGGCTCCAGTTCAGCGGGGGGGTCTTGGAGGGCCAGGACGGCCACCCCGATGCCC
>PUMJ01000054.1 GCA_003551305.1 Candidatus Brocadiaceae bacterium
CCGGCAGCGAGGCGGCGGCGCTGCTGCGCGAGAGCGGCGCGGGGTTCGCGGTGGAGATAGGGCACGCGGAAAAGGTGGCGCAGGTCCTGCTGCGGCTCAAAGAGGAGAAGGGGCTGGCGCGGGCGATGGGCGCGGCCGGACGACGCTACTACGAACGGAAGCTGGGGCGGGAGCGGAGCGTGGCGCAGACCGCGCGGGCGGTGCGCGGGATGTGAGACGCCGGCGGGACGGGTGCGCGAGCGGGTTGCGACCCGATTGCGACGGCGTTCGCAAGAGAACGGCTCTGCGAAACGAACCCATTTGACCTCGGCCCGCTGCTGCGCTGCGCTGTGCAGCGCCCCATCGCGCGCCGTGACGGGAAACTGCATCGAGGTGAGCAGATGAAGAAGGCGCTGATAACGGGTATCACGGGCCAGGACGGCTCATACCTGACCGAGCTGCTGCTGAGCAAGGGCTACGAGGTCCACGGCATCATCCGGCGGGCTTCGGTGTTCAACACGGAGCGGATTGACCACATCTACCAGGACCCGCACGTGGCGGACCGGACGCTGTTCCTGCACTACGGAGACCTGGTGGACGGTTCGTGCATGGCGCGGCTGATAGAGAGGATCGAGCCGGACGAGATATATAACCTGGCGGCGCAGAGCCACGTAGCGGTTTCCTTCCAGCAGCCGGTCTACACGGGCGACGTTGACGGGCTGGGGACGTTGCGGCTGCTGGAGGCGATCCGCGACGCGCGGGTCAGCACGCGCCTCTACCAGGCGTCCACCAGCGAGATGTTCGGCAAGGTGCAGGAGGTGCCCCAGAGGGAGACGACGCCGTTCTACCCGCGCAGCCCCTACGGGGCGGCGAAGCTCTATGCGCACTGGCTGACGGTGAACTACCGGGAGGCCTACGGGCTGTATGCGTGCTGCGGCATCCTGTTCAACCACGAGTCGCCGCGGCGGGGAAAGCGGTTCGTGACGCGGAAGATAACGCGGGCGGTCGCGCGCATCCGGGCGGGCCTCCAGGACCGCGTGTACCTGGGGAACCTGAACGCGCGGCGTGACTGGGGCTATGCGCCGGAGTACGTGGCGGCGATGTGGATGATGCTCAACGACGACGGACCGGAGGACTACGTGATCGCGACCGGGGAGACGCACAGCGTGCGGGAGTTCGCGGAGGCGGCGTTCCGCGCCGGGGGCTTCGAGCTGCGCTGGGAGGGAGAGGGCGTCGAGGAGCGCGGCCTGGACGCCGAGAGCGGGGAGGTGCTGGTCGAGGTGGACCCGCGCTACTTCCGCCCCAGCGAGGTGGACCTGCTGGTGGGCGACCCGTCGAAAGCGAGGGAACGGCTGGGCTGGAGGCCGAAGACGACCTTTGAAGATCTCGTGCGCATCATGGTGGAGGCCGACATCAAGCAACTGGAGCAGGCCCCGGCGGGCCGTGGGTGAAGGGAAATCAGCGATGAACTACTGGAACGGCAAGAAAGTAGTGGTCACCGGCGGGGCGGGGTTCCTAGGTTCTTTCGTGGTGGAGCGGCTTGAGCGGAAGGGGCCGGAGAGCGTCTTCGTTCCGCGCAGCGCGGACTACGACCTGCGCGAGAAAGGGGCCGTGCAGCAGATGTACGCCGACAGCGGGACGGACGTGGTCATCCACCTGGCGGCGTCCGTGGGCGGTATAGGGGCGAATCGCGACAACCCGGGGCGCTTCTTCTACGACAACGCCATCATGGGCATACATCTCATCGAGGAGGGGCGGCGGCACGGGGTTGAGAAGTTTGTCACGGCCGGCACCGTCTGCGCCTACCCGAAGCACACGCCGGTGCCGTTCAAGGAGGAGGACCTGTGGAACGGCTACCCCGAGGAGACCAACGCGCCCTACGGCATCGCGAAGAAGGCCCTGCTGGTGATGGGGCAGGCCTACCGGGAGCAATACGGCTTCAACGCGATATTCCTCTTGCCCGTGAACCTGTACGGCCCGCGCGATGACTTCGACCTGGAAACCTCGCACGTCATCCCGGCGCTGATCCGCAAGTGCATCGAGGCCCGGAACGCCGGCGCCGACCGGATAACGGCGTGGGGCACGGGCAGCCCGACGCGGGAGTTTTTGTACGTGGAGGACGCCGCGCGCGGCATCCTGATGGCCACCGAGAGCTACGGCAAGCCGGCCCCCGTGAACCTGGGCTCGGGCTTTGAGATATCCATCCGTGACCTGACCGAACTCATTGCGGACCTGACGGGGTTTGAAGGCGCCATCGAATGGGACACCAGCAAGCCGGACGGGCAGCCGCGCCGGATGCTGGACACCACACGGGCGCGCAAGGAGTTCGGTTTCGAGGCGGAGGTCGGCTTCTGCGAGGGTCTGCAACGGACCATCGCCTGGTGCGAGCAGCATGCCGAGTGGGCGTGAGTGTTCGCGGACTCTCAGCCTGCTTCACCCTGTCGCACAATGCTGTTCGTCTCGCGAGGGGTAAGAAGGCAAGGCGAGTTGGGCGGGCCATCCAGGAAAAGCGGTTGCTCTACCCGGGGGGGCGGTGCTTTGTCCAGTGGCTCGCCATGGCATGTGACTGAACGATAAC
>PUMJ01000009.1 GCA_003551305.1 Candidatus Brocadiaceae bacterium
CCGATAGGAATGAACATGGAGCCGGACGGGAGGTTCCCGGCACACCATCCTGACCCCAGCAAACGCGAGAACCTGGCGCCGCTGGTGGAGCGCGTCCGGCAGGAGAAGGCCGACGTCGGGTTCGCCTACGATGGCGACGCCGACCGCGTCGTGGTGGTCTTGCCCGAAGGGCGCATCGTGGACGGTAGCGACATGACGGCCTGTATCGCCCATCGTCTGTTGCAGGCAGACCCCGCCTGCCGTTTCGGCGTGGGCCAGACCATCAGTCGGCGCGTGCTGGATTACTTTCGTTCGCAGGGCGTGGAGCCGGAGATGGTGCCCGTCGGGCACGCGAAGATCAAACGCGTCTTGCGCGCCGACCCCGCACTGATGTTTGCGGGAGAGGACGCCGGCCACTACTACTACCGGGATTTCTTCTGCTGCGACAGTGCGCTGCTGACGACCCTGCACGTGCTGCACCTGGCGGCCTCGGGGGAGGTGAGGCGGCTCCTCAGCCGCTTCCCCGAATGGCATAGGCCGGGCCAGAGCACCGCCGTGGCGTTCGATGACCAGGACGATGCCCTGGCAACCTGCCGGCGGGTGGCCCTGCGGGCGCTGGACGAGTACGACGGTGTGCTGGAGATTACCTGTGAGCGGGGGGGGCGGCTGTTGCGCCGGTGCGGGCGCGATGACATCCACCGGGCCGTCGGCGTGCGCGCCGACTGGGAGGATTGGTGGTTCTGCGTACGGCCCTCGGGCACCGAGCCGATCGCCCGGCTGGCTTTGGAGTCGCGCTCGGCTGATGAGGCGCAATCGCGAAAGCAACGGCTCCTGGAGTTTTTCGACGAACTCCGCCGCTCCTGACCGCACCCGTGAGGCAGCGGCGCGTGTTGACACGCCGCTGCGGCCTGCCTATAATCGCCGGCCCTGGTGTTTGCTGCTGCCCATCCCCGTGGAGAACCTCTATGAAGACTGTTCTCATCGCGGATAAACTGCCCGAGGATTGCGTCGGTTTACTGGCCGAGGCGGGGCTGCTGGTGAAAAACAAACCCGGCTTGAGCCAGAGAGAGCTTATGGAGGCCATAGAGGGCGTGCACGGCGTGATCTGTCGCTCCGGCGCCCAGTTGACAGAGCAAGTACTGGATCGCGCCGACTGCCTGGAGGCCGTCTGCCGAGCCGGCGTGGGCGTCAACAACATTGACATCGCCGCCGCCTCCCGCAAAGGCGTCGTTGTGATGAACACACCGGGGGCCAACACGTTGAGCACCGCCGAGCACGCCTTTGCGCTGATGCTGGCTCTGGCGCGCAACATAGGGCCGGCCTACATCAGCATGCGCGAGGGGCGCTGGGAGAAGAAAAAGTTCCTTGGCTCGCAGCTTGCTGGCGCCACGCTGGGCATAGTGGGATTGGGGCGCATCGGCCAGGCCCTGGCCAAGAGGGCGCTGGCGTTCCAGATGCGCGTGCTGGCCTACGACCCCTACATCAGCAGCGAGACGGCCGGCAAGCTGGGCGTGGAACTGGTGGATGAGCTGGAGGAGCTGCTGCCCTGCTGCCACTACCTGACCGTGCACGTGCCTGAGAACGAACAGACAAAAGGGCTCATCGGACCGGAACTGATCAGGCTGATGAGACCGGACGCTCGCATCATCAACTGTGCGCGCGGCCCGGTGGTGGACCAGGAAGCGGCCTTGGAAGCCGTGCGGGAAGGCCGCCTCGCCGGGGCCGCCTTCGACGTGTACGAACAGGAACCGCCCCGGGACTACAGCTTCGCCCGGCACCAGAGCATACTGGCCACTCCCCACCTGGGCGCCTCGACCGAACAGGCGCAGCAGGCAGTCGCCACAGAGGCGGCCGAACAGATGATGGAAGCCCTGCTGCGGGGCCACTACCGCAACGCGTTGAACGTTACGGCCGTGCCTCCGGAGGAGATGAGGGCCCTGCAGCCCTACTGCGACCTGGCCGCCAAGCTCGGACGGCTGGTCGCCCAGCTCAACACCAGCCGGCCGAAAGCCATAGAAATTTCCTGCAAGGGCGAACTGGCCGAGCAGGACATCGAGCCGGTCATCAATTATGGCATCGTGGGCGTGCTCGAGTACATGCTGGGCGATGCCGTCAACATCATCAGTGCCCCGCACCTGGCCGAGGAGCGCGGCATCCGCATCACCAGCAGTTCCACCGTCGGCATGGACTCGGGCTTCACCGACCTGGTGGAGGTGACTCTGGAGGCCGACGAGGGGACGGAGACGGCCTGCGGCACGGTCTTCGCACGCAAGTACCCCCGCATCATCAGCATCGGGGAATTCTACGTGGAGGTCATCCCCGGCGGTCACGTGCTCGTCGTCTACGGCCGGGACGTACCCGGCCTCATCGGCAAGGTGGGTGCGATATTGGGGGTGGCCGGCGTTAACGTGGCGCGCATGGGGTTCGGCCGGCAGGAAGCGGGGGGCAATGCCATCCTGGCGCTGAACCTGGACAGTGAGGCCGGGGCAGACACGATCGAGCGGATCGAGCGGCTCGACGTCGTGCAGAGGGTAGTGCCGGTGATCCTCTGAAGCGTCGGCGTGGCATCGGTC
>PUMJ01000100.1 GCA_003551305.1 Candidatus Brocadiaceae bacterium
ACACGCGGGAGACGGTGGTGTGGTTCCACACGAGGAACCCGTGGCCGGGCATCGGGGCGGTGTTCGGGGTGACCGGGGCGCCGGGCTGCATGGTCAGTTCGGCCTTGTTCAGGCCGATGCGAGCCCAATGGCACGTGTGGTGAAGCGCCATGCCTCCACGATTTCGGCTCACGTAGAATCTGGGCAGGACGGGTGCCCGGTAAACGGCAATGGCCAAAACGTTGATGCCTTCCCGCAGCTTGTTCGCCGGTATCCGGACGCTCTCGAGCGTGCGTACACGGTTGGCGAGGCGTTCTTGTTCCGCCTCGGTGCGCCCCCGACGTCGCATGGCATAACCGTCCTCGCAGAAATACGCTTCCTCGGGATAGGGTTCGGCGGAAGCGTGGAGGTCGAGTTCTCCTTCGGGCATGTACGCCCGGCCGACCTCGACGCCGTTGACGTAGGCGACGGCTCCGCCCCGGAAGGCCAGGTCGAGATTCAGTTGGCCCGCCCGATTGGGATCGTCGACCTTGAAGGTTCCGCGCATCAGGATCAGCTTCCAGTCGGAATCGGTCGTATCGTGGAGGATCGGGCCGCGAATGCGCGCCCAGGCGCTGTCGTCGAAGTCGGGCTGCATCCAGTCCTCCGACGTCTGGCGGGGGAGGCGGACGACATCCTCTTCCTCAAGTGGTTCAACCCGGTATTTGTCATCGGGCAGCGACCCGACATCCGGTCTGGCCCGGAACCAGCCGTGGCGGTCGGTCCCGGTGATATCTGCCTGGATTCTACCGTGGACGATTTCGCCGTCGGGGAGGACCATGTCCTCCGTCTCACGGATTGTCCGGACCCGCCAGAAGCTCTCGGTGTCGAGGACGTTGTTATGGCCTTCTGCATCCGCTGCGTAGACGGTAACGGGAAGCAGCAACATGACGCAAACGGACATCAGGTGCACCTGGAACAGCTGCTTGAACAACCTCATTGATGAAATCTCCTTTTTTCAGATCCTGCCGGTGGATCGTCTCGGTGAATGCTGGCCGGTGGTGACTTGGATGGAATCGGAAAGGGCCGAACCGCGTCTGGCCTCAGAAAGAGGGGATGTGCCGGAGCCCGGGGCACTCGGTCGCGGTGTGCCGATGTTGCACACCGGCTGCGGTCTATTCATAGTCCTGCTTCCGGAGCCGGGCACCAGTTTGATGGCCCGACAATGGTTTTTTTGGCCTGACCTAGTTCGCACTTCGTATGCGCATATTGCGTTAGCCGGAAGGTCCAACATTCATTGATGATAACCGGAGTCCGTTCGCAAGTCAAAGAAAAATGCGAAAATCAATTTGCGAAAAAATTCCGATTCGTTTGACAAACAGAGGAAAACCGGCCAAAATAGTGGGCTGCTCCAGATACGGTACATCGTCGGTCGTTGGATCGCATTTCGCCAGCCGGCGGGTTCCGGGGCGATGACACCTGCGTATGGAGAACAAAGTCTCGACAATACGGTTCTGTGCCCGGGTGCAGGTGCCCGTCGTTTGTGACGGGTCGGTGCCGGCAACCAGGTGGTGTTCCCAGTGTTTCTTGCTGCTGGTTTGAGGTCGATGTCCGGCGCTATGCGTGGGCGGCCGGCAATTTCACAATATTCTTTCATGGGTTTTAGAACATCCAGATGCGGATTGCCATTGATATTACTTCGCTCCTGAAACCCCGGCTGAGCGGAATCGGGATTTATGAGCGAGCATTGATCCGGTCGCTGGCGGAGTTGGATTCCGAGAGCCGGTACGACCTTTGCTATCGGGTTTCCCGCCGCAGGTCACGCGAGTTTTTGCCGCCCCCGCCGGGGCCGAATTTCCACTTTCGCTGGTCGGTTCCGGTTTTGAGCAGGTTTGGGTTCCGCAACACCGATGTCTATCACGGTCCCGATGGCCGAATTCCCTCGGTAAGGGGGCCTGCTTTCGTTGCAACAATCCATGACATCTCTTCGGTCATCTCCGACGGGTTCAGCCCTGCCGGTTTTCGACGTAAGAAAAGGGGCTACTATAACCATTGCATCAAGAAGGCGTCGGCGATCATCACCCCTTCCCGGTCGGTGAAAGGTGATTTGGTCGAGCACCTGGGTGCCCCCGCCGACCGGATCAAGGTCATCCCGATGGCTCCGAACAATGGGCTCGGGCTGGTCGATCATGATCAAGTTCAAACGGTGTTGAGCAAATATGGGGTTGGCGGCCGCTACATCCTCACTGTGGGGCCTTTGAGTGTTCGCAAGAATACAGCCGCATTGGTCCGCGCGTTCGCATCGGCCCGGCGGCGGTTCGGCTCAGACACCTGGCTGGTGATCATCGGTCGGCATGTGCAGCCCGGCGGAACGCTCAAGGCGATTTCCGAGAGCGGATGTGCAGACAAGATCGTATCGATCGATTACGTATCAGACCACGAACTGTCGGCCTTTTATACCGGCGCCCATGCCTTCGCCTTCCCCAGTCTTCATGAGGGCTTTGGCATGCCGCCCCTCGAAGCGATGCACTTCGGTGTGCCCGTGGTCGCCGCGAACACCGCAAGCATTCCGGAAGCGGTGGGCGATGC
>PUMJ01000007.1 GCA_003551305.1 Candidatus Brocadiaceae bacterium
CTCTGTTCCGCGAGCGCCGCCGCGAACTGGGCCTGACGGTGCGGCAGGTCGCCGAACGCGCCGGCTACAACGCCCGCAATATCAGCAAGGGCATGCGCAAGTACAGTGGCCTGGAGGAGCCCGAGTGCTGTTTCCCCCGGGCGGCCGTGAGGGACAAGTTCGCCCGGGCGCTCGACATCACGCCAGAGCAGGTAAACGCCGCCCTGCGGGCCGATGTCTCCCCGTGTCAGGAGATCGCGCGCATTCCGGATTTGGTGGCTGAGCTTTCCCTCGCACAAAATGTCGTGATCATCCCCACGTTCGTATCCGAGCGCCAGTACCGGCATGAGCAGAGTCCGCTGGTGCTCAACGTGCGCCGCGAGGGGGTCCTGATATGACGGAAGAGCAGGACCGGCTTGTGCAGCGAGCCCGGGAGAGCGACGAGGCCGCCAGGCTCTTGCAGGAATCAGGTTACCAGGGCTTTGCCGCTTCTCGGGCTTACTACGCGATGTTCTATGTCGCCGAAGCACGGCTGTTGGTTAAGGGCCTCTCCTTCTCCAAACACACAGCCGTCCATGCCGCCTTTGGTAAGCACCTGGTCAAGACGGGCACCGTCCACCCCTGCTATCACCGCGCACTCATCCGCGCTATGGCCGTGCGCCACGCCGGTGATTACGGTGAGGTCCCGAGACGGTGACGGCCGAGGAAACACGGGATCAGATAGAGCAGGCCGGGCAGCTCATGGCCCTGGCAGAACGGCTCATATCCTCTGGGTAGTCCTGATTGCGCCTTGCGCTTCGTTCCGGCACCTGCCTGCCATGGTGACCGCCCGCCGGCCGGTGCCGCTCGCCGTATTCTCCCACACGTGGCTGATGTCCGCGGCGCAGCTCCGTTGGATGTCAGCAGGGAGGACAGCAACAGGGCAACCGACCCGGGACGGCATCTGCGGGGGTATGCTCGTGATGAGGGGCACAACTCACGTGAAGCCGCAGGGGCCATTCCCAGGGCTTTCCGGAGGGGCACTGAATCGCGCGACAGCTGCCGGCAGACCCGAACGGAACATGGAACCCCGGATAAGCATCATCACGCCGGGCGTGCGCGACCTGCCCCGCGCCATCCGCTTCTAACGCGAAGGTCCGGGCTTCTCCCTCCCCCTCGCCGCGAAAAAAGGCTTGACAGTGCACAGGGCCTGATCGAGAATGCAGATAATCTCAGGGAGACGCAGGACTCACGATAGGGGGAAGGGGTGAGCTATGAGAAGCAGGCCTTTTGCCGTCACGATCATGCTGCTGGCTGTCCTGTACGGGGGGTCGGGCGTTGCCCGGGGAACCGACGAGCCGGCTGTCGGTGAGCTGGCACAGGAGATGCGTGAGTTGCGCCGACAGGTGGAGGAACTGACCAGGCGTGTCGAGAAGCTGGAGCAGCCACCGGCCGAGGCGGCGTGGTGCGGGCCAGCCGATGACTGGCAACGCCGGGGGCCGGATGCCGAAGCCCTCAGCAAGATACAGCTTCCGCCTGATCCCACCCGCCAGGAGGTGCGGGAATACGTCCGACAGATCATGCTGGCTTCCGAACATCAGAACACATACTCCAGTACAGATCCCCAGGTCTCGATGCTGCGCCGGGTCGGCCCGCAGAACGTGGACATCCTCATGGATCAGATCGCCTACAGCGGCCGGGGCAGCGCCGCATTTTACGTCCCCGGTGCCGTCATCGCCCTGGCGGGCCCGGAACACAAGGAGTTGATCCTGGAAAGCCTTCCGCTCGCACCACAACTGGCATCCGTCGTCCTACAGTATGGCTGGGCGGACGATGCGCGGGAAGTATTGCTGGGGGAACTCGGGATACCTGAGAGCTACCTGCCGCGGGAATGGCTGCAGGCTGTAGCGAGCCTCGGCGACGAAGAAGCCCTGGAAGCACTGAAGCTGCATTTCGTCGAGGGCCTAAACCGCCGTGGCACCTTCGATATTCTCAACCGCATGCCGGGCGTTGAGAACCTCAATGGGCTGGTGAAACAGGCGTGGGAGAGAGCAAAGCACAGGGCGGAATGGGACGCACTGGACGTCGCACAACTGGCCGTTCGATACGGCCATGAAGATGCCCTTGCCATGCTGGTGCGCTACCTGGATTCAGGAGAGGATAGGTGGGGCCGCATGTCCCGTATCCGGTCCTCCTTGCTTCGGCATACCGAAGCCCGGGGCACGCCACGGCAGATGGTCGAGTGGTACGAGCAGAACAGTGACCGACTCTACTGGGATGAGGCCGCCCGCATGTTCAGGGTGCGTGAGGGCCAGGCCTGCCCGGATGATGCCCGGGACACGCCGTGACGCGATCTTGCGTCCGATGGACTGCGGCGGCACGGAATCCGGGCGGGGGGACCGATGCGGGACAGCATCTGTCCCGTGTCGCGTGCTATGCTGCAGGAGAGGCATAGACCACGTGACCCCGAACGGGAGGATGCCATGGCCACCGCCATCGCCACTCTGTTCCGCGAGCGCCGCCGCGAACTGGGCCTGACGGTGCGGCAGGTCGCCGAACGCGCCGGCTACAACGC
>PUMJ01000126.1 GCA_003551305.1 Candidatus Brocadiaceae bacterium
GACCGTTGCAGATGATTCCACTTCGTTTAGCCTCGGGTATTTGTACACGTTCGGGCGCTAGGAAGGCGTTGTAATAGTCCGTTGAGCGGCTCTTTAGAGCAAGGTCTATTGAGACGTCTCACCATCTGCCCCAGGATGCCCCACAGGAGTCCAGTTCTGGAATTTGAGACACAGGTGGTCTATCGTTTAAGAACCATGTGAGACAATTCCAGGGAGACTCCCATGCTGATCGGCTACGCCCGGACCTCGACACTCGACCAGAAAGCCTCCATCGATGCCCAGGCGCGCGACCTGAAGGCGGCAGGGTGCGAGAAGATCCTGCGGGAGCAGGTGTCGTCGGTGGATGTCGCCAAGCGGACTCGGCTCGCTGAAGCGCTGGAGCATATCCGCAAGGGCGACACCCTGGTGGTCACCAAACTCGACCGGCTGGCGCGGTCCGTGCGGCACCTGTTCGAGATCACCGAAACCCTCGCCGAGAACGGCGCGGCACTGCGAATCCTCGATCTTGGTATCGACACCGGGAAGCCGACCGGCAAGTTGGTCCTCACCGTGCTGGGTGGCATCGCGGAGTTCGAGCGCGAGATCATGCTGGAGCGGCAGCGCGAGGGGATCGCGAAGGCTAAGGCAGCCGGGAAGTACAAGGGCCGGAAGCCGACCGCCAGGGCCAAGGCGGACGAGGTGAAGGCGCTCAAGGCTCGGGGAGTCGGGCCTACGGCGATCGCGAAGCAGGTCGGGATCGGTCGGGCGTCGGTGTACCGGATTCTGAACGACGCACACTGACGGCACTACACCACTGTTTGACCCGGCGCCGGTGATCACTGGTTCTGCGGTCGGGTGTTCGGTTTGCCCAAGGCGCGGGATCGGGGTTCAATGCATCCTGAGTCCCAGGGGCGCGATGTGCGGGATCTCGCCCAGCCTGGTTGCTGTGGTCTGCTGACCGGAAACACCGTGTGAACGCCAAACTACAAGACACCAACTCATGGCACTGAAGAAATCCCAGCTTTACAGCTCCCTCTGGAAATCCTGCGATGAGCTGCGCGGGAGCATGGATGCGAGCCAGTACAAGGACTACGTGCTGGTGCTGCTGTTCGTGAAGTACGTGTCTGACCGCTATGCCGGTCGGCGCTACTCGCTGATCGATGTCCCACCCGGCGGTAGCTTCACCGACATGGTGGCGCTGAAGGGCGACAAGGAGATCGGCGATAAGATGAACAAGATCATCGGTCGCCTTGCAGAGGCCAATGATCTGAAGGGTGTGATCGACGTCGCCGACTTCAACGATGCCGACAAGCTGGGTCGGGGCAAGGCGATGGTCGATCGCCTGTCGAACCTCGTCGCGATCTTCAACAACCCGGCGCTGGATTTCCGCAGCAACTGGGCCGATGGGGACGATTTGCTCGGCGATGCCTACGAGTACCTGATGCGGCACTTCGCCACGGAGTCGGGGAAGAGCAAGGGCCAGTTCTACACGCCCGCCGAGGCGTCGGTGATCATGTCCATGGTCATCGATCTGGGCAAGGCACAGAGTTCCGGCCAGAGCCTTTACGACCCCACATGCGGGTCGGGGTCACTGCTGCTAAAAGCCCACGATCTCGCACAGAGCCGCACCGGGCTCGACCTGGCCATCTACGGGCAGGAGATGGACAATGCCACTCGCGCCTTGGCGCGGATGAACATGATCCTGCACGACTGCCCCACGGCGGAGATCTGGCAGGACAATACGCTGTCCGATCCGCATTTCCGCAACGCGGACGGCACACTGAAGACCTTCGATTACGTGGTCGCCAATGTGCCGTTCTCGTGGAAGGCCTGGAGCAGCGGCTTTGACCCAGCGAACGACGTTTACGATCGGTTCGCCTACGGCATCCCGCCGGCCAAGAACGGCGACTACGCCTTCCTGCTGCACATCCTGGCGTCACTGAAGAGCACCGGCAAGGGTGCGGTAATCCTGCCCCACGGGGTGCTATTCCGGGGTGGCGCGGAAGGTGCCATCCGTACACGGATCGTCCAGCGCGGCTACATCAAAGGGATCATCGGCCTACCCGCGAACCTGTTCTACGGCACCGGTATACCGGCCTGCATCCTGGTGCTGGACAAAGAGGAAGCTGCGACCCGCCAAGGCATTTTCATGATCGATGCGAGCCGGGGCTTCATGAAGGACGGCGCGAAGAACCGGCTGCGCTCGCAGGACATCCACAAGATCGTGGACACCTTCAACAACCGGGTCGAGATCGAGCGCTACTCGCGGATGGTGCCGATCGCGGAGATCGAGGCCAACGGCTTCAACTTGAACATCCCCCGGTATATCGACAGCACCGAGCCGGAGGATCTGCACGATCTCGAGGCGCACATGCGCGGCGGTATCCCGGAGCGGGATATCGAGGCGCTGGATGAGTACTGGTCAGTGTTCCCAGGCGTACGCGATGCCCTCTTTGTCGAGGACCGGCCCGGTTACTACCGGCTGCGCGGCGAACCGGCGGTCATCCGCTCGACGATCTTCGAGCACCCCGAGTTCAC
>PUMJ01000175.1 GCA_003551305.1 Candidatus Brocadiaceae bacterium
CTGCCGCCATGACCATCCGGTCCGGCGGCGCGGGCCGCGCGGGGTAGCGGGACTCGTAGAGGACGATGTCTTCGGGCAGGGCCAGATGGACCGGCTCGGCGTCGCACAGGAATGTGGCCTGCATGGAATTCTCGCGCTTGTGGTCGCTGGGAGGGTTCATAGAGCGCGCACTCACTCTCGGTTCAGTATAAGAAATGAGACGCACGGCGTCACCGGCATGCCAACGCCGCCTTTGTCATTTACTGCTTGCATTACAGGGTTTTAGCGGGTTAAATGGCAGCTGCTGGAGTCCCTGAAAGCATGCATAATTCTGGGAGGGCTGGGAGCCATGGGAGCGGGGCGGCTGTGGGCCGGCGTTATCGTGCTGGTGGCGTTACTCGCGTCCGCAGGGGGCGTCCGGGCGGTTCAGAAAGACGCTGTGGAACTGACCGATGGGTCCCGGATCGAGGGGGAGGTGCTCAGGCGGGATGAGAATCTCGTGCACGTCGCCGTGGGGGGAAAGGTCATCTCGTTTGAGCGTTCGCTGGTTCACGATATTCGGATAGGGGAAGGCGAATCCGAGCAGCCTGACGCCCTCGTGGAGCACGGGCTGTACAGGACGGCCAGGCTGCCGGTGCGGGCAGTTTCGAGCCTTGCCGAGCGACTCGGCCCGGCCGTCGTCACTGTGCGCACGCCGGCCGGCATGGGGACGGGATGGTTCTGCTCGCCCGCCGGGTATGTGATTACTAACAACCACGTTGTGGCCGGAGAGCAGTCCATCAGTGTGACGGCCTTCCGGCGGGAGGAGGGCCGGTTCGAGAATGTCGTCTATGAGAAGGTCAAGCTCATTGCGCTCGACGAACACATGGACCTGGCCCTGCTGAAGGTCGAGGAGGACCTTCGGATGGACATCCCCTGGCTTTACCTGGGCGATTCCGACGCGGTCGAGGAGGGCGATGAGGTCTTCACGATCGGCAACCCGATGGGGCTGGAGCGTTCGACCTCGCGCGGCAACGTCAGCAAGGTCAACCGCAACTACCAGGGCCGGCTCTACATCCAGAGCACCACTCCCATCGCGCCCGGCAACTCGGGCGGGCCGCTGTTCAACAGCCGGGGGGAGGTCATCGGCGTCACCAACATGGGTTACATCTTCCTGGACGGGCTCGGCTTCGCCATCCCGTCCCGGTACGTGCGGGAGTTTCTGGACAACGTTGAGGCATTCGCCTACAACCCGCACAATCCGAACGCCTCGGTGCGGTACATGGAACCGCCCGTGACGGCGCGCGACGGCTCCATAGCGTTCACCGACGCGGAATTCATCAGGGCCGGCCCGAACCTGTCGTGCCTCACCCTGGCCGACCTGGACGGAGACGGCGTCCCCGAAATCGTGTTCGTCAATAACATGAAAAGCGAGATCGGGGTGATCAGGTTGCGACGGGAGGGAGAGCGCGAGGTCCGTCCGGTCGAACTCGAGGATATCAACCGCCTGCCCGAGAGCGAAGTCTTCAAACTCGAGACCCACGCCGTCAACAACCACGTCAGCGCACTGGTGGTGGAAGACGTGAATGGGGACGGACGGCCTGACATCGTGCTCTACGGGGACGTGGACGGTCTGGCCGTGCTCGAGCAGCAGGAAGACGGCCTCTTCGCCGCTCCGCGCCGGATTGCTGATGTCGAGGTCTCCGGACGCACGGATGCCCTCAGGGTTGCGGATATCAACGGAGACGGAACCAGGGAGATCGTGGCTCTCGGCACCAGGAAGCTGCACGTTGTTGGGGTGGATGCCCGGCAAAGGTCTTACGCGCTGAACGCCGCCTACCGGGACAGCATCGCCAACTGGGAACTGATCGATGTGACGGGCAACGGCCGGCTGGACGTTCTTTTCTTCTGCAGCGGTCAGCCCTACGCGGCCCACGCACTGCTGCAAAACCCCGACGGCGAGTTCGTGGAAGGCGAACTGGTGCTCTCGCACCTCTCAGGGCCAACCCGGCCGTATAACCGTGGGGATGGCGAGCGAGCCTTCTTGACACTGGACAGGGGCCGGAACCGTGTGCGCGAGCTGGCTCTGGACAGCGGGCCCTTGCAGGAGCGGGAAGGCGTGTTCGGTTTTGCCGCTCGCTCCGTCGTCCTGGATGCGGCCACCGGGGCGGCCAGCGACTTCGACGTGGTTGACCTGGACGGAAACGGGCTCAAGGACATCGTCACCGTCGCCAGGGGCAGCAACCAGTTCATTGTGCTGCAGTCCGGCCGGGACGGCTACCGGCGCCGCACCTCCCCCGCCCCTAGGAACGTCGGAGGGATGCGTCTTCTGAAGATGGAGGACGGCCGCGTCGCGCTGTTCAGCTTCTCCCGGGATGACCGGATATTCGGCGTCAGCCGTGTCGAGGACGGCAGCGTCAGCTACCCCCGCCCCATCAACACCGAGGGCGAGGTGCAGTGGCTGTGGCTGGGGGAGCTGGATGGGGAACAGGCTCTCGTGTGGATTGAGCGCTACGGCCGCGTCTTCCGGGTTCGCGCCGCTGAGGCGGCGTCGTTGGCCGCCTCGGCTTTTGACGGGGCGGCCGGCAGCATTGACGTGGGTGCCGATACGCTTCTGTTCGGCGAACGGGAGAACGATCTGAAAGCCGAACTGCCCGGGCGCGCCGAACGCCTCTCTTTTGCGGACTTCAATGGAGACGGCACGGCGGATGTCGTGGTGCACTGGGCCTATTCGGGGCGTGAGAGCCTCTATCTCGGCCTCGGTGAGGGGCGTTACACGGCCATCATCAGGGACCAGAGGCTGCTTGAAGAGCAGCGGGATGAGGCTCTGCTGGTGGCGGACATAGACGGCGACGGAACCGATGACGTCCTGCTGGTGCAGCCGGGCTTCGTGCGCGTGCTGCGGGTGGACGACAGGAACAAGCTCTACGTGGAGCGCCAGTTTAACTGGGAGTTCGGCGCCGTCAGGCGCCTGGTGCCGTACGAACAGGACGGCGCCGGCCGCTTTCTGGCACTGAGCGGCAACACGGCCCGGCTCGTGGAGTTTGACGTGGAGAACTCGCGTTTCGAGCTGCTTGCCACCATGGACCTGCGCGGCCTGGAGCAAGGGGACCTCCGTGTGGTCGATCTCGACGGCAACGGGCGCAAGGACATCGTGCTGGCGGGCAACAACGCCCTCCAGCTGCTGTACCGGCGCGAGCCACGGCGCGAACTGCGTGCCAGGACGGTCTTCGATGCTCGGCAGGATCACTTCACCTACTGGAACCTGTATCCTGCCGACCTGAGCGGTGACGGCAGTGACGAGGTGATGCTGTTTGACAGCCGGCGGGCTATGTTCGAGGTCTACCGGCCCGGCCCCGAGGGCGACCTGCTGTCCCTGCTGCGACACAGGCTGTTCGAGAGGAGCATTCACCAGCGGGGCGAGACCGACAGCCACCAGTTGCCCCGCGAACTCGCCGTCGGCGACGTAAACGGTAACGGAAGCAACGACGCCGTGTTTATCCTCCATGACCGTATAGCGATATACCTGCAGAATACTCGTCCGCCCGTCGACTTACATGCGGGTACGCAGGACTGAAGATGCTGGACAGGCACTGAGACCGCCGGCGTCGGCCTGAGAGCGCCGGACGACAGGAATCGGGAGAGTCGGACATGAGAAAAAGCGCATTGCCGGGAATCGTCTGCGCACTGTTACTCTTCTGCTTTGTGGCCGTGGCCGCCGAGGCAGAGACGGGCCTGGCCGGCAGGCTGCCCGCCGACAGGACCATGTTCTACGCCCACGTGGACCTGGCCCAGGCCTTGCCGGAGGTCGAGCGCAGGGTTCGGTTCGTGGACGAACAGGCCGGGGGAACGCTCGTCTTCCACGTGGAGAATCTGTACGGCCTTCTGCGCGAACTGGCCGCCAACTATCGGTTCGAGCCGGCCCTGTTCGACCACGCGGCGGAGGCGAAGCTGAGCATCGTCAGCATGCTCAAGGCGGAGCCGGAGGTCCGGACCCGGACCTTCGAGGTGCCGCAGTTTGACTGGGAAACCGGGGACTACATCGAGGGCGAGGTGGAAGAACACACCGTCACCACCCATCACCACTATACTACCTCACTGGTGGTGCGGGCGCCGAATGAAGCCATCGCCGCGGACTTCCTTCAGCAGTTCCGGGACCTGTTCGACTTCCTGCGCGAGTCGGACCCCACGATGCGGGACGTGCAGCGGTTGGAACTGGATGTTGAGGAGGGGGAACTGATCGGCTTCACCGACGAGGACCAGACGATCGGGCGCCTGGGCCGCTACATTGTCGTGTCGGATTACAATCCGCGTGAGTTGTGGGAAGCACTGATGGGCTCGCCGGCCGAGACGCTGGCGCAGACGCCCATTTACGGTCGCCTGGTCGCCGTGGAGAGAGAGCCCCAGTTCTACGGCTTGGTGAACCTGCGGATGCTGGTCCAGCGGGCCGAAGAAGACCTGAGGCGAGCCCTGCAGGAGGCCGAGGAAAAGCACGGCGACCAGCCGCCCTCGGAGGACCCTTTCACCCCCGGCTCGTGGGAGCTGGAGTTCGCCAGGAGCAGTTATGAGTCTTTCCTGACCGCCCGCGATCTGCTCAGTCTGGACAAGCTCAGCTTCCTCGGCGGCGCCTTCTGGTCCCATACGGACGATCGGCGCAGCAGCAACGTGCTGACCGGTCACCTGACCCACACTGCTCCCATATCTCCCCTGCTGAGAGAGTTGCTGGAAGGTTCCGGCTCCTACCAGCTGCCGGCGGTCGGCGTCGAAGACGAGATGGCCCTGATGGGCCGTATAGACCTGAAGCGCGTGTACGACGAGGTGGCTGCGGCCCTGCAGCCGGCCGACCCGCACCAGGTGTCGCCGTTAGACATGATGATGGGGATGCTGCGCATGCAGATCGGCGCCGACGTGGGGGACATACTGGGTATGCTGGCCAGCGACTTCTACTTGTTGCTGGGCGTAGCGCGAAAGGACATCGAGATCCGCGAGTTCAGGGGCTTCGACGAGCAAACCCAGGAGCCCGTGTTCGAGACCGTCACGCGGGAAGAGGTGGTGCCCGAGCTCACCGCCCTGTGGGGGCTTCGTGACCCGGCGTCGGCTCGGCGGACGCTGGACACGATTTTCAGCCGCCTCGCTGCCGACCCCCAGACCAACAGCCTGGTCAGGAAGCGGAGCTATCAGGAGACGGACGTCTACTGCTTCGGCATGGACATGGCTCAGGAGGAGAGCTATCCCGACGGGCTCACGTCCTTCGGCGTTGCCGTGCTGGGGCGATACATGACCTTCGGCGGATGGGAAAAGGTCACCGGCGTCATCCGAAGAATCCACGCCGAGGATGCGGCGCCGGACGAGGAACTGCGTGCCGTTGTCGAGGCGAACCGCGGCGCGAACTTCATTGCCGCCGTCCCGCGCGGCTTCCGCGAGAAGGTCCAGCACGAGGTCGGCCAGGTCCAGAAGGAGGCTGCCGAGGACATCTTTGACGTGCTGCTGGATCTGGTGCGCGTGGCTGACTTCGCGCTGGAAGACCCGGCCCTGGAGCGAGAGCTGAGGGCGTCGCTGGAGGCACTCATCGGCGCGGCGCAGACGCTCGGAGAGAAAGGCGACGATGCCGTGCAGGATATGATCGTGATAACAGGGCAGCACCGGGAGAGCTATTACGAAATCCGCACCGAGGATGAGGTCGTCAGATAACGTGGGGACGGTTGCTGTTCCGAGGGGATGGGTGCCGCCTCTGGTCCCGGCCTGCCGTTGACGATCAAAGCGGGGTATGCAGGATGCACTGCCGGGGCCGCGCATTTTGAAGGGGCTTTCTCGCCGCCGGGACGGCCTGCGGGGCTCATCTGGGGCGGTCTCAGGGGCAGCAGCGACATCGGTCTTGCCATCGGGAGGGGGGACCCGATTATACTTGTAGGGGCGGGCGCAGTGCGTCCGGAGGGGGATTTTGCGGGCCGTGGGCCGCATGGCTGTTTCGCGGCGCAGCGGTGAGTACCGGCTGATTTGATGGCGAGGCCGAGACCTCATGGATGTTCAGTGCCCCTTCTGTGAAACCGGTTTGGAGGCGGAAACGTCCCTCTCCCACTTGGAGTGTGACCGGTGCCATCGGGAGTTTCCGGTCGAGGCGGACGATACCATCGAGTGCCCCGGCTGCGGTGCTGTCCTGCGCGTGCCGCCTCGTGCCAGCGTTGTGTTGTGCGGCGGCTGCAGGCGACGCATCCCGGTGGGGCCCGAGCCCGAGGCCCCGCCTGCGCCGCCCGAGCCCACCCGGCCGACTGAAGTCTCCGAAGAGACCGAGACCTCCGTTTTCGAAGCGCCCCGGGACTTCGAACGCAGTCGGCTGGAGTCCATCCGGCGCGAGTTCGCGGACCGTTACGAGGTCATAGAACCCCTTGCCCAGGGGGGCATGGGCGCCATATACAAGGCGCGCCAGAAGCAGCCCGAACGCCTCGTCGTGCTGAAACTGATGCTGCACGGGCGATTCGCCCTGGAGAAGTACCGCATCCGCTTTGAACGCGAGGCTCAGGCCGTGGCGCGCCTGAAGCATCCCAACATCGTTTCCGTCTACGAATACGGCGAGCTGGCGGGGCAGCCCTACTTCACCATGGAGTACGTGGAGGGGTGCAGCGTCAAGGAATACGTCCGGCGCCACGGGCTGGACAAGCGGGGCATCTGCGAGCTGATGGTCAAGATATCCCGCGCCGTCGCGTATGCCCACCAGCGTGGGGTCATCCACCGGGACTTGAAGCCGAGCAACATCCTGGTGGACGGTTCGGGCGAGCCGCGGTTGCTGGACTTCGGCCTGGCCCGGCTGGTCGGCGACTACCAGGACGAGGAAATCCGCATGACCGAGATGGGTGAGGTCATGGGAACGCCCTCCTACATGAGCCCCGAGCAGACGCTGGGGCAGCCCGAGGAGATCGACATCCGGTCCGACGTCTACTCCATCGGCGTGCTTTTCTACGAATTGCTCACCAAAACGCTGCCTTATCGCGTGGACCGGCGGCGGCCTCTCGAGTCGCTGCGCATCATCCGGGACTACATCCCCAAGTGCCCCTCCGAGATCAACTCCAGTATAGACACCGACCTGGACTCCATCGTGATGAAGTGCCTGGAGAAGGAGCGGGACCTGCGCTACCAGAGCGCCGTTGAACTGGCGGAAGACATCGGCCGCTACCTGCGAGGCCAGCCGGTGGAGGCGCGCCCCTCCACCAGCTTCTACCATCTGCGCAAGCTGGTGTGGCGCCATCGGGGGGTTTTCCTGCCGGTGGCCATCGGGCTGTTCCTGCTGCTGACGGTCACCGGGGGCCTGATGTGGCACCTGGCGCGCAGGGGCCGGCAGGCGCGCGAGCAGGCCCGGCAGGCATTGCAGGAGAGGGACAGCCTGGTGCGTTATCTGCTCCAGCTCGGCGCCGTTCGCACCAGCGTGAACAACCTCCTGGCCCAGGGCCGCTGGGAAGACGCCTACAAGGCGGCCGTCTTCGCGCGCGAGCACCTGCCCGAGGAGGCCGGGGCCGAAGAGCTGCCCGGGCAGATACGCCAGCGCATCGCGGAGGCCACCGCCGGTGAGGCGGCCCGGGTCCGCAGGCTGATAGAGCAACTCGCCTTTCGCGAGGCCCGAGAGCGGCTGCGCCAGTTGCAGGACCTCGCCGAGACGGTCGAACTGCCGGAACTGGCTTCCGAAGTGCACGGCCTCCAGGAGGAGTTCGACGAGTTATGCTGGCAGAGTATCACCAGCTATATCAAGCGAAACCGCGGGGCGGTGCGTGTCCTGGAGAGGTTCCTCAACGAATGTCCTGACAGCCCCCGGGCCGGCGAGGCGCGCCGGCTGCTGAGGGACCGGCTCATGAGCATCAGGTTCACGGACTGGCCTTTTGACCGCGAAGAGGCCCTGGCCCGCCAGGAGGCCACAGCGCAGGTCCTGGACGTGCCCGTCAGGCGCGAACTCGCCCTCGGCAGCGATGTCAGTATCCCGCTGGTGCTCATCCCGGCCGGCGAGTTCGTGATGGGCGCCTCCGAGGAGACCCCCGGTTTCGCGCCGGACCAGAGCCCCCGGCACCGCGTCCGGATAACCAATCCCTTTTACGTGTCTTCGACCCCGGTGACCCGGCGGCAGTTCGAGGCCGTCACCGGACGGCTGCCGCCTCTGCCCCCCGAAGCCGAAGGCGAAGACGCCGACGACCTGCCGGCGGCCGTCTCCTGGCACGACGCCCACTTGTTCTGCGCCGAACTGTCCCGCCGCACAGACCTTACCGTGCGCCTGCCCACCGAGGCAGAGTGGGAATACGCCTCCCGGGTGGGCTCGGATAACGTTTACGGGCCGGCGGGCTCCGCCGAAGGCCTGCTCGAATGGGCGTGGTTCCGGCTCAATGCCGACGGGCCCCGCCCCGTGGGCTCATTGCGCGCCAACGCATGGGGCCTACATGACATGTTCGGCAACGCGCTGGAATGGTGCCGGGACTGGTATGACAGCCGCTACTACTTCGAATCGACCATGGACGACCCGACGGGCCCGGAGGAGGGGGACTTCAAGGTTCTTCGAGGCGGTTCATGGGTTGACCGGCCGGAGGAGATGCACGCCGCCTTCCGGCGGGCGGCCCGCCCCGACAGCCAGCGCCCCACCTACGGCTTCCGTATCTGCGTCGAGGTCTTCCAGGAGGAGACCCGCGCCCCCGTGGCCCAGCCCATGCTCTCCGATTGGGACAGGTAGAGCCCCTTTGCCGCCCGGCGGCGGGGCCGGCGTCTACCCTTCGATGATGTTGATCGCGTTGACCGGGCAGGCCTCGGCCGCCTCGCGGCAACTTTCCTCGTACTCCTCCGGCACCGGGTCGGCCTGGACCACGGAGACGCTGCCCTCGACCTGGAAAACCTCCGGGCAGATGCTCTCGCACTGCATGGCACAGATGCACAGGTCTGCGTCTACTTCCGCGCGCATTGTCGGTCTCCTCGTCAGAATGCGGGACGAAACCGGGACTGCCCCTTTGACAATCCCCGGAACGAATGATGTTACGTGCATCGCCGCCGACCTGCAAGTGCTCGTCCGGCGCTTGAGGTCGGCCGGGCTTTGTGGCATAGTCACAGGGCACGGGCTGTGCCGCTCCCGCCTTTCTCCGGGTCCCCTATGACAAGAGTTGCTTTGTTCGACTATGAGCTTCCCGAGCGCCTTATCGCGGCGGTGCCTGCCGAGCGGCGGGCCGGTTCGCGCCTGATGCGGCTGGACCGCAGCGGCGGAACCCTCCAGCACAGGCAGTTCAGCGAACTGCCCCGATTGCTGCGCCCCGGGGACGTTCTGGTGCTGAACAACGCGTGCGTCCTGCCGGCGCGCCTGTACGCGCGTCGCGCCACGGGCGGTCGTGTGGAAGTGCTGCTGGTGCGCCGGGAAAAGACGATGGCCCCCGGCGTCGAGCAGTGGCGAGCCCTGCTGCGCAGCAGCGGAACCCTGCGGCCGGGGGAGGAGCTTTCCTGCCGGGAGGCCGGCAGCACCGTTCGGCTGCGGCGGGCGCTGCCCGCCGGCGGATGGCTTGTCGAGGTCCACGGGGTCGAGGAGGTGCTGGCCGGCGGCCACGTGCCGTTGCCGCCCTACATCCTGAAGGCGCGCCGGGAGCGTGGCCTGCCCGAGGAGATGCCGGAGCTTGACCGCGAACGCTACCAGACGGTGTACGCGAGCGAGCCCGGCGCCGTGGCCGCTCCCACGGCGGGGCTCCACTTTACGCCCGAGTTGCTGCAGCAAGTGAGCAAAGCGGGGGTCGAGGTCCGCATGCTGTCGCTTTTGGTCGGGCCCGGCACGTTTCGGCCCGTGCGCAGTGAGCGGGTCGAGGAGCACGAGTTGGAAGCCGAGTTCTTCCACCTGCCTGCCGAGACGGCGGCCGCGCTGGAGGCTGCGCTCACGGAGGGGCGGCGCGTCATCGCGACCGGCACCACCTGTTGCCGCGTGCTGGAGTACGTCGTCCGCCACGGCCCCTGGCGGGAGCAGAGCGGCTGGACGGACCTCTACATCTATCCGCCGTTTGATTTTCAGGTCGTCGGCGGACTCATCACCAACTTCCATCTCCCCCGCAGCACACTGCTGATGCTGGTTTCGGCCTTCGCCGGCCGGGAGCGGGTTCTGGCCGCCTACCGCGAAGCCGTCCGGCGCGAATACCGGTTCTACAGCTACGGCGACGCGATGCTTATCACGTGAGGGCCAGAAATGGGCGTACTCCAGTTCGAAGTGACGGCCACAGACACTGAGACCGCGGCGCGCACCGGACGCCTGACACTGCGCTCCGGCACGGTGCAGACGCCTCTGTTCATGCCCGTGGGCAGCCGGGGGACGGTGCGGGGCCTGACGCCCCCTCAACTTCGCGAGTGCGGCGCCAGGATGCTGCTTGCCAACGCCTATCACCTGGCGCTACGACCCGGCGCCGAGCAGGTGGCGGCCCTGGGGGGGCTGGGGGCGTTCATGGCATGGGAAGGGCCCACCCTCACCGACAGCGGCGGTTACCAGGTCTTCTCCCTGGCGGAGCACAGGGAGATAACGGAAGACGGAGTCAGCTTCCGCAGCCCGGTGGACGGGACGGAGCTGTTCCTCGGCCCGGCCGAGTGCATGCGCATACAGAACATGCTCGGGGCCGACGTGGCCATGGTGCTGGACCAGTGCCCGCCGTATCCCTGCGAGCGGCCTGATGTCGAGACGGCCGTGGAGCGTACGCTGCGCTGGAGCGCCGCCTGCCGACAGCACCATGCCCGCCGGGATCAGGCTCTCTTCGGCATAGTGCAGGGCGGGGTCTACGAGAAGCTGCGCGAACGCAGCGCCCGCGCCACCGTAAAGATGGGGTTTGACGGCTACGCCATAGGCGGCGTCAGCGTGGGGGAGAGCGAAGAATTGCGCCGCGGGGCGGTGCGCGCAACGGCCCCACTTCTGCCCGAGGGGCGGCCGCGCTACCTGATGGGCGTCGGGTTTCCGCTGGATGTCGTGCGCGCGATCGGGGAGGGGATGGACATGTTCGACTGCGTGGCGCCGACGCGGATGGGGCGCAACGCCACCGCCTTCACGCCGGACGGGCGCGTCAGGCTGCGCAACAGCGCCTGCGGCCGGGATGAGGGGCCCGTCCAGCACGGTTGCGGCTGCCTGTGCTGTCGGTTATACTCCAGAGCGTATCTAAACCACTTGTTTCGCTGCGGCGAGATGCTCGGACCCATCCTTTTGAGCATCCATAACCTCGCTTTCTATAACTCGCTCATGTCGCGGGCGCGTCGCGCCGTCGCCGAAGGGCGTTACGCCGGCTTCCGCGACAGGTTCGTAGAACGTTACTTGGAGGGAGAGACGACAACATGACGCCAGTTCCGACTAACTGGGTGCTGTTGGCGGCGGAGGTCGCCGAGGCAGAGCCGGCGCCTGAAGCCGGCCTTTTGGGTGCCCTCGGACCGCTGATTCCTGTGCTCATCATCTTCATCCTGTTCATCTGGTTCACCTCTCGCTCGCAGAAAAAGAGGCAGCAGGAGCGCCAGGAGATGCTGGACAACCTCGAGCCGAAGGACGACGTCGTCACCATCGGCGGCATCAAGGGCCGCATTGTCAGCATCAATGAGGCCACGGACGAGGTGGTGCTGCGTATCGACTCCGAGAAGGACATCAAGATTAAGATGTCCCGCAGCGGTATCGGCAGCAGGCAGGGCGAGGAAGGGGAACAGGAATAGCTTTACCCGCCGCCGGCCTGCCAACCGCATTCCCAGCCGGGAGCATCCGCCTTGCGAGTCCTCGCTCTGGGCGACCTGCACCTCTCCGCCGCCGCC
>PUMJ01000186.1 GCA_003551305.1 Candidatus Brocadiaceae bacterium
CCCGCAGCCGCAGCAGAGAACCGCGCCGCAGAGGCCGGCCCCGGCCGCCCCCCCGCCCGGCCTGCCGCCGCAGGCCGGAGTGCAGCAGGCCCCGGCCCGGATGGGGGATGCCGCCCGGGTGCCACCGGAGGGGTTCGAAGAACCGACGGGCCGCCCGCATCAGCCGCGCGACCTTACGTTCCCGGCCCCCGTGCCTTACTACGCCCTGTGGCTGCTGCAAGAGGCGCCGGACCCGGCCGTCCCGGAACACCTCAAAGAACTGGCCGAGGGATACGAGAGGGGCGAACTGAAAGCCGCAGCCTACAGGGCCCTGGCCGCCGCCGGAGGCGAGGAGGCGCTGGAGCATCTGCGGACGCAAGCCGCCGAGAGACCGGAACGCTTCGACAACGTGGACCAGATGGTTAGCTCGCTTCAGACCCGGGTGGCGGCGATGGCGGCCCTGGGCGAGGCGGAAGATGCCGCCTTTCTGCCCGCCCTGCTGGATGTGCTGCATGAAGCCCCCCCGACCGAGGATTCCATCGGCCAATCCGCCGGGGACTACGATGAGCTGAGCCGGTGGTGGGAGCTGAAGCTGAGCGACTGGGCCCTCAGGTGCCTGGCCGACATCTGCCGCCGCCGCAGCCCCGCTGCGTTGACCGGCAGCGCCGACCTGGAGGAGGAGTTTGTGCGGCGGCTGCGCGTCCTGATAGAAAACCCGGGGCCGGCCCCGGCAGCTCTCGAGGAGTTGCCCCGCCGGCTCCAGGCGAACGCCATCAGGGCGTTCGGACGCGTGGCGAACCCCGACATCCGCGCGAACCAGCGCGTGATGAACCGGCTGGTGCAGAGCCTCGTGACGGAGCAGGAGCAAGCCGCTCCCCGGCCCCGTTACGGGCGCAGACGGCCGGCCGAGCAGGAAGAGGACGAGCGCCGGCTCGCTCTGCTGGACGCTGTGACCTACATGGCCATGCGCACCGATGGTGCGGAAGCGGAGCAGATGCTGGCCCGGCTGCTGGCTGAGGAGCAGCTCCGTGCCGCCTGGAATGGCCAGATGGCGCAGATAGCTGAATACCCGACGGCTGGCTACTTCCGTCTGCTGGATCAGATGAGGGAGTTCGTGAGCCAGGAGACGATGGGGCGCATCGTGCGCAGCGCGGCCGAGGCGGATGAAGCCGAGGGGCCGGCGTTTGCCCTGGCCGTGGCCGTTGCGCTGCAAGGACCCCTGCCGGAGGTGGAGGCTCCTGTCGTAGCAGAGGCGCCCATCACACGACCGGAGCCGGGGGTGCCCGCGGTAGAACTTGAAGAGGGGCCGTCGCCGGAATTCCTGGAGATGATGGCCCGCCGGGCCGAAGAGGCCGCGGCCCCGCCCGCCCACGTGCTGCAGAGAACCGAGCGGCAGGAGCCGCGCACCCGCCGTACGGCCGTGCGCCGCACACCGGAGCGTGCGCCCCGAACGGCGCCCGGCGAGGGCGATTACGTCCGCCACCTGGAGCGGCGCCGGGTCGAGTGGTCCTACTCGCTGGACGAACTGCCCGAGCGGCTCAGCGACCTGCAGGCGCGCCAGCGGCTGGCGGACATGCTCCGGCAGGCGGGTGAGGATGTGCTCGGGGAGACGCTCCGTCGGGCGGGCTGGCTGAGGGGTTCTCCCTTCGGCCCGGAGATCGCGTTGCACTACGTGGAAATGCGGCCGGAGGCGCGCCAGGAAGCCATCCGGGAACTGCGCAACACCCTGCTTTTGGGGCTGACAGCCGGTGGGCGGCAACAAGAGGAACAGGACGTCGAAGTGACGGCCGAGACGCGCCGGGCGGCCGTGCTGGCGCTGCGCCGTATCGGTGGGGATGAGGCCGCAGAAGCCCTCTACCTGGGTCTGGTGGGTCCTTCGCCCCAGGCTGCCACTCGTGGCACGCGGCGCGGTGGCCGCGCCTCCCCGGTGGCGCTGCCCATTGCCAGAGCCCTCGGCAGCATGGGGGAGACGGCGCGGCTGCGCAGGGCGCTGGCTGCTTCCGACCATCAGTTCTTCCGCGCCGACGCCGCCGCCGTGCAGAGGGCTGCCCTGATGGGGATGGCCTACCTGCCGGCCCGGGAGAACCCGCTCCAGGTGCTGGCCGGCCTGCTGCCCCGGGCGACCACGGCGGAGCTGAAGGCCGCCACCGCTGAGGCCATCTCGCTCACCGTGCGCCGGATGCAACAGGCAGACGAACCCGCATGAGGCTGAGCGAACAGGTGGCCGGCCGCCTGCGTGACGGCAGGAAGCTGCTCGAAAGCGCCGAGGAGTTCCGGAAACTGGGGCGCGAGGATAGAGGAGCCGCCGCCCGCCGGGACCTTGAGGTCGTTGAAAAGTGGCGGATGGACCCCGAGCAGTTCGAAGCGCTCGTGCGGGAGATCATCGAACAGAACGATCACGGCCCCCGTGACATCGGCCAGGTCATGAAAGCGGTCATGGGCGTCCACGGAGACGTGGTGGACGGCTGGCTGGCCCGGCAGACGGCGCGTCGCCTGCTTCAGGAGAGGGACTGAAGCCCCGGCCTCCCCGGGGCGGCCCTCCGGTTTCGGACCTGTCCCTTTTCATGTACAATGCCGGGCCGGAGGTCCTTTTTGTGCCCCCCGGACGGCTTGAATCACCCCTCTGCCTCTGTGAATCACAATCGTGAACGAAGAGGAATTCCGCAGCCTGGTCGAGGAACACTATGACCGCCTCTTCCGGTCGGCGCGGTTCATGTGTGACGACAGCCAGGCGGCCGAAGACCTGGTGCAGGAGACCTTTGTGGCCGCCGCCGACGCCCGGGACCGCTTCGAGGGTCGCTCCTCCGACTACACCTGGCTCTACGGCATAATGCTGAACAAGTTCCGCCGCTGGCTGCGCCGCAAGAAGAGGTCTTTTCTGTCCCTGCAACTGCTGGGCGGCAGGGGGGAAGACTCCCGGGGCACACCGCCGGTCGAGACAGACAGCCCCGGCCCGGTGGAGCAATTGCTCCGGCAGGAACAGATCGAGCAGGTGCGCCGGGCGATGGAGGAACTCTCCGCCGACCACAGGGCCGTCGTTACGTTGCGCTACGTGGAGGGGATGTCCTACGAGGAGATAGCCGAGGCCGTGGACTGTCCCCTCGGCACCGTCAAGTCGCGCATTCACTACGCTTTGCAGCACATCGGGCAGTACCTTCAGGAGAGGCGTGAGCAATAGAACTGGGGATTTTTGAACCTCAGGCCGTCCCGCTGCACTAAGAAAGCGGAGGGTGTAGACATGAACTGCGCTGAGAACCTTGAGTTGCTGCTGGAAGCCGCCGAGGGCGAAATACCCGAGGCCGAACGGGCTGTTCTGGATGATCACCTGGCAGATTGCCCGCAATGCCGGTACGAGCTGGAACAGCTCAGGCGCACTGCCGGCAGCCTGCGGGAAGCGGTGAAAACAATAGCACATCCTCCCACAAACTATTTGACACCGCGTCGGCGGGCCCGCCTCCTGAAGGCTTACCGAAGGAAGCGCGGGCCCGTCCACCTTCTCACCTTCAGGCGCGTGGTGGCGGCTGCTGCCGTCGCCGTCATCATCGCCTGCACTCCGTTCATCCTGGGTGACCTGCAGACGTTGCTGGCCCCCGAGCCGCAGCCCTCCCCCGTGGCCCGCACGACGCCTACCGTGGACTATGCCGTGCTGACAACGACAGGCGCCGAGGGGCCGGTCAGGCCGGTGCGCTTGCTGGCGCCCCGGGTGGAGTTGGCCGAGCCGGACCGTCCGACCGGCCGCGGCGAGCTCGTGCGCACCAGCGGCGATGGTCTGACCGTGCCGACTCAGCATGCGCTGTATGACCCCGAAGAGTCTTCGCGCTGGTGGTAGCAGATGACCCGGCCCCCGTCCAGAGCTTTCCTGTTCGCCCTGCTGGTGGCGCTGTTGACGGCGGTGCCGGCATGGGGCGAAGACGCCGGCCCGACCGGTGACCTGCGCCCGGCGGCCCGCAGCGCAGTCGAGTCCCTCGTGGAAGTGACCGCGCACCTCTGCACCGACACGCTCCCGGTGGAGGTTCCGCAAGAGCACGCCGTCTCGCGCAATACGGGCTTTTTTGTCGGAACAGACGGACAGGTCCTTACCAGCGCGCTCGGCATTGCCGGCAGTGAGTCTATCACCGTGCGCACGATTGACGGGCGCAGGGCGGCCGCCCGCGTGGTGGCCTTTGACCAGGCGGCCGGCCTCGCCCTGCTGCGCTCGGAGATCGGGCAGACCAGGCCCGTGGGCCTGCGTGAGGAGCCGGTCCGCCCCGGAGACTTGCTGGCCCTGGCCGCCTGCTGCCCGCACGAAGGGCCGCTGCTGAGGGCCGGCCTTGTCTCTAAGGCGGAGGTCCTCACGCGGTTGCATGGCGTGCAGTGGACGGGGCTGTGCACGGTCTCGGTCGCCTGTCCGGCGGGCTCGGCGGCGGCGCCGCTGCTGGATGCGCGCGGAGAGCTGGCCGGCCTTGTGCTGGCGGCCGACGTCGGCGGTGCCGAACCCCGCGCGCTGATGCTGCCCGCTGACGGGCTGCGCCCCATTTTGGCCCGCCTGGAACGCGGCGAATCCCGGCAGCTCGGCTGGCTCGGCCTCTCGGTCGTCCGGGAGAGCGGCGAACTGGAAGGCGCGCGCGTGGCCGAGGTGCTGGAAAGCTCACCCGCGCACCGCGCCGGCATCCTGCCGGGCGACATCCTGCTGGAGTTCGATGAGGAACCCCTCCAGAGACCGGAGGCGCTGGCCCGCCTCATCGCCACCGGGGGTCCCCGCCGCAACGTCGGCTTCAGCGTGCTGCGGGGCGGGCAGCTGAGGACCGGCACCGTGGACATCGAGCCCCGACCGCTTCTGATCTGTGCCGCCGCCCAGAGGCCGGGGGAAGACCGCTTCAGGCTGCGCCGACCTCGTGGCGCCGACCACGAGGCGTTGACCCGCGAGCAATGGCGCCGGCTGATAGAGGAGAACCGCCGCCTGCGCGAGCAGCTCCACATGCTGGAAAGCCGGCCCGAAACCGCCGAGTGACGCGCCGGTTCCCCCCGGGGACTGATTCTGAGAACCTGCATCTGGTCGTCTTTCAGCCGCTCCGGTAGCGGGGCAGGCCCCCCTCCTTCCGGGCAGAAGCAGGCAGGATGCCGGCGCTTTGGCCGCCGCGCTGGCGCTGAGGCGCCCGGGCAATTACCCTGCTCTCAGCTGCCCGGGGACTGTCCGCGTGCATCCGCGTTCCCCTGGTTCCTGCACTCCGAATCCCGGCGGCGTTGCACGGGAGGGGGCGGCGACGCTACCATCAACGCCACTAAAGCGACCCCCATGAGGCCGAAGCACCGGATGAATAGCCAGCGAGAGTTGCAGAACGTGCGTGCCCACGGCATCAGGTGGAGGAGCGTGGCGGAGTTTGCGCCCACCATCCGGCGGCTGGACCTCGAGGCCCTGCGTCACGCGGACCGGATGCCGCCCGAGCAGGTCGTCAAGGACAGCACCACGCGCAGCGTTTTCCGCATACCCGACCCGCTGGCGCCGCAGGGCCCCGGCCTTTACGTGAAGCGCTATAAGTTCCGCGACCTGTTCGACCGGCTGCGCTACTGCGTCATCCCCCCGAAACCCGTGCGGGAATGGCGCATCTGCCGCGCCCTGCAGGCCGCTGAGGTACCGACCTGCGACGTTCTGGCTATCGCCGTGCGCCGCCGCCGGCGCCTCCCGCGCGAGGGCTTTCTGGTCAGCCGCGAGCTTTCCGACACGGTCCACGTCAAGGAGTTTGCTGCGGAGCGCTGGACTGCCTGTGGGGCGAGCCTGCGCCGGGAACTCGTCTTCGAGTTGGCCGCGCTGACGGCCGACCTGGCCGAGAGGGGTTTCCATCACACAGACTACCACGCCGAAAACCTGTTGGTCCGCCCGGAGGGGCCGCCGGGGCAGCGTTTGTTCGTCACGGACCTGCACGCCATCCGCCGTCGCCGGGTGGCCCGGCGCCGCCTGACCGGCATGCTGGCCATGCTGCACGGGTCGGTGCCGCAGCAGGTCGGCCTCGGGTGGCGGGTGCGCTTCCTGCGTGCGCTGTTGGAGCGGCGGGACGGGGATGCCGCCGGCCTGCGCCACTGGGCCCGCGCTATCGCCGTGCGCACCGGGGCGCACGAAAGGCGTCACCTGCGCAGCCGCACGAAGCGCTGCTTGAAAGAAAGCTCGCTTTTCACCCGGGAGAAGACCTCGGGATTCGTCGTCCACCGGCGCCGCGACTTCCCCCTGGGAGCCGCCCTTTCGGCGGTGGAGTTGCACCGGCAGTCCCTGCGCCTCTATGCGCTGGGGGGCGACACCGGCGAGGTGGAGGTCTGCCGGGCCGGCCGCCGCACGGAGGTGACCCTCTGCCCCTCTGAGTCCGTGCCGCCCCGCACGCTCAACCGGCCGGCCGCCCCGCAGGACGTGCTGCCGGGCGCCGTCTGCGTCAAGGCATACCGGCGCGAGAAGCTGGGGGCACGGCTCAAGGACTGCCTGCGCCTCCGCAGCCGGGCGCGCGGGGCCTGGGTGGCCGCCAGGGGGTTCCACGTGCGTGGTCTTCCCGCCGCCCGGCCGCTCGCGCTGCTGGAGAGCCGTCGTAAACTGCGCGGAGAGCCCGACTATCTCATCAGCCGGGCCCTGCCTGCCGAGGGGGAGTTGCTCGAGTTCCTCCGAGTTCGCCAGCCCGACGCCCGGGAGCGACGCCGCCTCGCCCGGGCGGTGGCGGACCTTCTGAACCTGATGGACCGCCGGGAGGTATATCACCCGGACACCAAGCCGTCGAACATCCTGGTCAGCCGGCAGGGCGGCGGGCTGCAACTGTACCTGGTAGACCTGGAGCGCGTGCGCTTCGGCCGGCCGCTGAGCCGCCGGGAGTGGGTCAAGTGCCTGGCCCGCATAAACGCCCAGTTGCCGGAGTCGGTGTCCCTGCTGGACCGGCTCCGCTGCCTGCGGCTCTGCGGGCGCGGACGCTGGACGCCGCGGCAGCGGCTCCGTGTGGCCCGGCGGGTGCACGAGCTGTCCGTGCGGCGCCGCGGGGGCCCCACCGGCTCCAAGAGCGCCTGATAGGGAGGTTCCAGGCGGGGATTCCGCCGTGGCGTGCCCGGCAATCGTGCTTCTATTCGTTGGCCGGGGGCCTGTCGGCGTTCATCTGCGTTTACCGTGGTTCCTGCGCTCAGGACCCCGGCTGCGCGGGCGAGGGACCTGCCGGCGGGGAGGTGCAGGGCTGGGAAAGAAAGCTAAGTGCTTTCGAAT
Organism: Candidatus Brocadiaceae bacterium; assembly: GCA_003551305.1. Lineage (GTDB taxonomy): Bacteria > Planctomycetota > Brocadiia > SM23-32 > SM23-32 > B1Sed10-231. Next base: position 7,187 of record PUMJ01000186.1, read on the forward strand.
AAAGTGTTTACGTGTTTAGGGCCGGGCGCCCTTTCGACTTGACTCTTTGTGCAGGGCTTCATATAATGACATTTTGTGGCAGCATTGAGGACGGCTGTAAGGGGGGCGAGTGGTCCTGAGCTGTGAGCCGCAGGGCTTCGCCCGCCGCATTTATCCTCCAGGCCGACAGAAGCCGTGGGTTAGCCAGGCCGACATCATCCCGAGTCCGCACCGTTCCGTCCGCTCTGATCCTTTCCGCCCCTCCGAGACGATTCGCAATCTGCGCCGGGCCGGGTGGAAACCCCAGCATTGAAGAGGTAAGCCAGATGTCCGAAACGCTCCTGCTGGTCGGACTGCAGTGGGGCGACGAAGGCAAGGGCAAGGTCATCGACGCCCTGTCGAGCCGCTTTGAGATTGTGGCGCGGTTCCAGGGCGGCGCCAACGCCGGTCACACCGTTCAGATCGGTGATGAGAAGTTCATCCTCCACCTCGTGCCCAGCGGCATCCTGCACCCGGGCACCCTCTGCGTGGTGGGCAACGGGGTGGTGGCGGACCCGGGCGGCCTGCTCGATGAGATCGACGCCCTGCGCGAGCGCGGCGTCGAGGTCGGCGAGAACCTGGCCGTCAGCGATCGCGCCCACGTCGTCATGCCCCATCACAAGGTGATGGACCGTGCCAGCGAGTCCGAGCTCGGCGAAGGCAAGATAGGCACCACCGGGCGCGGCATAGGGCCCTGCTACGCCGACAAGGCCGCCCGCTGCGGCATTCGCTTCGCCGAGATGCTCCAACCCCGCGTCTTCCGCAGCCGGCTGGATGCGTTGATGGACCTCAAGAACCGGATACTGGTGGAGATTTACGGCCGGGAGCCCCTCGATACCGACGCGATATACGAGGAATACTGCGGCTACGCCGAACGGCTGCGGCCGTTCGTGCGGGACACGGTGGCCATCCTTCACGACGCCCTGCGCCAGGGGCGCAGCATACTGCTTGAGGGCGCCCAGGGCAGCCTTCTGGACCTGAATTTCGGCACCTACCCTTACGTGACCAGCAGCGCCGTGGTGGCCGGCGGAGCCCCCGTCGGCACCGGCATACCGCCCGGGCGCATAAACCGGGTGCTGGGCGTGGCCAAGTCCTACTGCACGCGCGTGGGGGAGGGGCCCTTCCCCACCGAGCAGGCCAACGAGGCCGGCGCGCTGATGCGCGAGCGGGGCAACGAATACGGTTCCACCACGGGCCGGCCGCGGCGCTGCGGATGGCTCGACGGCGTGGCCCTGCGCCACACGACGGCCCTGAACGGCGTGGACGCCCTTTCGGTCGGACTGCTGGACGTGCTGAGCGCGTTCGAGACCATCAATGTCTGCACAGGTTACCGCGTGGACGGTCGCACCCTGGAGCAGTTCCCCGCCTCCCTGGAGACGCTCGGCGCCGTCGAACCGGTCTACGAGCAGTTCCCGGGCTGGCAGAGCGACATCACCGAAGCAACCGAGTGGGAGCACCTGCCGGCGCCGGCGCGCAACTACCTGGAGGCCATCGAGCGGATAGCGGGCGCCCCCGTGCAGTTCGTTTCGGTCGGGCCGGAAAGGAACCAGCTTATCGAGCGCAAAGCCGATGACTGACCTCCCCGACAGGCTGCCTCGCCACGTGGCCATCATCATGGACGGCAACGGCCGCTGGGCCCGCGCGCGCGCTCTGCCCCGCGTCGAAGGGCACCGGGTCGGCTTCGAGAGCGCCCGCGAGATCGCCGAATGCTGCCTCGAATGGTCCATACCCTACCTGACCCTTTTTGCCTTCAGCACCGAGAACTGGAAACGCCCCCAGCACGAGGTCAGCTTCCTGATGTCGCGCCTGAGCCGGTTCTTGCGGCGACGCCGCCGGGAATATTCGGACAAGAACGTCCGTCTGCGGGCCATCGGCCGGCTGGACGGGCTGCCCCAGGAGGTGCGCAAGGAGCTGGCGGCCGCCATCGAGGAAACCCGCGAATGCACGGCGATGACACTGACCCTGGCACTTAACTACGGCGGACGCCAGGAGATAGCGGGCGCCGCGCAGGAACTGGCTCGCCGCGTCCGAGACGGGCGGATCGAGCCCGAGCAGATAGACGTCGAGCAGTTCGAACGCGTTCTGGACACCGCCGGCACCCCCGACCCGGACCTGATGATAAGGACCGGCGGGGAATACCGCCTCAGCAACTTCCTTCTGTGGCAGTTGTGGTATGCTGAGCTGTACGTGACCGAGACTTGTTGGCCGCAGTTCCGGCGGGAGCAGTTCCTGGCGGCGTTGCGCGAGTATGCGCGGCGGGAGCGGCGGTTCGGAGGACTGGCCGACCCCGCAGCCGCAGCCGGGCAGCAAGAGGAATGAAAACAGGGCGATTTATGGACGGCTCCGAGACGGCAAGACGGGACGGGGTGGCGCAGCCGGGGGAGTATCCCCGCAGGCGTGCCGCCGGCGTTGCCGTGCGCAGCGGCCTGGGCGCGCTGCTGGTTCTGCTCATCGCCCTGGTGCTGGCGGTGGATTCGGTCTGGCCGCAGGGTTTCCTCTACGGGGCGGTGCTGCTGGCCGTCGTGGCCCTCAGCATGCACGAGTTCAGTCACCTGGCGCAGAGGGTCGGCCTGTGCGCTGACCTGCGCGCGATGGTGCTGGGTGGGGTGACCCTCTCACTGGTGCACTGGGGCGGGCTCGCCTCCGGCGCTTTTGACGCATGGCTGTGGAGCGGCGCGGTGCTGTGCGCGCTGGTGATGGGCCTCCTGGTCGCCCGCATCGTCCGGGCCCGCATCGCCGAGTCGGTTCAGTCCGTCGGCGCCTGCGCGCTGGCGTGGGTTTACGTGCCCGTGATGCTGAGTTTTCTGACGGCAGTGCGCCTGGAGTGGGGCGTGGCGGGCGTCATTGCGCTGCTGGCCGTCTGCAAGGCCGGCTCCAGCGGCGCTTATTTCGCGGGCTCCCTGCTGGGCCGGCGCAAGCTGGTGCCGGGCGTGAGCCCGGGCAAGACGGTGGCCGGCGCCGCGGGCGCCATCGCGGGCGCCGTGCTGGTCTCCTGGGGCCTCAGCGTCACCCCGCTGGCGCTGATGGGTCCGGTGGCGGCCCTGGCGTTCGGGCTGGTGGTGGGCACGGCCGGCATATTCGGCGACCTGGCCGAGTCCCTGCTGAAACGACAGGCCGAGGTCAAGGATTCCGGCAGCCTGCTGCCCGGTTTCGGCGGCATGCTGGACATGCTGGACGATGTGCTCTTCGCCGCGCCGTCGGCTTTCGTGTTCCTGATTTTTTACCGTCTCCTCGTTCTCGGGGGACTGAGGTAGAGTGCAAAGGACTCTGCAGGTGGGCGGACAGGAGGAGACGTTGCGCCTGTTCGGACCTCGCGACGTTTACCTGAAGCAGTTGCGCGACGCCTTTGACGTGGCGCTGGTGGCGCGTGGGGGAGAGTTGCGCATTGACGGCCCCCCGGAGCAGGTGAAACGCTGCGAGGCGGCGGTGCTCGAACTGGAACAGATGCTCAACAGGGGCGAGGAGATAACCCAGCAGACCGTTGACCGGCTGGTGGAGCGGCAACGGCGCGGCCCCGCCCGCGAGCCGGAGCAGGAGCTGGAGCCGTGGCCGGGCGTCTACCCCAAGACGCCGGGCCAGGCAGCCTACCTGCGCGCCATGGCCGCCAGCGACGTCGTCTTCTGCATCGGCCCGGCCGGCACCGGCAAGACATACCTGGGCGTGGCGACCGCCCTGAACTACCTGAAACAGGGCGAGCTGAAACGCATCATCCTGTGCCGTCCTGCCGTCGAGGCCGGCGAGAGCCTCGGCTTCCTGCCGGGCGACATCTACGCGAAGGTCAACCCCTACCTGCGGCCCCTCTACGACGCGCTCCACGACCTGGTGGACGCCCGGCGGGTGCAGCGATACCTGGACAACGATCTGATCGAAGTGGTGCCGCTGGCGTTCGTGCGCGGCCGCACCCTCGACAACGCCTTCATAATCCTGGACGAGGCCCAGAACTGCACGGTGGGACAGATGAAGACCTTCCTGAGCCGCCTGGGGCCGCACGCCCGGCTGCTGGTGACAGGCGACGTGACCCAGGTGGACCTGCCGTCCGAGACCAGGAGCGGCCTGGTGGACGCGCAGGAAAGGCTGCGGGACGTGCCCGGCATCCGGTTCGTCTGGCTCACAGAGGACGACATCGTGCGCCATCCGCTGGTGCGGCGCATACTGGACGCCTACCAGCGCGACCTGCCCGCCGGCGGTCTGGGTGCGGAGGAGCCCGGCGATGCGGCGCAATAACAAGAAGCAGAGGAACGGAACGGGCCGGGCAGAGGCGCGCGCAGAGGCGCCCTCCTCCCCGTGGTTCTACATCCTGCGAGCGGCATGGCTGCTGCTTTTTGTGGTGACCGCCGTGCTCATCCTCAACGCCGGTCACCCGCCCCTGGGGGTCGAACTCGGCCAGCCGGCGCCCCAGGACTTCAGGGCGCGAGTCACCTTCACCAGCGTGGACCTGGAGCGGACGGAGGCCGTTCGCGAGGAGGCCCGGCTCGACGAGCCGCCC
>PUMJ01000013.1 GCA_003551305.1 Candidatus Brocadiaceae bacterium
CCCGTCTACAGGCGCCGCCGCGACATGGTGGTCGAGGCGCTGAATGAGGCCGGCTGGTCCATCGAGAAGCCAAAGGCCACCATCTACGTCTGGGCGCCGGTGCCCGAGGGCTACGACGGCTCCAGCGCGGCCTTCGCCGAGAGGCTGCTGGAGGAGACCGGCGTGGTGGTCACGCCCGGGCTCGGCTACGGGCAGTGGGGCGAGGGCTACTTCCGCATCTCGCTGACCTACCCCGACGAGATCCTCGAGGAAGCGCTGGACCGCCTCACGGCCACCACGCTCTGAGGGGGCCCGCTGAAGTGCGCTTCACCGGCCCCCGGTCCCTCAGTCCGTGAAATCCACGGTCGCCTCGCGGGCTGATTTGCCGAGGACCACCTCCTGCGCCTGATCCGCCGCCGAGATGCGATGGCGGCCATAGACGGCGGGCACGCGGCACATTCCGTCGGCGTCGGCCTCGCCGCTCCAGCGCGTCCACCATTGATCATAGACGAGGCGGCGGTAGGTCTCCGCGGCCGGCGTGGGGCTCCAGGCGCGCTTCCCCAGGGCGGCATCGGGCCGCCAGTGCCTCCCCTCCCAGAAGCCCCACATCAGGACGCCCTCGACCGCCGGATGCTCCCAGCAGATGCGGTACAGTTCCTCCAGGCCCCGCGCCTTCGCCTCCTCGTCCTTCGTGTTGATGTCGAACTCCGTAATGCGGATGGGCAGCCCGAACCGCGCCAGGCGGTCCAGCGCTTCCCGCGCGGACCGGGCCGTCATCGAGATGTTCTCATCGAAGTGCCCCTGGCAGCCGATGCCGCCCACGTGCGCGCCCTCGGCGAGCAGCCATTCGATCTGCTCCTCGTAGCGGTCCAAGTCCCCCCCGGACAGTATGTTGTAGTCGTTGACGTAGAGGGGCGCGTCCGGGGCCTCCTCGTGGGCCCAGCTGAACATGTCCGCGCGGACCTGCCGGCCCAGGCGGTCGGCGTAGTAGGCGCCGTGGAGCATCTCGTTATTGACGTCATATTCGATTATGCGGCCCTTGCAGCGACCTACCACCCCGCGTATGCGGCGCTCGATGTGCCGGCGCAGGTCGGCGTCGCCGAGTGCCTTGACCCAGTCCTGCACATAGCCGGGCACGGCCCAGAGCAGGCAGTGACCGCGCGTGCGCATACCGTTCGACTCGGCCCATTCCAGCATGCGGTCCACGTCCTTGTAGGAGACCATCCCCTGTTCGCGTTCGGTGGCGTACCACTTCAGCGCGTTCTCGTGCACGACGCAGTTGAAGTTCTCCTTCAGCACGCGCAGGTAGTGCTCCTGCTCGTGCGGGTCCGCCCCCGGCCGGAACATCGAGGCATTGATGGCAGTGCCGAACCAGAACTCGTGCTCAAGCTGCATCACCTCCACGCGCGTTCCCGGCCGGGCGTGCACCGTTATGGTGCCCGTCCTGTGGTCGAGGCCGCCCTCCGGGGCGACCCAGCAGCGAACGACCAACAGCAGGATGGCGGACATCGTCAGCATCGCGAGACAGGTATACATGGCAACTCCTTGCAGAAGCGTGGAAGGGTGCTCCGCGCCGGTGCATAATACCGCCCCGTACCCACGGGTCAAAGCCATCCGAGAAGGCGAAAACACCCCGCCCTTTGATATCGCGGCCCGGCACACCTACAATTCGCGGCATGTCGGCGTGAGACACCTGACCTGACACCCGCAGAGGCCCTTGATGAAACCCCGCGAGCGCCTGGAGACCGCGTTCCGCCTCCAAGAGCCGGACCGTACCCCTATCCTCGGCGGCTGGATAGCCTGCCCCGAGCACATCGCAACCCTGGCCGGCGTGGACGAATCCGCCTACTGGGACGACCCTGTCTCGGTCTCGCTGGACGCCTACCGCGCCCTCGGCTCGGACGGGCTCATCGGCGTGTTCGTACCGCGCAAGCGCGACGACTTCCGATGCGTTGACCACGAGACCTACCAGAAAGCCGTCAGCGTCCTCTCCCTGCAGGAGGCCCTGGACCGCGTAGACGCCATGCCGGAAGCCGACGAGATAGAGGACAGCTTCGACTTTGAAGCTCACTACGCCGAGTTCAGCCGGTCGCTGCGCCAGATGCAGCAGAGGTGTGGGGCGATGGTCTGGATGCCGGCGCAGTGGTCGAGCGGCGCGCGCGTGAACTGGTACGGCGAATTCGGCTACGAGAACTTCTTCTACATCGTCGGCGCCTATCCCGAGCGCGCCCGCAAGCTGATGCGCGTCGGCGGCGCGCACGGACACTGCGTCGGGCGTCTGCTCGCCCGGGCCGTCCGGGACGGCCTCTATCCTCGGGCCGTCCTGATGGGGGAGGACATCTGCACTCAACGCGGGCCGATGGTCTCCCCGGCATTCCTGGAAGAGCATTATCTGCCCGCCCTCGCCCACGGTCTGGAGCCATTGCTGGAGGCGGGCTGCCGGCCCGTCTGGCACAGTGACGGCGATGTGCGGCCGCTGATGGACATGCTGCTGGAGGCGGGCGTACAGGGCTTCCAGGGGTTCCAGCCCGAGTGCGGTATGACACTTGAGATGGTCGTGCAGAAGCGCACCCGCGACGGCGAGCCGCTCCTCGTTTTCGGCCCGCTGGCAGTGACAACCGAACTGCCCGTCTGCTCACCGGAGGAAATCAGGCAGAAGGTCCGTCGCGCTCGTGACGTTTGCGCCGGGCGCGCCTCGCTTGTAATGTTCACCTCGAATACCATCAACCCGGACGTGCCGCTGGAGAACATCATCGCCATCCACGAAGCCGTCCGTGAAAGTGACCGCTGAAGGCGCCCCCAGGACGGGCGCCGGGGAGCTGCACCATGCGCATCATCTACTTCGACCTCGACTGCATCCGCGCCGATCACCTGGGCTGCTACGGCTACGGCCGGGACACCTCCCCGAACATTGACTCGCTGGCGCAGGAGGCGGTGCGTTTCAACCGCTGCTACACAAGCGATGCCCCCTGCGTGCCCAGCCGGGCCGCGCTGTTCAGCGGCCGGTTCGGCTTCAACAACGGCGTCGTCGGCAACGTGGACACTCCCATCCGCTACCCGGAGACCGCCACCCGCCGCGCGCGCGATCGCGAGATGCCGATGGTCATGCGCCACATGCGCGCCCACGGCGTGCGGCCCATCAGCTTCTCCAACTTCGCCGACCGCCACGACGCCTGGTGGTTCCACGCCGGCTGGGACGAACACCACCTCATCAACCTGCGACGCGGCTTCGAGACGTGCGACGAGGTCAACACCGTCGCCCTGCCCTGGTTCGAGCGGCACGGCGACGAGGACGACTATTTCGTCCACGTCCATTACTGGGACAACCACTTCCCCTACCGCTCCCCGGACATGCCCCGGTGGATGGAGCGATTCCAGGACGAACCCGCCCCGGACTGGCCCGACCAGGAAACCATCACCGAGCAGTACGAGAACTGGTACGGCTCCCGCACGGCACGCGACCTGTGGGGGCTGGGCGGACAGGACCCCGACAACTTCCCGTGGATGCCGCGCGAGATCCGCACCCGCGAGGACTACAAGCAACTCATTGACGGTTACGACGCCACCATCTACCAGGTGGACCACTACCTGGGCCAGATACTGGAGGTGCTCGAAGGGAAGGGCGTCCTCGACGAAACCGTCATCATCGTGAGCGGCGACCACGGGGACTGTTTCGGCGAGAACGGCATCTACATGGACCACTACACGGCCAGCGAGCCGGTCCTGCAACGGCCGCTCATCGTACGCTGGCCGGGGGTCACCAGCCGGTCCGCCTGTGACGGACTGATCTACCTGCTGGATTTGGCGCCGACACTCTGCGACATGTACGATATCGAGAAGCCGCCCCTCTGGGACGGCGAGTCCTTCATCACCGCCCTGCGCGGGCAGGAGTTCGAAGGGCGCGACTACCTGGTCTGCGAGCAGAGCATCGCGACCGTCCAGCAGGCCGTCCGCACGCGCCGGCACCTGTTCGTGCGCACGCTGTTCCCCGGCGTCTACCCCATAGACGAACCCTTCTGGCTCTATGACGTGGACGCGGACCCCTTCACCACGCTCAACCTGGCCGAGGAGCAGCCGGACGTGGTGGCCCGGCACGACCATCTGCTGCAGCAGTGGAAGCACGAGCAGTTCCGCAAGCACGGGCCGCACCCCGACCCGCTGGACGCCCTGGCCGAGCAGATGGCCGCGAGGGACGTCTCCAGCTGGGTCGAGCACCTTCGCTCGACGGGCCGAGAGCGACACGCCGAGGAACTCATCGAAAGGATGAAGCAGTACCGGCCCGGCGCACATTCATGAAGAATTCGGACCTTTTCTCTGTCTCAATAACACCTGGAGGGACCAATGGCTGACACACTGCGCGTTGGCGTGCTCGGACTCGTGCACGATCACATCTGGAGCAACCTGCCACCGCTGGAGGAGATGGAGGACGTCGAACTGGTCGGCGCCGCCGACCCCTACCCCGAGCAGCTCGAGAAGTTCACCGAGAAGACAGGCTGCGAGAACACCTACGGCGACTACGAGGAGCTGCTGGACAACGAGGAACTGGACATCGCCTTCTGCTACGGCACTAATCGCGGCACCGGCGAGCTGGTCGAGATGGCCACGGCGCGCGGGCTCCACACGATGATCGAGAAGCCGATGGCCAGCGACCTGAGCGTGGCCGACCGGATGCTGGTGGCCGCCCGCAAGGCCGGCGTGCTGCTGATGGTCAACTGGCCGATAGCCTGGTCTCCCGCCGTCAACTACGCCCACAGGCTGGTGCAGGAGGGCGCCATCGGCCGCGTCTGGCAGCTCAAGTGGCGCGGCGGCCACTGCGGTCCGCAGGAACTGGGCTGCGACCGGCGCTTCTGCGAGTGGCTGTTCGACCCGGTCGAGAACGGCGCGGGGGCGATGTTCGACTACCTCGGCTACGGCGCCAGCCTGGCCCGCCTGTTCATCGGCCGGCCCACTCAGGTCATGGCCATCGCCGGCCGCCTGGTCAAGCAGTACATCCCGGTGGATGACAACGCCGTCGTGGCGCTCGAATACCCGGACGCCAACGCCGTCCTGGAGTGCACCTGGGCCGAGGCCGTCCCGCACGTGCCGCCCCACGACCTGGTCGTGCACGGCACGGAGGGCGTGCTGATAGCAGGCCGCAACAGCGTGCGGCTGCACACGAAAGAAGACCGCAAAGGCAAGGAACTGGAGGCCCCGGCCCTGGAGGCGCCCCGCCGCAACGGGCCGGAATACTTCGTCCACTGCATCCGCAGCGGCGAGCCGGTCGAAGGCATCTGCAGCCCGGAGAACGCCTACGACACCCAGCAGATCATGGAGGCCGCGCGACTCTCGGTGCTGACCGGCCAGCGCATCGCTCTGCCCCTGGTGGACCACCTCTACGGCGTGTAGCACGCCCCCTGCGCCGGGGCGCAGCTCCGGCCTTTCAACAACAGGCTCTCAATAGCAGAGCGGCGGCCAGCCTGATGGCGTGGCCGCCGCTCTGTGCTCTGCGGGATCAGGGGGCCTGACCTCAGGCCGACACGGCTCTCAACGCTTCCAAGCTCGGCTGTCCGCCGCTCGACGCCGGGCGGTCCGACCGAACGCAGGCGCACGCGCCTGCTCGGTGGAAGTCCGTCGAGGTTCCCTGCCGGCGGCCCCTGGCCGTCAGAGCCCCATCGCCGCGATATCCTCCGCGTGCAGGGTGTCCACCAAGGTGCCGTCCGCGTCGGTCAGAAAGATGCTTCCGTCCTCGGCTTTCTGCACCGTTCCCCGCACCGTGCCGTCCTGATCGCGGACTTCGAATGTGGTGTCTGAAACCTTCACGAAGGACTGCTCGCTGATGACCTCGCCGTCGCGCGACACGGTCATCACGGCCTCCGTACCGTCTTCAGATGGCGTCAGCAACACCACGTTCCCGTTCGCGTCCATAGTCGGGCCGGCGGTGAGCAGTTCCTCACCCGTCCAGAACTCAATGAGGTTGAAGACTATGGCGTCGGCGAGCATCCCGATGTTGTAAACAGGAACGATGACCATGACCCAGAAAACCACGGTCCTGACCATCCTGTCCTCGGAGACCTCCTGGTTGAACTGGTAAAGCTGCCTGGTCAGCGGGAACCGACCGAAGCATCCCCCAAAGATGAAGGGCGTCATCGCAACCATGCAGGCGAAGACAACCCATCCGCGACGACTCGTCAGCCAGCCTAACAGTCCGGTTCTGTCGTCCTTACCCATGTCCGTCTCCTTCGTCCAAGCGGTTTCAGAGGCCCACACTTGATTCTGCTGGGCCCACCAATCATCCCCCACCCGTCTTCGGCGCCAGAAGTCGTCCCACGGCGAACGCCGCCCAGGACGACTGCAGGTGCGCGCCGGTCTGCTGACCGAGCCTGCGCTCGTTGCGGCGAAGTCCGGGATGGGCTCCGCGTCGGAAGTACGTTGCACAACTACATCCTAACTATGGCCCGCCATACCGTTGCGGTTCCATTCACCTCCTTTCCGGATCGGGTTCGGGCAGAAGCTCCGTTCCGCGTCGCTGCCGGGACGCTCCCGGCGCCGATGCAGGACGAACGGATAGCCTCATCCTTGTCCGGGGCTCCGGCAGGTGTCAGGACGCTCAGGAAGCGGTTGCAGACATGCCATCAACCACCATGAGCCGCTCCCCCTGCCGCGACTCGTCACGTGCCCTGCGCACCGCCGGTGGCGAGGTGCTTTCCGGCAGGGCCCCCATTATCCCACCGGTCAAGGTGATTTTACGGAGGGGCGGCAGCAGTGTCAAGCAGTTTCCGCCACTTTCGCGACACTTGCGTTACCCGGCACCGACCGGCAAAGATGGATGCCCTGGTGGCGGTGTTCGTGAGCGCTTGCGGGCCAGGCCGATGAGCGCTACCATCGCCGGACCTTTCCGGCAACTCATCAGGAGGAGCGTATGAATGCCCATGCCGAGTACTTCACGTTCAACACGGACCGACGCCGGGAGTACATCAACATCACCGATCGCGTGGCGCAGGTGGTGGCGGCGAGCGGCATACAGGAGGGGATGGCGCTCGTCAGCGCCATGCACATCACGGCGGGGGTCTACGTCAACGACGCGGAGTCGGGCATCATCCGGGACATCGAGGAGTGGCTCCAGCGGCTTGCGCCCGAAGGCCCCGACTACCATCACCACCGCACGGGCGAAGTCAACGGAGACGCCCACCTGAAGAACCTGCTTATCGGGCACGAGGTGATTGTGCCGATAACCGATGGTCGAATGGACCTGGGGCGGTGGCAGCAGATATACTACGCCGAGTTCGACGGGCAGCGGCCCAAGCGGCTCATCGTCAAGGTTCTGGGAGAGTGACCTGCTGGGGCGCCGCGGCGGCCAGGCGGGCGACGAGATCGCTGAGGTTGCGGATGCGCACCCTTACGCGCACGGCCTTCGGTTCCGGCCTGTCCAGGCGCAACTGCTCCAGGTCCGGCTCATCGGGAAGTTCCTCCAGCAGGCGCCGCAGACCCTCCTCGGCAGCCTGCGCGCTCGCCTCCTCATGGAAGTCCCACCGCAGCATGAAGTCTGCGTCGGTTGCGTCTACCGGCTCAAGCGTCCCGCTCAGCAGCAACACGTCGGGGCCGAACAGCCCGAGGGCTTCCTCCATCTCATCATTCTGCTCGATGCCCAGCCTCTCGGCCAGGTAAGCCATCTCACCCTGCTCGTTCAGGCAGGCGAACCGCACCGGCGCGTTCTGCGGGAGACGCTCGTAGGCTTCCTGCAGGCGCGGCTCGAGGTCCAGTTCGGGCCGGGGCACTTCGTCCGGGGGGGCGGCGGCCTCGCGCTCCCGCTGCTCGACTATGCGGTCAACCAGCGCGTGCACGGTCTCCATGCGCTCCGCCCCGATGAAGTTGTTCTCCCGGAACGCCAGCCGGGGCTGCTCCGGGCGCTCCACTATGGCGGCGTCTCTATACTCTTCTGTCACATGCTCTTGCAGCCTGCTTAACAGCAAGAGGCGGAAGACGCGGCTGTAGCCCCGCACCGAGAAAACCGCGGCGCTGGTGAACGTCGGCTCATCTGCGTTCTGTTCTGCCTCGACCGGCAGCAACAAGCCCACCGCCTGCAGCGGCGCCAGCCGGCGCAGTCGGTCGCGGGCCTGCTCCAGGTTGGCTTCCCGGGCCTGCGGGTCCACCTGCTGCTCCGGCAGATGCCGGCGCACCTCGGGATGGGCCACGATGCGGAACGGCAGCTCCATCATCAGCGTGTCGTCAGGCTCGATGCGCACGATGGCGAATGCCGTGCTCTGCCCCAGCAGGAAGGTCTCCGGCGGCACCACGGGCACCGCCGCGATGACGTACCATATAAGGCCGACGATGGCGATGATGCCGACCACTATCAGGCCGAAACAGCCCCCCGTGCAACCCCACATCCACTTGCGGCCCGCGCTGGACCCGTCGGTCATCTTCTCTCTCCTTCGTCGCGGCGAGCGGCCTATTCAGACGCGCAACGCGGCCGGCTCGCTCTCTGGTTCATCGTAATCGGCCAGGACCGGTTCGACCACTTCGGCCAGGAACTCCTCCACCTGCTGCGGGGCTCGGCCCACGAAATTATCCGGCGCCATCATCTCGTCAAGGGCCCCGTGGACGGCGGCGAAGGCCTCGTCCCCCCGGATGCGCTCTATCAGGTCGTTTTCTCCGTCACCGTGCTTCACGCGTTCGGCGGCCTCCATCGAATGGCGCCTGATTCTCTCGTGCAGTTCCTGACGGTCGCCCCCTGCGCGCACGGCGGCCATCAGGATGTTCTCCGTGGCCATGAACGGAAGCTCCGCCTCGGCGCGCCGCCGCACCACCTTCTCGTTCACCACCAGGCCGGCGGTCACGTTCGCGCAGACGCGCGCTATCGAGTCCGCCGCCAGGAAGCTCTCCGGCAACGAGAGCCGGCGGATGGCCGAGTCGTCCAGCGTCCGCTCAAGCCACTGGTCCGCCCCGGTGAAAGCCGCGTGCTGCGCGCTGACCAGCACGAACCGGCACAGCGCCGTCATCCGCTCGCTGCGCATGGGGTTGCGCTTATAGGCCATGGCGGAGGAGCCGACCTGCTTCTGGCCGAACGGCTCCTCGATCTCCTTCAGCCCGGCCAGCAGGCGGATATCGCCCGCCATCTTGTGCGCCGCCACGGCCAGACGCCCCAGCGTCGTCAGCACCCGGTAGTCGAGCACGCGTGGGTAGGTCTGCCCCGTGACGGGATAGACGCGCTCGAAACCCATCTTCGAGCCCACAAGCCGCTCGAGCTGTTTGACCTTGCCGGCGTCACCGTCGAAGAGCGCCAGGTAGCTGGCCTGCGTTCCGGTGGTGCCCTTCACCCCCCGGAACGGCATCTCGTCAGCCATGGCGCGGATGGCGCCGAGCGCGTCCAGCAGGTCCTGCAGCCAAAGGCAGCCGCGTTTGCCCACCGTGGTCAGCTGCGCCGGCTGAAAGTGCGTGTAGCCCAGGCACGGCACGCCCCGATGCAGGCGGGCGAACTCCGCAAGGTTCCGACACGCCTGCGCCAGCGGGGCCTGCAGCAGCCGCAGGGCGCGGCGCGTCAGAATAAGGTCGGTGTTATCGCCGACGAACGCGCTGGTGGCGCCCAGGTGGATGATGCCGCGCGCCCGGGGGCACTGCTCCCCGTAGGCGTGCACGTGGGCCATGACGTCGTGGCGAAGCTCCCTCTCCTTCTGGGCGGCCACCTCGAAGTTGATGTCGTCGCGGTGCTCACGCATCTCGTCTATCCGGGCTTCGCTGATGTCCAGCCCGAGTTCACGTTGCGCCTCGGCCAGAGCGATCCACAGGCGGCGCCATGTGCGGAACTTGGTCAGGTCGCTCCAGTTGCGTATCATCTCCGGCCCCGCCCAGCGGGTTACGAACGGAGAACGGTATTCCGCCTGAGCGCAATCCTCGGTCATGGTTTAACTCCCAGCGACTCGGTGGTGAACAGCGCCCGCAAGGGGACGGCGGCCCGGCGGAAGTTCTCTTCGGCGCCTTCCTGCCGGTCCAGCACGACCAGGGCGGAGACGCGTCCGGCGCCGGCCGCCCGCAGCACCTCGACGGCGCTCAGGGCCGCCCCCCCGGTGGTCGCCACGTCCTCGACCAGCACGACGTTCTCTCCCGGCTGCAGCACGCCCTCGATGCGGTTCTCGGTGCCGTAGTCCTTGCTCGCCTTGCGCACGATGACGAACGGGATGTCCGTCTCCAACGCGACGGCGGCGGCCAGCGGCACGCCGCCCAGTTCGGCCCCGGCCAGCCGGTCGGTGTCCTCCGGCAGCATGCGGGCCAGTTCCCGCGCCACGTCCCGCAGCAGGCCCGGGTGGGTCTCGAAGAGGTACTTATCGAAGTAGTAGTTGCTCTTGCGGCCGCTGCGCAGGGTGAACTCGCCTTCCAGCAGGGCGACCTGCTTCAGGCGCAGGGCCAGTTGTCCTCTGTCCATGGCGGGGCATCCTCGCAAAAGGGGGGGAAGGGGACATGCCGATTATAGCGGCACACCACCGACCCCACAACCGGCCCGCCTGCCGCACGCGGGCAACTGGCGGCTCCCGCCCTACTCGACGTTGCCTTCCTCGTCGCAGTAGCAGGCATCGCTCTGGAACCGGTACCACTGTTCTCGGAAGCCTTCGAGTTCCTCAAGCCGCTCGAAGATGGCCTCGGCCCCCTGCACAACCGCACCGTCGTCGACCAGGACGGGCAGCGCGTCGGCCTCCAGCCCGGCCGGCAGCCGGTCCGCACTCTCGAGCACGACCACCTCGTGGGCGACGGCCATGTCCCGCAATGTGGACTGGATGTCGGAACACCTTGGACAGTCGGGAGTTCTGTACAGCGTTATCATCGTTCGCCCTCTTCCGTTCTGACGTGTGCCCCCGGAGTGATGTGCCCCCGGCCGGGGGCCCGCGCTCACTCCTCCCAGCGCAGCGTCGTCAGCGACAGGGGCTCAAGGCGCATCTTGAGCCCGCCGTCGGCTGCCGGCACGGTTCGCGCGACAGGCTCCCGTGGGTCGTGGACGCTGATGTGGGAGACCTCCAGCTCGGTGAGCCCCCGGGGCAGCCCCTGCAGCGTGGCCTGCCGGTCAGCGCCCAGATTCGCCACGTGCAGGGTATGGACGGTCCGCCCGCCCTCCCCCCTGCCCCGGAAGGCGGTGAAAAGGACGTCCTCGTGGTCGCTCTCGGTGCCCAGGGCTGTGGCGTGCTGCGGGGTGAGGTTGGCGAACTGGCCGACCATCCAGTAACGAGCCGTGGGCCGCAGTTCGCCCTCCTCCTCCAGCAGGAGCGGATAGCTGCCCCCGTACTCCCAGTGCATCAGCACCTGCGGGCGTGCGTGCAGGAGCAGGTCCTGGTAGACGCGAAGCTCCTCCAGGGTGTAGAGCGCCGTGTGGTAGGCCGTCGAGTGGTGCGCCAGGGCGTACCAGCCGAGCTCTGTGCAGAACAGCGGCAGGTCGTGCTCGCGGGCCATGTCCGACCAGGCGCGGTAGGTCTCGGGGCTGGCCCCGCCCCAGGAGTGGAAGGCCAGCGCGTCCACGTACTGCCTCGCCTCGGGGTCTTCGAGCAGTGGTTTCGGGTACTCGAGGTTCGGGCCGCCGGGGCTGGCCACGTCGCCGGCCAGCAGGCGCGTCCTCAGGCCCAGCTCCTCCATACGGCGCCCCAGCAGCCTGCCGAACTCCCGGTGATGCTCCGGATCGGGCATCCGGCCCCGCCCGGGCTCATTGAAGCTGAGCTCGGACGAGCACA
>PUMJ01000152.1 GCA_003551305.1 Candidatus Brocadiaceae bacterium
GAACGCGCCAATGGCCACCCCGAGCAATAACCGGCTCACCGCGTAGACACGATAGCTGTAGCGTGAACGGGCGTGGGCATTCACCCACAAACCCGTGCACAGAAAGGCCACAACCACTGCGACCGCGACGTGATGCCGACAGCTTCCACCATGCGGGTTACCTCACCAGTGGAGGTTTCCTATCTGCAGGTAGCGAAGCTGCGAGTTCATTCTCATGGTGACAGGTTACCCCTCCCGCTCTGCTTGTCAAGGCCAATCCGGGGAGTTCCCGGGCCCTGCCGGGGCGTTTCCTCCCCCGGCGAATCGGCGGTTCTCGTGCAGCGCGTAAGGGGCGCGGCGGCCCTTCTGAGCGCGCCTGAGCGCCGCCCGCCGCCGAGGGCCCGGTGCAGCAGCGCACAGCCCGGCGGCTTCACTCCGGCGGGAGGGGCGCGTCGTGGGCGCCTTCACGAACCGTGGAATCAGTTTTTGTCTTGACAGGGGCTCGATTTAGCGCATAATCAGGCTTGTCGGAATTGTCCGGGCACGCCACATTCCCCCGTGTGGCACCGCCAGCGGGGCGATGACAGGCTAACGCACCTTTGACCAGGCGAGCACACCTGTGCGCCCCATTCGGATACTGCTGGCAGATGACCACAAGATAGTTCGGGACGGACTCCGCTCGCTCATCGAGCACCAGCCTGACATGGAAGTCGTGGGCGAGGCCCAGAATGGGCGCGAGACCATCGAACTGGTGGAAGAGCTGATGCCGGACGTCGTCCTGATGGACGTGGGTATGCCGGAGCTGAACGGCATCGAAGCGACCCGCCGCATCACCGACGAGCATCGGGCCGTCAAAGTCGTCGGCCTCTCGATGCACTCCGACGGCCAGTTCGTCACCGAGATGCTGGAGGCGGGGGCGTCCGGATATCTTCTCAAAGACAGCGCCTTCGAGGAGCTTTCCACCGCTTTGCACGAAGTCGCGGGGGACCGAATGTACCTGAGCCCCAAGATCGCCGGCTCCGCCATAGACGAATACCAGCGCCGACTGTCCAGCGGGGCCTCCGGCAGAAGCTCGCCGCTCTCCCCGCGTGAGCGCGAGGTGCTGCAACTGCTGGCCGTAGGGCTGGTCTCCAAGCAAATCGCCGCCCGCCTCGGCATCAGCGTCAAGACAGTAGAGACCCACCGCAGCCGCCTTATGAAGAAACTGGGCATCCACAGCGTCGCCGAACTGACCAAGTACGCCATCCGCCAGGGGCTCACCCCCCTGGAAGACTGACCGTCGTGGGGGTTCTCCCCACCTGATGTTCTGCCCGAGCCATATGGGACGCCGGCGTGTGGGGATACCCCCACCGGCGATTGGGGTTTTTCCTGACTTCACAGAACCTCCCCGTTGCCCTATCATCCTCATGTGTCGAGAACGGCGGTAGTCAGAGCCGTTAGAAGCTCGATGCGAGTTCTGTGACAAGCAAGAGAGGACCAGCTTCGGCCTTTCAAGAATCATTATGGGTGGGAGCCACTCAGGGGGCGCACGGGAGGCTTCGCCGGATCGGGGGGGCCCGCCGGGCGTAACCGCGAAGGAGCTGAAGGTCTGTGCCGGTAGGCTTGCTGCGGCCGTTGGCCGCCTTGAGCCGGGGGGCCCGGCAACGGACCCGAAGAACCTGCGGTGCCCGGCGAGCGCCGGCGAAGCTTCCCTTTTCTTCACTACCTGACGGGGCAGTGGGACGATGACACCCGAACGGGTGACAGCGTTGATGAGTCAAACCGACCAGAGAACCAGGCTGAAGCGCTGGACCGGCGCGCTCGCAAGGCGTCGGGACGCTGCGGCAGCTGCCGGGGACATGGCAGCGCTGGCGCAGTGGAACGCGGCTCTGCGGGTGATGAACACGCGCATCGTACCGCTGGCCTGCCCCGCCGCTGTCTGGCTGGCGGGTCGGGCCGCAAGGGCAGCGCATGAAGGCCGGGACGAGAAGCGCTGGTACCGGGCCGTTACGTCGGGACTGCGGGAAGAGGCCCGAGACGAGATTGACACCGCCACAGTCCTCTTGCGCGCGGCGGGTCTGTGGCCCTGGGGATAAGCCGCTAAGCTGAGCACAGGGGGAGAAGGACCATGCCTGACGCCAGACCGTGGTACGTTCAGAATTCACCGGAGATCGGTCAGTCGTTCGCTGATTTCTACGAGGCCGTCAACGAAAAAGGGGTGCTGGACAAGAAGACGAAGGAACTGCTGATGGCCGCGCTGGCGTGCGTCTTCCGGTGCCCGCATTGCACCGAGACGCACATCAAGGGGGCACTCGATGCCGGTGCCAGCAAGCAGGAGGTCACCGAGGCCCTGCTGATAGCAGCCGTCGAGGGGGCGGGCACCCAGACAGCATGGGCCAAGGAGATCTTCCGAGAGCACCTGGGGCAGGACTGAAACCCGCAAGAGGGGACATGGGGATGCTTGAAGTTGCCATTCTTTGCACCAGTTGTGGACGAAAGCTGCACAGGGCCATCCTGGATGAATCCTGCGCGCCCTCCAGAGTTCGCTGTTCGTGCGGTGTTCACTACTCAATCAAGGTCGAGGACGACGACCCCGGGGCGCCGTTGCCGGATTTCGAGGCCGACGGGGACGAGGAAGCCTTCGGCAGCGACGGCGCCCCGAGCGATAACGGAGCCCTCGTCGCATGAGAGCGCCTGCCAGGGCCTTATCAGCGTAGCGACAGGCGCTGCAGGAAGACCAGATGAACCAGAGCAAGTCTAAACCCGGAAGGAGGAACTGATGAGCAGACTGGGCGAGAAGATCCAGACGGAAGATTACATGAACGAGAAACACGTCCCGGTGGTTGAATGCCCGGGGGAGGTCGAGGCGGGGGAGATGTTCGAGGTCAAAATCAGCCTGGGCAAAGCCATCGCGCACCCGAACACGACGGAGCACCACATCCGCTGGATCGAGCTTCACTTCCACCCCGAGGGGGCGGATTACCTGCACGAGGTCGGCCGGTTCGAGTTCAACTCACACGGCGAAAGCACAGAAGGGGCGAACAAGGGGCCGGTTCACACCCACCACCAGGTGACCGGCATGATGCAGACCACCCAACCGGGCACGCTGCACGCCCTGGCCTACTGCAACATCCACGGACTCTGGGAGTCCACCTGCGAACTGACGTTGAAGTGAGCAGCCCACCCTCGCCTGTCGAGGGTCGCGCGCCGTTCCGGAATGCAACATCCGCCGCCCCGGGCGTTGGCCGGAGCGGCGCGCTCTTTCTATCCCCGCCCCAGTGCCCTGCGACTCACCGCCCCAGACTCCCCTCAATGGCCCCCCTGTAGGTGGTGAACATGCGGAAGATGAAGATCACCATCACGACGGCCACCAGTACCCAGACGAGCCTCGAGAGCACCGAGACGAACGCGCGCATGGCGAAGCGAGCGCGGTCGGTGTAATGCTCGGTAAGCCACGCGAACCGTTCCGAGAGCTTCCCCGCCTCTTCGGCCACCTGGACAACGTCGGTGAACTCGGCCGGAAAGACGCGCGCTTCCTGCAAGGCCCCGGTGAGAGGGCGGCCCGCGTCTATGGCCCGCCGGGCACGGCCGGCCCGGGCCGCGAAAGCCCCGTTCTCGGTCACCTGCATCGCCCGCTCGACCCCTTCGGCGATGGGCATGCCGGCCTCGAACGTCAGGTGCATGACCCGGCTGAAACGGGCCAGGGCCAGCGAGAGCACGATTTCCCTGATCATCGGCACCCGGAGGGCCACCTCGTGCAACGGTCTGGCGCCGGCCAGCGGCTTCAGCAACCCGTAATACACCAGGACGAGCGCCGCCGGCAGACCGTAACCCACACCCGCCACCCACGCGGGGTTTCCTGCATCCGAACCGAGATGACGCAGGATGAAAAGAGCCGCCGTGACGACCGCCACTGCAAAGACATACTGGAGCACCGGAAAGACAATCCGGCTGATAAAGTCCCGCCTCAGACTCCGCTTGAAAGAGTAGAAATCGGCCAGATCGGCGATGACGCGGTCCAGCGCGCCACCGCTCTCCCCTACTTCGGCCAGACGAACGTAGAAATCGGGGAACACGCCGCTCTGCTCGAGCGCGTCGGTGAAGGTGGCGCCTTTTTCGATGAGGCCCCGCAGCGTCCGCACCGCCACGGCCGCCCGCCCGCGCGCCTGCCGGCCCGAGACCTCCAGGGCGCGGGACAACGGCAAACCGGCCTCCAGCATGGTGGCCAGTTGCTCGGAGAAGTTGATAAGCTGGTTCATCGAAAGCTTCGCCAATGCTCTCCTCCGGGCAATTCCGCGCGATACGTAACACCGATTCTACCACAGGATGTGCGGCAGTTAACCGTCGGGTGGACCGCCATCCTCCCCACGCGACGCCCCGGGAAGGTGCTTTCGCGGATGCGGAGCGGGGCACAATCGAGTACCCTGGGGTGAGTGCTGATGACGGTTGAACACACACGCCAAGGAAGACACCATGCACAGACGCAAACTGGGCAGGACCGGACTCTCAGTCAGCCAGGTGGGCTTCGGTGCTATCAAGTTGCCCCAGGTTTCGCAGGAGCAGGCGGCCGAAGCGCTGAACACCGCTCTCGACCTGGGCATCAACTTCATTGACACGGCCCGCAACTACAAGGACTCCGAGCAGAAGATAGGCCGTGCCGTCGGCCACAGGCGCGAGGAGTTCTACATCGCCACCAAGAGCAGCGCGCGGGACGCCGCCGGACTGCGGCGGGACCTGGAGACGAGTTTGTCCGAACTCGGGATGGAGCGTGTGGACCTGTACCAGCTCCACACGGTGAGCAGCCGTGAGCACTGGCGCCAAGTGACCTCAGGTGACGGCGCCCTGGCGGCCGCCCTGCAGGCACGCGACGAAGGGCTCTTCACGCATCTGGGCATCACCGTCCACCGGGACCTGGATATCATGCGCGATGCCATCACCTGCGGCGAGTTCGAGACTATCATGGTGTGCTACAGCCCCATTGACACGGAGGGGGTGGGCCCCGATATCCTGCCTCTGGCCGGTGACCACGACGTCGGGGTCATCGTGATGAAGGCACTCTCCGGCGGCATGCTCGTCTCGGAGGGATTCGAGGAGGGGCGTCGTCCGGCTGATGAGGACCCCCTTGTGACCGCCGTGCTGCGCTACGTGCTGAGCAACGAATGCGTCAGTTGCGTCATACCCGGCATGCGCAACGCGGGAGAGGTTCGCCAGAACGCGCGCGTGGGCGCTGGGTTTCAGGAGATGGACGATAAGGAGCGGGCCGACCTGGTGGGCGCCATCGCGGCCAAAGGTCGCACCTACCGCTACGGCCAGCAATGCCTTCAGTGCGGCTACTGCCAGCCCTGCCCCCAGGGCATAGACATCCCCGCCGTGTTCAGGGCGCAGATGACGGTGAAGTCATATCCGGAACATCTGCAGCGCCAGGGATACGATCTGTTCGAGTCCCTTGAGGTCGACCCCGAGGAATGTATGGAGTGCGGCCAGTGCGCCGAGAAATGTCCGGCCGGCATCAGCGTGCCCGAGCAGTTGCAGGACGCTGCGGCCGCACTGCGCACGCCGCAGGGCCGTTAGGCAAGCCCGGGCCGGCCTCTGCCGTTGCTGCGGGCCACATGTCCGTTGCGGCTGAACAGAAACCCCACCAGTGCTCCGTAAAGAAGATTAGTCCCCCCGAGGTCAGCCATACGGGCCAGTGAGGCGACGGTGGGCACAAAAGGCTGAGCGCTGAGAACCGGTCCGACCGCCCCGACGGCGAACAGCACGCCGGCCAGCGTCAGGCTCGCCTCCAGGCGTCCGCCTTTCATCATCTTCAACAGTGGCAGCGCGAAGACAACCAGCAGCATCGCCTGCCCCGCCTGCAGCAGCAACCACGCCCATGGGTGAGGAGCACCCGCCAGTCCCAGACCAGCACCCAGCAGTCGGTGCCTGAGGCTCACACCGGCGACCTTCAGAACCAGCCTGGCTACCAGGCACACAGACAGCCGCCACAACCATTGCGTGGCCGCCATCTGCAGGCGGCCGCTCTCCCGACGGGGCTCTTCGCCCCCCAGCCGCCCCATGGCGCACACCAGCAGCACCGAGAACGCCACGGCCATCAGAAAGCCATGCGCCGTCAGCAAAGCTACAGTGGCGGAGGTGACGGCGTCGGGAAAGACCAGTCCGGCCTCGAACTGCGGCACCAGGGTGTATATGCCAAAGTAGGCCGCTCCCACGGCGAACACCAACTGGGAGCCGGACCAGCGGGAACGCACAACGGGGTAGGCCATCGCTCCGACCACGAGTGAGCGGTCCAGCAAAGTGCGCAGGAGCATGCGACCGCCGGTGAGGGGGAGGCGAGCGAATTCGGGCAGCCGCGCCAGCGGCAGAAGGGACAGGTAGGTGATGGCGGTCAGTGCAAGCACCGCCAGCGAAGCCCTTACGGCGTTTTTGAGTAGTCGGGGCATGACTGGTATCTCGAACACCCGCCCGGCAGATCACGGGGGCGGCCCATGCCAGCGCCCCGCCGCGCAAACGATATCAGAACAATCCGCCCCTCGCAATCTGCGACGGGGCGGCGCCCGCCGTCCTAACTCGACAGGCCGTAAAGCACGATCTTCAAGGCGAGCCGGCTGGCGGACGGCTCCAGCACGGACAGACACCAGTAACATGGATGCCCGTTGATGGCGCTGCTCAGGTCAAAACGGCTGTAAACGACTGCTGCCCGTCCCTCGAACTCTATCGCCTCCAGGTAGGGCCGGCGCAGACCCGGCTCGAAGCGCTGCACCGGTTCGGAGTAGTCCACTTCCTCCAGAGGCTCTCCGATCGCAAGCAAGGGATGGCCGACCGGAAGCCGCTCAAGCTCCCTGTCGGGGAACATGCTGCGCATCAGCTCGCGAAAAGAGCTATCGAACCGTTCGCTGCCGCAGGCGGCCTCCGCGAAGATGAAGCCGCCCCGTTCAAGGTACGTCAGAAGCCTGTCTCGCTCCTCCGGCTCCAGGCGGATTTCCTCCGTGCCCGTAAGGTAAAGCATGTGCCCCTCATACGGGCTGTCCCGCTGCAGGTCAATCGGCACCGGGCGGCTGTAGACCTCGATGCCCGCCCTTTCGCTCACCTGCTCGAGCACTTTTCTCCACGCGATCCTGTGGGGCTGCCACTGGCCTGGATGCACGACCTGGCCCATGACGAACGCCCCCCCGCGCTCGCCGGGCTCGGCCTCGGAGGGCACGTGCCAGGTACGCTCGGCCAGTTTGCCCTCCAGGTCCTCCATGCCCGTGGCATAGGCGACCAGGTTGGCGCCGAGCCGGAAGTTCCCGTGCTCGAAGTGCGCAACGTCCCAGGGGCAGGACAGCCCGCGGGGGGCGTAGACGACCGAAAGCCAGCACGGCCCCTGTATGCCCTCCAGGGGGGGCCGATCCGCCTCCGGGATGTTGAAGTAGATGGTGTAGAGGGGATGCTCCGGCGAGAGCCGCTCGAGTTCCTCCTCGGGAAAAGCGGAGCGCAGGAGCCGCCGTACCGCCCGGTCGAAGTCCTCATCCCCGTCGGCGGCTTCGATCAGGACCATGCCGCCGGCCTGCACGTACTGGCGCAGCCGTTCGACCTGTCGGGGCGTCCACGCCGCGTCCCCCTCCCCGCTGATGTAGAGCATCGGCGCCCTCATCAACTGCTCCAGGGGGGCCTCAAGCGGCACAATCTGCCAGTCCAACGGCCGGCCCACTTCTTGTTCGAGAAAATGAGTCAGGAACCGCGCATCGAAACGCCGCGGCTCCCACTGACCGTCCCACTCGGCCTTGTGGAGCACCAGGGGTGCATTCCCGGCCGCCAGGAACAGCAACCTGTAGCTGTCCCGCATCAGGTCCCACTCGTGTTGCGTGCCGGCCAGCACCCGCTCCCGCGGATCGCCGACCAGATGCTCGACCCCCTCCCGAAACCAGTCCCGCCCCCCGATGTAACGGCGGGCCAGGATAGTGCCGGCGCGCTCCAGGCCCCACAAATAGTAGAACTTCCAACCCCTGTGGCCGGGGTTCGTAACCACCGAGAAGTTGCGCGACAGCCAGCGCAGCCCCGTCTGGATGGGTCGCTGGTCGGGATAGCGTCCGCACTCCCCCCGTGCAACGTGCAACCACAGGTCACAGATAAAGACGCTGGCCACACCGGCGGCCGTCATGCTGCCGTAACTGGTGGAGCCGCGAGTGGTGTAGCCCCAGCCGCCGTCGGCGTTTTGGCGGGCCAGGTAGTATCTGCGGGCAGCCGTCCACGCCTCCGGCGGCACGTCCACCCCGCTCAGCGCGGCGGCGTGCAGCGCCAGCAACGCAAACTGCGAGTTGGAGTTGTCCGGGCGGCCCGTTCGGGAATAGGACCACCCCCCCGATTCCTGCTGCGCCCGCAGCACGTAGGAGGCGTTGGCCTCGATCTGCCCGCGGTATGCCTCCGGGTCCACGCTGTGTAAAGCCATGACCACCAGCGATCGTTCGTAAACGCCATGGGTGGCAGGCGGAGCGTTGTCCAGCAGATATTCCACGCCCCGGCTGATGGCCGGGTCGTCTTCCGGCAACCCCGCCGACCTCAACGCGAGCACGGCCAGGGCCGTCTGCCCCACAATCCACTGCCGCTGGCTGCCCCGGAAGGAACCGTCCGGGTTCTGGGTCTGGCGGATCTCGGCCACCAGTTCCTCTATGTGCTCCTGGAGTTGCTCCGCCGTGACGCCCCCGGCGGCGGCCGGCATGCACAAGATGCATGAGAGCAGAAGAAGGGCCAGCGGTACCCCGGCCCACCAGCCCCGGTGTTGTCGGGGCCGTCTGCGCCACCTCATGTTCTCCCCCATAGCCATCGCCTGAATTTCTTAAACGGTGTGCTGACAGTGGTGCCCACGTTCACAAGCCACGGTTTTTGCCGCAGCCTCTTTCGCTGTCCAGTCGTCAACTTGCTCCGTCGCAGGCGGCTGACGTGCTTGCGCAGGTGGTAGATATCGGCTTTCTGGAGCTGGCGGCGCAACCAGCGCACGGGAAACGTTTTTCCCAGGAAGCGCTCCGGCACGTACAGGGCCACCTGGAAGTCTATCAGGTATGGCAGGCCGTCCTCGCCGACCAGTATGTTCTCCGGCTTCTCCAGGTCCACATAGGCCACGCCCCGCTGGTGCATCCGACGCAGCAGCCAGAAAAGCTCTCGACAGAACTTCGCGTCCACCTCCCGGGAACTTCTCAGCGGCCCGCCGGGTATGTATTCGTGGACCAGGCCCGTGCGCCCGTACATGCCCTCCAGTGCCGGAACGCCGCGGATGCCCTGCAGGTGCCGCAGCACGGCGGCCTCGTAGCGCGCCATAAGCCCCCCCAGCCATGCCAGAGGCAGCCCGAAAAGCGGCGCCGCCCGGTGGACCTTCAACACCACCTCTCGGGTGCTGTTGCCGTACCGGCCCACCGCAGCTAACAGAGTGTGTTTGTAAACTTCCCGCAGGTGGAGACGGTGGCCGTTCAATTCAATGCGCTCCGGCAGGTTGTCCCCCCCGAGGGCTTTCAACTGGTCCTGGACTCCCATGCAGCGGCCTTTCCGGAGAAGCAAACGTCACTTTGAGGGCATCCGATTCACAATCCAGTATAGCACCCTGCCGGCGAAGCACAAAGCCACCTGCGGCCTGGCCGGGGCCGCTGAGTTCTTCGGAGTGGGGGCCGGCCCGAATGCCATGCATCGGCTGGAGCGAGGGTTCCGCGCATGAGCGCGTGCGTTTCGGCAGGCCGGCGCCGGCGCGGCAACCAGACAGCCGCCGGACCTTTGCCGGGGTTCTGGTTTTCGGCAACCGGAACAAAGCACGAAGCTGGTGGCGCCGAGAACGGCCGAAGCCCGTGCCGGACCCCGCAGGCGGCGTGATGGCACGGCCTCCCTCCCCGGAGTCGCAGCGCTAAGGGCGCCCTCAAGGGATGCGCAATTCCATGCCCGGCCGCAGGTCCTGGGGGCTTGAGATGAGACCACTGTTGGCGCCGTGGATGTCGCGCCATTTCTCGCCGCTGCCGTAGTATCTCTCAGCAATGCGGTAAAGCGTCTCGCCCCGCTGGACGGTGTGCGTCCGCCTCTCCTCGGGGGTGTTGGCGGCGAGGGCCGGACGCTGTTGCGTGTCCTGGCGGGCGGAGGCCGCGGGAGAGCGAGTCTCGGGGATGCGCAGCCTCATCTCAGGCGTCAGGCGGTTCGGGTCCCGCAGCACTTCCTTGTTGGCCTCCAGGATGTCGCGCCAGCGCGTGGCGGTGCCGTAGTACTGCTCGCTGATGGAGCTGAGAGTCTGGCCTCTCTGCACGATGTGAGTGACCGTCCGCGGCGGGGGACGCCTCTCTTGTCGGGGCTGCGGCTGTTGGGCGGGCCGTTGGCGGGCGGGCGGGCTGAGGGGTATCTCCTCCGGCTGGTTCTCTTCTATGACGTCCCGGATCCTCGCTTGTTCGCTCGCCCGGTCCGCGGGTCTCCGGGATGGGCCGCCCACCTCGATCACGTAGGACGCCGGCTCTGGCTCCCGGGCCTCCTCGCGGACTGTCGGCGCGTCTGAGAACAGGCTGTGGTAAAGCTCGGCCAGTTCATTATCGTCCGGGCCCGCCCTCTCCGTTTCAGAGGCACCATCCTGGGCCAGTGTCGTCTCCTCGTGCGCGGAGTCCTCCCCGCCCCACATGCACAGCAGGATGATCCCCACGGCAATCAGCGCCAGGATTCCCAGCATCTGCGCTTCTTTCAGTTTCATATTCTCTCAGCCCCTTCTTCCGTATCAGCCCACGCTCGAACCCACCTCAATGGTAAACTCGTTCACAGCGTAGCCGAAGGGCAAAGCCCAAAACAAACCCGGGCGCCGCCGCGCCACCCCAGACGGGCGAGGTGCCATCTTAAATGGCTATCAGTGAAAGCTTTGCGTTGCTCGTATTGCCGGGGCCGACTGCACAGCACTGCACGGAAAATGATGGCCAAAAAAACGGCAGTTCACACGGCCCTGCGCGCCCCCGGCTGCGCTTACGCCGCAACCCGACACGCGGGAGCGCTTGCATTCGGCAGGCTGCTCAATTACAGTCGCCCTCGTGCAGGAGAACGAACACATTTAGCGCTTGTGGGGAGAAGCCCGCTCTTGAGCAGAACGCCAGAAGACGCAAGCCCCTGGGTGCCACGCCCCGAGTTCCGTCTGGCCCTGCCCTCGGGCCGCTCGCTGGACCTGACGGCTCGGCCCCTGCTCATGGGCATCCTGAACGTCACTCCGGATTCGTTCAGCGACGGAGGTCGCTTCTACGACCGAAGCGCAGCTGTCCGGCACGGGCGCGATATGTGCGCCGAGGGCGCCGA
This sequence comes from Candidatus Brocadiaceae bacterium, assembly GCA_003551305.1. Lineage (GTDB taxonomy): Bacteria > Planctomycetota > Brocadiia > SM23-32 > SM23-32 > B1Sed10-231. The sequence continues at coordinate 11,236 of PUMJ01000152.1, forward strand.
TATTGTTGACATCGGCGGGGAGAGCACCCGGCCGGGCAGTGAGCCCGTGGAGGCCGAGGAGGAGATAAGACGAGTCGTCCCCGTCATAGAACAGTTGGTCCACGAGGTGAGCGTCCCGGTAAGCATAGATACCCAGAAACGAGCCGTCGCCGAGGCGGCACTGCAGGCGGGAGCGCAGATAATCAACGATGTCAGCGCCCTGCGGACCGACCCGGAGGTGGCCACCCTCGCCGCAGAACACGGCGCGCCGATCATCCTGATGCACATGCTGGGCAGCCCCCGGACCATGCAGCGCAATCCGACCTACCAGGAGGTGGTAACGGACATCTGCGACTGGCTGGCCCGGCGGGTCGAGGTCGCC